>DVFI01000099.1 GCA_018713305.1 Candidatus Avichristensenella intestinipullorum
CCGCCCCGTCCCGCCGCCCCAAGGCTGCGGGACAAAAAAAGGGCCGTTGAAAAACCTGCGTTTTTCAACGGCCTCGGACCGTCGAAGAACCCCTTTGGGAGGTTTGGAGGGCCGAAGCCCTCCAACTGCCATCCGAACCCGGCGACATGCGCGGCGGGTTCGGAAGCCTTGCGCAGCAAGGTTTCCCTGCACGTTTCCCCGGCCGCGCCCCCAGGCGCAGGGGAAACGTGTCCTGGCGAAAAAGGCCGGCTGCGCCGACCTTTTTCGACAAGCTGGGGCCGTTGAAAAACCTGCGTTTTTCAACGGCCCTTCGCGCGGCCTCAGCCGTTGGGATGCTCGGCCTCCGGCTCCGCCGTCACTTCCGGTTCCGCTGTCGCTTCCGGCGCTGCCGTTGCCTCCGGCTCGGCCTGGTCCGGCTCCACCTGGATATCCAGCCCTTCCATCAGCGCCCGGAGCGTCTCAGGGCCGGCCACGCCGTCGTCCCGCAGCCCGTTATCGCGCTGGAACGCCCGCAGCGCCGCGCGGGTTTTATTGCCGAAAATATGGTCCGCGGTATCGTCCAGATACCCGCGCACAATCAGCGCTTCCTGCATGGCGCGCACGTCCATGCCCGCCATGCCCCGCTGCAGAATGCGTTCAAACCCTTCGGGCATGGTTGCGTCCGGAGCGACATACGCAGGAATGTCCACGCCCAGCGCAGCCAGCGCCTGGCGCGTCTGCTCGCCGACCATCCCGTCGCGCGTCAGCGACTGTGCCCGCTGAAAGCGCATGACCGCCGCGCGCGTCCTGGGGCCGTAAATGCCGTCTTCGCGTCCGACGTTATAGCCCAGGCCGGCCAGCCCCTGCTGCAGCGCCAGGACATCGTCGCCGCGCGTCCACAGCTTGAGCGTGCGGTATTCCCCCTGTGCCGGCGCGGGCGCCTCCGTCGGTTCGGCGGGGGCTTCTGTCGGCTCTGCGGGCGCTTCTGTCGGCTCTGCGGGCGCTTCCGTCGGCTCCGCAGGGGCTTCCGTCGGCTCCGCGGGGGCTTCCGTCGGCTCCACCGGCGTATAGACAATCTGGAAGGCGATGCCGCCCTCTTCCTGCGGAGACTGCGCCTGCGCGCCGGTGAGCACGAAATCGTTCACGCCGGGCACGCATTCCACCGTAAACGCGCCTTCCTCCTCGTCCAGCGCGAGCGTCACCGTCTGCGGCGTATCCTGCCAGGTCCCCTCAAATCCCTGCCAGAGCGCGTAGCTCTCGCCCGGCACGCCCCCAAAGCCCACGGCATTGGTGGCGCGGTCCGTGGTTTCCGGATACGCAATCAGCGAGAATTCCCGTTCTTCTTGCGCCACCGCCAGCCCCGACAGCGTCAGGCACAGCGCCAGCAAGAGCGCCAGGCAGCCGTACAACCGATAGTGTTTCATTCCCGTTTCCTCCGTCCTTTGCGTTCCTGCCTCAGGACTGACATATCCACCAGCTTGCGCCGTCGGTGGCCATATACACCGTTCCTTCGGCAGTGTAGTAATCGTCGATTGCGCGGTATTCCAACTGTCGGACCGTCTCGGCCACATAGTCGCGGCCATTTGTCACCACCGCGGCGAGCGGCCTGACCACATTTAGGAAATTGGGCACGCTGGGCGTGATGCCATGGTGGGCGACCTTGAAAACATCGGCACGCAGGTCCTCCGGCTCCAGCATTTCCAGCAGGCGGCGCTGCCCGACCCCCGAAGCGTCCGCCATCAGCAGCAGCACGCGCTCCCCATACTTGACCTTGAGCACCAGCGAGCGCGCGTTGGCGCCATGGGTTTGGTCATCGTCCCGGTACACGAATACCCGCGCGTCGCCCAGCGCAAGGATATCGCCATGCCCCACGGTCACAAAGGCGGCGCCCGCTTCCTCCAGGAGCGGAAACAGCGGGTCATAGGTGGACGGCGCGGCGTCGGGCCGATAGGGCGAAAGGAACACGGATACGCCATAGCCGTCGCGCAGCAGCCGGACTGCGCCGTCGATATGGTCCGCATCGCCGTGGGTATTGAGCATCATATCCAGGCGCTCCAGCCCCTGCTCGGCCAGCAGCGCTTCCACGGCGCGCTCGCAGCCGGCTTCGCCCCCGTCTATGAGCAGCGTTTCCCCGCCGCACCGCAGCAGGAAGCCGTCGTTCCCCAGGCCCAGGTTGAGAAAGAACGCTTCAAACAGCGGCGTGCCCTCGTCAAAGGGACACGCCGCGCTCGTATCAATCAGCGGTATTTCCGCGCGTGCGGCGCAGCCCGCCAGGCATATCCAGCATGCCAGCCACGCCAGCAGCAGCCCTCTGCGCACGATTAACGCTTCGGCGGCCTGCGCAGATAGGCGGGCACGTCGCTGCCTGCGCCGCCGCGTTCCGGCATGGGTTCCGGCGCGGCCTGCGGCTCCAGATCGGGGCGCTGCGGCTGGGCGTATACGGGGCGTGCGGGCTGCACGGGCGGCTGCTGCCGGGTATTGACAAAGGCGGGGATTTCCGGCTCGTCCGGCCGGACGCGCGCGCTCTCCGTCTGGGCATGCCAGCCCGAAGAATAGCCGCCGTAGGAGGGCGTCCTGTCCGCCGTGGCGTACAGGCGTTCGCGCTCGCGCTCATAGGGCTTGCGCGGCGGCTCCTTGGGCGGGAAGGGGGTTTTCTCAAAGCCGGTGGCAATGACCGTAATGCGCACTTCGTCCTCGAGCGTCTCGTCGATGCCCGCGCCGAAGATGATGTTCGCTTCGTTGTCCGCGGCCTGGATAATCAGCTGCGCCGCCTCGTTGATGTCCACGATGGACATGTTCACGCCGCCCGTCACGTTCATCAGCACGGCGCGCGCGCCGTCGATGGAGGTTTCCAGCATGGGGCTGGAGATGGCGTTCTTGGCCGCCTCGACCATGCTGTTCTCGCCCTTGCCGACGCCGATGCCCATATGGGCCATGCCGCCGGATTCCATGACGGTCTTTACGTCCGCAAAGTCCAGGTTGATAAGCGCCGGCACGGCAATCAGGTCGGAAATGCCCTGAATGCCCTGTCGGAGCACGTCGTCGGCAATTTTGAAGGCTTCCATCATCGTGGTGCCCTTGGTCACCACCTGCAGCAGGCGGTCGTTGGGAATGACCACCAGGGTATCCACCCGCTGCATCAAATCCTGGATGCCGCCTTCGGCGTTTTTCATGCGCTGTTTGCCTTCAAAAAGGAAGGGCTTGGTGACGACGCCTATGGTCAGACATCCCAAATCGCGCGCCACTTCCGCCACGATGGGCGCGGCGCCCGTGCCCGTTCCGCCGCCCATGCCCGCCGTGACGAACACCAAATCCGCCCCTTTGAGCATCTGGGCAATTTCTTCGCGGCTTTCCTCGGCAGCCCGGCGGCCGATATCCGGGATTGCGCCGGCGCCCAGGCCCTTGGTCAGTTTATCGCCAATCTGCAGGCGGTTGGGCGCGAGCGACATGGCCAGCGCCTGCTTGTCGGTGTTGACGGAAATAAATTCCACGCCGCGCAGGCCCTCTTCCACCATGCGGTTGACGGCGTTGCCGCCCGCGCCTCCACAGCCGACGACCTTAATGGAAGCGAAACTGTTCTGTTCAACCTCAAACTCCAGCATTGTCATCCCCCTCAATTCCTGTATATCGGGCCTCCCGTTCGCCCGCGATGCTTATCGCTTAAACAGGCTCTTAAGCCTGTCGAAGACGCCGCCGTTTTCCACCTGCTGTTCAATGGTTTCAAAGACCAAATCGATTAAGCCCAGCGCGCTGGAATAGACGGGGCTGTTGAGCTTGGCCGCCTTGGGCGTGGGCGAGCGCACCGGCCGCTCCATCTGCGCCGAGAGGTACTCCCGGCCTCCCCGCATCATGGCGAGGCCGCCGCCGGTCAGGTAGACGTTGGACCAGCTGCCCAGGCGCACGCCGCTGTGGTTGAGCTCCTCGCGGATTTTCTCGGCGATTTCGTCCACGCGCGGCTCCAGCACGCGCGCCACATCGTCGCGCGTAAACGTCACGGGCCGTCCGCTCTCGTTGACCGCCTCTATATTGTCGCCCCCGGGCATCCCGAAAATGTAGCTGCGCTTGATTTGTTCTGCCATCGCCATGGTCACTTCCAGGCCGTACGTCAAATCCACCGTAATATGCGCGCCGCCCATGGGAATCACCTTATGAAAGACCAGCGCGTCGCCTTCCACCGCCATAATTTCCGTATTGAGGTAGCCGATATCGATGAGCACCGCCGTGCGGTCCCTGTCCTCCGGCGGCAAAAACAGCAGCGCCTCGCCCATCGGCGAGGAGAAAAAGCCCGCCACCTCGATGCCCAGCTTCTGCATCCGGCGATTGATATCGTTCAGGAAGAATTCATCCGCCACAATAAAGGAAACGAACGTCTTGAGCGCCGAGCCCTTGATGCCCACCGGCTCCATCGTCTTTTTCCCGTCGTCCACCATGAACCAGGCCGGCGAACGATGGATAATCACGCCGCGCACCGGCTGAATCTCCTGGTCCGCCATGGCAAAGATGCGCTCCACGTCCGCGGGGGTGACATGCGGGTCCACACCCTGCAGCTGCAGCGTCGTCTCCGTGACATACACGCGGCAGAACTCGCCCGGAACCCCCACATGAATTTCCCGGATATGCCGGTGCGACTGCGCCTCCGCCTCCTGAATGGAATCGCGGATGGCGTCGTCGACCTTCTCCGGCGTATTCCAATAGCCGTCGATATAGCCGTCATAGGGTACCTGACCGGCGCCAATGATATCGCAGCGATGATACCCGCCGCTTTCCGCCACCAGCGTGACGACTTTAGAGGTGCCAAAGTCGATGGCCGCCGCCATGTTTTTCATGATGATACCCCCTGTCCAATTGGGTAAGGCCAACACGCCCGTCTCGTCCAAAAGCGCGAGCGGGCATATGCGCCCATTGCATCATCGTTATTGTACCCTGTCTTGACGATGATTGCAAGACAAGGTTTGCCGCTTTCGCGGCGAAAAAAGCAAAAAAGTGCATGGAAATTTCTTATTTTGCCGAAAATCAAACCGACCGTCGGTTTGTTTTACGGAATCTCGAGCACCGGCGCTTTGAAATCCGCGGTCGTTCCCGTGGTAACGTCCAGTACGCCGCCGCGCACCGTATACCCGCTGCGCAGCTGCGGAAGCACCGCGTCCAGCGCGGCGATTTTCTTTTGCAGGTCCGTCTCACTGCCCAGCAGGACCTGCAGGCCGTCGTAGGTTACCAGGTACAGGTTGTCCAGATCCGCCACGTTCAATTCCGCGATGTCCGAAAGGAGCCCCTGTTCCTCGGCATGAAACAGCAGCGCGCGCACGGCGTCCTCCTGGCCCGCCGTCGAGAAGGCGATGGGCTGGCCGACGCGGACGGAGGCCACCTGCGCGCCGGTAATGACGGGGACGTTGAGCGCGATATCAATGTCCACCATCTGCTCCAGTACGATGCCTTCCTTGTCCAGCATAATGAGCGTGCCCATCCACAGCATCGTCGCATAGGGCGTGTTTTCCTCTACGGTCAGGATAAGCCGGTCGGGAAAATCGCGCCAGAGGCTGACGAAATCCAGGTATCGATGCTCGTTTACGCGCTTTTCCACCTCCGACGCATCCACGGAAAACATGCTCTGCCCGTAGGACAGCCCGGCGGCGGAGATGATTTCCTCGTCCGTCAACAGGCGCCTGCCTTCCACGGTGATGCGGTGCACCACGAACACCGTCCTGCTCAGCAGCAGCGCCGCGACGCACAAAAGCGCCAGCAGCGTCACGGTGGCAATGGCGCCGGGATGGGTGGTCTGTTTTTTCCGGGCGAGCTTCATGGCGTTTCCTTTCCGGCACAGGCGCATGCGCATGGTACCGGGGGTAAATTCTCCGTTTTTTCTCCGTTTCCCTGCTTTTCCCCCGCAAACTCCGGAAGAAACCTCGGGGACAGGCCGGCGCGCGGGCCCGTCGCGGGGCAGACCCGCGTGCGCCGGAATCAGCTTTCCACGTCCACACGCGCTATGGACGCGCCCAGCGCGGCCAGCTGCCCCTCCAGGCACGCATAGCCCCGGTCAATCAGCGCCACGCCCTCCACCTCCGTCTCGCCCCGGGCGCACAGGCCCGCCAGCACCAGCGCCGCGCCGCCGCGCAGGTCATGCGCGGTCACGCGCGCCCCGTGGAGCGCCGGAACGCCGCGTACGACCGCCATGCGCCCGCTGACCAGGATATCCGCGCCCATGCGGCCAAATTCCGGGACGTGCGTAAAGCGGTTTTCAAACACGTTTTCCATGATGACCGAGCTGCCCTCTGCCACGGTGGCCAGCGCCATGGTCTGCGCCTGCATATCCGTGGGGAATCCCGGATGCGGGGATGTCTGCAAGTGCGCAAACGCCTTCAGACGGGACGGCGCGCACAGGTCAATGCGGTCCTGCGATTCCTGGATGCGGCAGCCCATTTCCCGCAGCTTGGCGATGACCGCGGTCAGGTCCTGGGCGTCCACGCCCAGCACCGCCCCTTCGCCGCCCGTAATGGCCAGCGCTTCCAGCAGCGTCCCGGCCACGATGCGGTCGGGCATGGCGCGATACTGCACGCCCTGCAGCCGCCGCACGCCGTCTATGACGACGGTATGGGTGCCCGCGCCCTGCACGTTGCCGCCCATGGCGTTGATAAAGCGCTGCAAATCCAGAATCTCCGGTTCCCGCGCCGCGTTGTGCACGACGGTTCTGCCCGGGGTCAGCACCGCGGCCATCATGACGTTTTCCGTCGCGCCCACGCTCGGATAATCAAAATGCACCGTGCCCCCGTGCATGGCCCTGCCGTCGCAGACAATCTGCCCGTTGCGCTCGTCAATCCGCACGCCCAGCGCGCGCAGGCCCTGCAGGTGCAGGTCGATGGGCCGCAGGCCGATGTCGCAGCCGCCGGGATATGTAACGACCGCGCGCCGCAAGCGGCCCAACATGGGGCCCAGCAGAAAGATGGACGAGCGCAGCTTCTTGGCCAGGCGGTCCGGCAGCGCCTCTTCCTTCAGGCCCGACGGGTCAATGCGCAGTTCCCCTTCCTCGCGCGCGGCGCAGCATCCCAGCATGCGCAGGATTTCCAGCATATGCTCCACGTCGCTGATGTCCGGCGCGTCCGACAGCCGAACCGGTCCGCCGGCCAGCAACGACGCCGCCAGCATCGGCAACACCGCGTTTTTCGCGCAGCCTACCCGGATTTGCCCGCACAGACGCCTGCCGCCCTCGACACGGAGAATCCGCATGCGCGTCACCTCCCCTTCTCAGCCTATGCGGCGTGCGAAAAGAGGTGCGGCGCGGTCCCCGGCGAAAAAGACCGACCGTCTGAACGCGGGCGTTCAGGCGGCCGGCTTCAACGCGCTGCGTCGCGCAGCTTTGTCGCGGCGCCCCTCAGGGCGCCAGCAGGCTATGGTCGGAAATCAGCGCGCTGCGCACGCCGTAATCGGGCAGCTGGGTATAATCCTCCTGGGGCGGTACCTCCCGCTCGGACACCGTCTGCGCGTCCAACCGCCCCTGGGAAAGGGTCACATGCAGAATCGTCTCAAAGCCCATCTGTCCCCGCAGCAGATACATGCCGCCTTCCGGGCACGGATACAGCAGCGAGTGCGACGCGCTGACGCCGCCCAGGCACACGGGCGCGCCGCCCCAGAGCGTATACACGTTCCAGAGCATATCCGCCTCGCATGTGCCTTCCTGCACAATCAGTTCCTTGACGCCGTCGCCGTCCATGTCATACAGGTAATAGACCAGATACGGGTCGTTCCATTTCTCGCTGCACGCGTCCAGCACGGACGCATAGGGCAGATAGTCCGTGCTGTCGACAGATTCGCCGGCGGAAAGAAGACGAAACACCATCCTTTCTCCCTCCGCCGCCGTCTGACTCTCCTCTGCCTGCGCAGGCACGCCCGCACAGGCCAGCAAGGCGCACAGCAGGCATATACATCCCCGATACCGCATGATTCTTCCTCCTTTTTACAAGTGTCGCCGGTGCGCATGGGCTCAGCGGCCGGAGACGGCGTCCGCATCCCCGGTCTCCCGCAGCGCGCGCCGGCTGTCGTTATACAGCAGATGGTAAAGCATGTCCTGCTGCGCGTCCGCCGCGCGGCGTTCCCGCACCGCGCGGAGAATCCGCCGATGCGTCAGCCGCGTCATCCGCGTCAGCGTCTCGGTGCGCTCATGCTCCAGCGAAAAGGCGACGACGCCCTGATGGATAATCGGAACGAGGCTGCCAACAACCTGATTGTGGCTGCAGCGCGCAAGCTGTTCGTGGAAGCGCTGGTCCTCGCGCGTGAAGTCCTCGCCCGCGTCCATGCGCGCCTCCACCGCCTCGCACCAGCCCTCCAGGGCGTCGATTTCCGCTCCGGTCGCGTTTTGCGCCGCCAACGCGGCGATGGGCGGCTCCACCATGATGCGCACCTGCATCAGGTCGCGCGCCAGGCGCATGCCATCCGACATGAACTGCAGCCCCAGCGGATCGTCCGCCACGCCCGGCCGTTCGGCCAGGAATGTGCCCGCGCCCTGGCGGATGTGCAGGATATTGCGCGAGGCCAGCGCCCGCTGCGCCTCGCGCAGGGTGTTGCGGCCCACGCCCAGCTGGCGCATCAAAGCGATTTCAGAGGGCAGCCGGTCGCCCGGCTGCAGCTTTTGCGCGCGGATATAGGCGATGATGCGCTGCGCGGTCTGCTCCGGCAGCGACCCAGCGCGCTTTTCTTCCTCCTGATGCATGGGCACGCCTCCCGTCCGTTTTCTTTTTTATTCCGATATCTCCTCATCCTTGCGCCAGGGCAGCCGAATGCTCCGCGCCACGACGGAAAACAGGCTCCCCAACGCACGTTCCAGCGCTTTTCTCTTGGTCGGTTCCAGCGCGCGCAGCGCGGAAAACCCCGCCAGCGCGCTGGCGGGCCAGTTGTCTTCCCAATCGGACAGCGTTCGCGCATGGGCGGCGGTGGCCATTTCGTACACGGCGTCGGCGAACAGGCGCTGCTCCTCGCGCGGCAGGCTGGCAATCCAGGCGCGCAGCACGCGGCTGGCGTCCAGGCTCGCCTCGCTCGGCTGTTCCGCCCGCAGCATGCGCGCGCCCATCATCTGCCAGGACAGCGCGTCGTGCTGCAATACCGATTTGTTCTCGCTCTGCACTACGGTATAGGTATCCTCATGCTCGAGCATCATGCCCACGATGGAGAAGCTGGGCAGATAGGTGCTCAGGCGCGGGCGGATGCGGGCGTAGCCCTCGGACGCCACGGTCTGCTCGTCCATGCCCGGGCCGTCATGGTTGATAATCTGGACGATGCGCGCCTGCACGCTCTGGGGGCAATGCGCCGCCGCATAGACCGCCAGGTTGCCGCCCTTGGAATGCCCGCAGACATACAGCGGGCCCGGCAGCGCCGCCGCGCCGCACAGATAGGACACCGCCTCGCGCTGGGCGGGCACCGGCGCGTCAAAGACCATGTTCAGGTCTTCTTTCCAGCCCACGAGCGTATCGTCCGTACCGCGAAAGGCCACCTGCACGCTGCCGTCCCCGGGCTGTATGGTCAGGGCGGCGAACTGCTTTTGATGTTCCTGCGAAATCTCGCTCACATACCCCGAAAGGCGCATCGGCGCAAACCGCGCGCTGACGGACAGCGCGGTCAGCAGGCGCTTGTTTCCCTCCCACAGATAGCTGGTCTGATGGATGGTTTCCGCTTCCGGATCCATCGCCAGCAGCCTGCTCGCCGCCTCGCCCAGCGCCACGCTGTCGCCATAGCCCGACGGCACCAGCCGGTCAAAGGCCACATAGGCCAGCTGGGAAAAAATCAGGCGGTCGTTTTCGTTGAGCGGGTCGCGGTCGACGGGCAAATCGCCCCGCCATGCCAGATAGTCCAGCATATTTGCCATGCGCTCTCCCTCCGCTGCCGTGCCAGGTAATAGAAATATCGTAACATGCGCGGCGGCGCTTGTAAATCCCTGTTTGTTCCTGTACAATGCAAATAGAAGGAGAAACGTGCCATGTCATACCTGGGCAGCCATCTTTCCTCGGCCCGCGGCTATCTCGCCATGGGCCGCACCGCCCTTGCCATGGGCGCGGATACCTTTGCCTTTTTCCTGCGCAATCCGCGCGGCGGCGCAGCCAGGGCGGTCGCTCCCGAGGACATCCTCGCGCTGCGCGCCCTGCTGGAGGAGCACCGCTTCGGCCCGCTGGTCGCGCATGCGCCCTACACGCTCAACCCCTGCGGCAAGGACCCGCGCGTGCTGGCCTTTGCGCGCTCGGCGCTGGCGGAAGATTTGGCCCGGATGGAACTGATGCCCGGGCAGCTGTACAACCTGCATCCCGGCAGCCATGTGGGCCAGGGCCCGGACGCGGGCGTGCGTGGCGTTGCGGCCACGCTGGATGTGGTGCTCCACGAACCGATGCGCACGACCGTGCTGCTGGAAACCATGTCCGGCAAGGGCAGCGAGGTGGGCGGCACGTTTGAAGAGCTGCGCGCCGTCATCGACCGCACGGCGCTGGGCGACCGGCTCGGCGTATGCCTGGACACCTGCCATGTCTGGGACGCGGGGTATGATATTGCCGGCGACCTGGACGGCGTACTGGAAGCGTTTGACCGCGCGCTGGGCCTGTCCCGCCTGCGCGCCGTCCATCTCAACGACAGCCAGTACCCCCGGGGCAGCCATAAGGACCGCCATGCCCTGCTGGGCCGGGGCTGCATCGGGCCGGACGCGCTGCTGGCCGTGGCTTGCCATCCCCGGCTGCGCCATCTTCCCTTTATCCTGGAAACCCCCACGGACGACGCCGGCCATGCGGCGGAAATTCAATGGTTGCGGGAGCGGATGCCGGTATGAAACAGGCAGTATGGGTGGATACGCCCCTGGGCCCGATGGGTCTGGCCGAGGAGGCGGGGAGCATGACCCACGTATTCTTTCGCGGCACAGCCGCTCCGGCCGCCTTCCGCGAGGGCTGGACTCCGCTGCTGCGCGAGGCGGCGCGCCAGCTGGACGAATACTTCGCCGGCGCGCGGCGGGCGTTTGCGCTTCCGCTGGCCCCGCAGGGCACGCCGTTTGAGCGCCAGGTCTGGGACGCGCTGCGCGCGATTCCCTATGGCCAGACGCTTTCCTACGGCGAGCTGGCCGCCCGTATCGGCAGGCCGGCCGCCGGCCGTGCCGTGGGCCGTGCCAACGGGCGCAATCCGCTTCCCATCCTGGTGCCCTGCCATCGGGTGATTGGCGCGGACGGCCGCCTGACCGGCTACGCGGGCGGCCTGGAGGCCAAGGCGTGGCTGTTGGCGCTGGAACGGCGGCACGGCGGCTGAAACTGCGCCGCCGGGCTTGACGAACCCGGCGGAATATGGTTTACTTATTCTACCGCAATTCCCTGCCGGCAAGGCAGCGAATGATTTCAAGCACGGAGATGCAGCATCTATGACCATGACGTACACTGATATTCTGCTCCGGCTGTGCGTGGCCATCTGCGCAGGCGGCATCATCGGCTATGAGCGCGAGACGCGCCGCCATCCGGCCGGGCTGCGCACGCATATCCTGGTGTGCGTGGGCGCGGCCATCGTCGCCATTATCGAGTCCAAGATTACCATGCAGGTCATGGAGCTCAACGCCGAGGGCGTCAATACCGTGACCGTCACGCTCGGCCGCATGAGCGCGCAGGTCGTCAGCGGCATCGGCTTTCTGGGCGCGGGCACCATCATTACCACCAAGCGCAACATCGCGGGCCTGACCACGGCGGCGTCGCTGTGGGCCGTCGCCTGCATCGGCATCGCCGCGGGCATGGGCTATTACGGCATCTGCGCCCTGGGCGCCGGCTGCACGCTGGTGGTGCTCACCGTCATCAAGCGCATGGTCGTGGGCCATTTCTACAAGATCGTCGAGGTCAGCTTCGTCCACCGCAAGGAGACGCTTGCTTTCCTGAACGACTACCTGTCCACCCGGCATATCCGCGTGCATAACGTGGACTTCCGCGTGGAGGAAGACGAGAACGGCAACATCTATACCAACGTCTATACCCTGGACATTCCCCGCAGAGTGGACAACGCGCAGGTCATCAACGATATTGCCGAACATACCAACGTACGCAAGGTCAGGACGCGCGATCCATGATGCGCGTCCTTTCCCGGCTGCCGGACCGCCTGGGCGGAGCGGACTTCTGGAGGCCCGCCGTGCGCCTGGCCGTGCCGGTTGCGCTGCAAAATCTGCTGACCAGTTCGTTCGGCATGGTCGACACGCTCATGCTCGGCAAGCTCGGCGACGTGGCGGTCGCGTCGGTGGGCATGGCCGCACAGTGGGCGTGGCTTTTGCATATCTTTTTTTACGGCATGTCCTCCGGCGCGGCCGTCTTTCTGGCGCAGTACTGGGGCGCGCGGGACATGGACGGCATCCGGCGCAGCTACGGGGTTTTGTCGGTAGGATGCCTGAGCATTTCCGCGGTCATGTTCCTGCTGGCCTTTTTTGCGCCGGAGACGGTCATCCGCCTGTATTCGACCGACCCGGTGGTGATAGAGGCGGGCGCGTCCTACCTGCGCATCGCCTGTTTCAGCTATGCCGCGCTGGCGCTGACGCAGATTTTCTGCACCGTGCTGCGCTCTACGGAAGTTGTCAACCTGCCCCTGTACGCCAGCATCTGCGGCGTTGCGCTCAACGCGGTGCTCAACTACGGCCTGATTTTCGGCGCGTGGGGGCTGCCGGAGATGGGCGTGCGCGGCGCGGCGGTGGCGACGGTGGTTTCCTCGTGGAGCAGCCCGCTGGTCATCCTGGGCTTTTCCTGGTTCCGGCGCAACGTGCTCATCTGCCCGCTTCGCTCGCTCCTGCGCTTCAACGGCGCGTTCGTGCGCACGTTTATCCGCGTTTCCATCCCCGCGCTGCTGAACGAGGGACTTTGGGCGCTGGGCACGACGGGGTATAACATGGTCTTTGGCCGGATGGGCACCAGCCAATATGCCGCCCTGACCATTTTCCGCACCATTGAGGGCATGTTCTTCGCCTTCTACGTCGGGATTTGCCATGCCTCGGGCGTGCTGGTGGGCAGGGAGCTGGGCGCGGGCCGAACGGACAGCAGCATCCTCTATGCCAAGCGCTTTACGGCGGTCATGCCCATCGTTTCCGTTCTCGTCGGCGTCATCATGATACTCACGCGCGGCGCGTTTCTGGGGCTGTTCGACGTGTCGCAGGAGGTATCGGAGTACGCCAAGGCCATCATGCTCATCTACGCATGCGAGGTCCCCATCCGCAACATCTCCTACATCACCGTCTGCGGCGTGTTCCGCCCGGGCGGGGATACGCGCGTGGGCGTGTTGTACGACATCATCAGCGTATGGTGCATCGCCCTGCCGGTCACGGCCCTTTGCGGGCTGGTGCTGCGCTGGGACTTCCTGGTGGTCTATCTGCTGATGCTGGTATGCGAGGACTGGGTGAAGGCCGTGCTGTGCCTGCGAAGGCTGCTGAGCCTGAAATGGATAAAGCCCGTGGTGGACGGCCCCAAGGTGTAGCGCCGCGCTGCGGCCTGCGTTTGCCCCTCTTTTTCTGCCGGCATTCCCGCACAAGCGCATACAAAAGCCGCCGCCGGGGCGTTCCCCTGTGCGGCGGCATTCTTTTGTGCTGCAGACCCGTCACCCCGTCATGGCGTCCGCCCGGCCGCCGGTCGGACGGCCGGGCGTTTGCGCGCGGGAGGTGTCCCGGTTATTTCCAGGCCTCGTCCAGCGCGGCGGCGGCCGCCTCGGCGTCGGGGGCAATGACGAGCACCGCCTGCAGGCCGCGGGTCCGGAGCAGCGCGTTTTCCACCTTGGGCAGCTCGTCCGGCCGGTAGTCGCGGTATTCCTCCTCCAGGGCCGCGCGGTAGGCTTCCAGCGCCTCGCGGAGCGTTTCCAGGGCGTCCTCGTCCACGGCGGTCAACACCACAATGGCTTCCGGCGTCGCGCGCGATGCGTCCAGGGACATGGCGGCGTCCGCCAGCAGCGCCTCGTCAATGTCCAGCTGCACCGCGGCCCGCGCCTGCGGGATGGCCGTCAGCTCGGCAAACGTCTGGGAAGCGGCCAATGTCTCCGCCAGCCCGGCGCAGTCGGGCGCGGTCTCTGCCTGGGGCGAGCAGGCGCACAGGGCCAGGCACAGCGCGCAGAGCAGCGGCAGCAGCGCCGCGTATCGGATGGCACATTTCATGGATATTCCTCCTGTCCGTCCGGAATGGCGTGGGTATACAGGTATGCCGACAGCAGGTCATAGGCGGACGCGCGCAGATGAATGCCGTCCCCCGCGCCGTACTCACCGTCCAGCAGGCCCTTTTCGTTGCGCAGCAGGTGGTTGACGTGCAGGTAATAGACGTTATGCGCAGCCGCCAGCGCCCGGAGCCCTTCGTTGAATTCGTCCACGCGCTCGTTGGTATAGTTGGCGTACTGTTCCTGCGCGACCAGCTTGACCGGCGTCAGGGAAACCAGGTAAATCAGCGTATGCGGCAGGCGCGGAATCAGCGCGTTGAGCAGCCGGTCATAGTCCTCCAGCACCAGCTTGGCGGCTTTGGTGTCCACGCCGTTGCTCCCCAGCCACAGATACACCTTCGTCGGCTGCATGCTCTCCAGCTTCTCCGACAGCGTCACATACCGGTTGTCCACCTCAAAAATATGGTCGCTTTCCGCCGTGCGCGGGGAAAGCCCGGTCTCCCATATCGTCGTCAGCTCCGGCACGACCCCCAGCAGCTCAAACGACGCCGCCGTGGAATCGCCCACCAGCACCGCGCCGGCAAAATAGCCGTCGTCCACCCGATCGCATTCGGGCACGTCCGGGACGGGATAGCCTTCGGCCACAAAGCCGGACAGCGCATGCGGCGCGGGCGTCTCCTCGGCCAGGGCCGGTGCGCACAGCGCCAGGCACAGCAGCGCGCAGAGCGCTATGCGCCCCAATCCAGGCCGTGTACCGCCAGGTTTCGATCCTCGGCAAAGCCGGACAGTCCATACAGGCATACGATTTCCTCCGCTTCCATGGTTTCCGTTTCTTCCAGCACGTCGCCCGCGTAATACCGCAAATCCAGCGCCACGACGCGCGAAAAATGCTGGGCCAGCGCCGGCAGCAGCGCGTTGGCATACGAATCCTTGAGCACCAGCAGCGTGCCCCGCGGCGCGTCCGGGTTTTCCAGCGTGATGCGGCCGTAGTTGCCCCACAGAAGCGCCGCATACTTGTCGCGCCCCGCCATCGCGTCCGGATTGAACAGCAGGTCCTTTTCCTCCGTTTCCACGCGCAGCGTCACGCCGTCGTACAGGTCGAAGGTAAGCGTGTCCGGCGCGCACAGCGGCGAAGGCGCCTGGGCAAAATAAGCGCCGTAGAACCCGTCCTCCGCCAGCGTCTGCGCGGGCTGCGCCGGCTGCTGTTCCCACTGCGCCGCCAACGCCTCGTACGCCACGCGCGCGCCGGCGGCCGTCCAGTGATGGTCCAGACGATAGTACAGCATCTCCTCCGCCCGCTCGCGCATGGACGGGAGCACGTCCACCACGTTGACCCGAACCGCCTTGTCATCCAGCGCCCGAAGCAGCGCTCCCTGGTCGGCCGCCGGGTACTGCCACGGCAGCTCCGCGCCGTACACGGCGCTGGACAGGGGCGCCAGCAGCAGGCGGACCGTCCTGCCCGTTCGCGCGGCCAGCGCCTCCAGCGCCTCCAGGTTCGCCTCGGCCGTGCGCATATCAAAGTCCGCCGCCGTGCATGCCTCGAACCGGCGCCCTCCGCTGCCCAGGAGCACGCCGTTGCGCTCCGTCCGCAGCAGCAGCGTCTCCCACAGCGCATTGAGCTGCATCCAGCCCTGCCGCCCGGGCAGCTGATCGGCCGCGACATCCTCCATGGCCTGCATCCATCGCCCGCTGACGACCGAAGCCCAGGTCGGCGCGCTCCCCGTGGCCAGGGGCCGGTTTTCCCAGTCCGAGCGCGCTTTCTCCGGCAGCACAAGCTGCAGGGCCGCCAGCGACAGCAGCAGCGCCATGGCCAGGACAAACAGCGGGCATTGCATTCGCCTGCGCATGCCGTGCCTCCTTTCGGTGTCAGAATCGGAAGTAAAGGAACGGGTTGTACTCCGCGTTGACCAGCGCCGCCACGCACAACGCCAGCACCAGCGCCAGCACGGCGGCGCGCAGGACGGCGTGCGCTTCCAGCAGGGCCCAGGCGCGCTTTGCGACCGGCGGCATGCACGCCAGCACCGCCATCAGCAGCAGCACCGCGCTGTCACGCAGCGGATAGCGCCAGTCCGTCCCGCCGGCAAAGCAGAACAGGCGCGCGCCATAGGCCGCGGCGTCCGCCACGCTTTCAAAGGCAAAGAGCACCCAGCCCAGAAAGACGACAACCAGCGTATACGCCAGCCCCACCGCGCGATGGCGCGCCAGCCATCCGCCCAGCGCAAAGCGCTCCAAGACCAGAAACACGAAAAACCAAAGCCCCCACAGCACGAAATTCCAGCTCGCGCCGTGCCACAGGCCGGTCAGCGTCCAGACCAGCAGCAGGTTCCATACCGTGCGCGCCGTGCCCCGCCGGCTTCCGCCCAGCGGAATATAGACATAATCGCGGAACCAGCCGCTGAGCGTCATGTGCCATCGCCGCCAGAATTCCCGCACCGAGCGCGCCGCGTAGGGATGGTCAAAATTCTGCGGGAAGCGGAAGCCCAGCATGCGCCCCATGCCGATGGCCATGAGCGAATAGCCCGCGAAGTCAAAATATATCTGCAATCCAAACCCCGCCACCCCCAGCCATGCCCCGGGCATGGACAGCGCCTCCAGCGCGCGCATGCGCTCCCACAGCGCGCCCAGCGGGTTGGCCAGCAGCACCTTGGCGGCAAGCCCCGCGATGAAAAGCGCCATGCCCGTCTCCAGCGCCCGGGCGTCGAGCGAGCGCGCCTTCAGTTCCCTGCGCACGTCGGTGTACAGCACGATGGGCCCTGCAATCAGCTGGGGGAAGAGCAGAATAAACGCCCCATAGTCCACCGGGTTTTTTTCGGCCGGCACCTTTTTGCGCCAGACGTCCACCACGTATGCCTGGGTCTGGAACGTATAAAAGCTGATGCCCAGCGGCAGCGACACCTCCGGCGCCCAGGCGCCCAGGCCGACCGTTTCCAGAAAAAACGCCGCGTATTTGAAATACGCCAGCGCACCGAAGTTGACCAGAAGCGACAGCGCCAGCGACGCATGGCGCAGCCAGGCGCGGGAGGCCGAGCAGCCCAGGCCCAGGGCATAGTTGATGGCCATGGACGCCAGCACCAGCGGCACATAGGCCATTTCACCCCAGGCGTAAAAAAACACGCTGGCCGCAAGCAGCATGGCGTTGCGGGCGCGGGCCGGCAAAACCAGGTGCACAAGAACGACCGCGGGCAGAAACCAGACGAGAAAGCTCAGGCTGGAAAAAAGCATGGCGCGTCCTTTGTCAAGTCATTTCTTCATGGGATATAGCATAGCATCGCGCGCGCTGTTTGTCAAATTCTCCGTTTCGGGGCTTTACAATCCAAGGCGCTTCGCATAATATAATGGGCGAACGCAACAAAAGGGAGGGGTCTTTTTGCACCACCATCATCGCTCGCTGCGCCGTCCCCTGCGCACTGGGCTATGGCTGGAACGGCATCTGACCACGCAGCAGTTCACCTTTGCACAGCTTTGGCGGATGTTTGTTCCGCTCGTATTTGACCAGCTGTTCATTTACCTTATCAACATCCTCTCGGTATCGATGGTATCCTCCTCGGGCGAGGCCGCGGTCGCGGCGGTGTCCATGGTCGGCTCGCTGGGGATGATTATCTCGGCCGTGTTTGCGGGCCTTTCCACGGGCGGTTCCATCCTGGTCGCGCAGGCGCGCGGCGCCCAGGACGACGAGCGCGTGCGCCAGTGCATCGGGCAGACCATTCTGCTGGCCGGCGCGGCGGCGGTGGCAGCCACGGCCGCCTTCGCAGGCTTTGCCGGCCCGATGGTGCGCGCGCTTTACCCCATGGCGGAGCCCCTTCTGATCGAATACGCCTCGCAATACCTGTTTTTGATAAGCCTTTCCTATATTCCCTATGCGCTCTACAACGCCATTTTCAGCATCTACCGGGGATTGGGCGACTCCAAGTCCAGCCTCGCGCTGACCATCGTGATTAACAGCACGCATCTGGTCTGCTCGTTCGTGTGCATCAACGGCTTGCAGCTGGGCGTGACAGGCTCCGGGCTTTCGTACATCATAGCGCGCGTGGTGGGCGCGGGAATGGCTGTTTTGTGGCTGTTCCACATGCGCAATCCCGTGGGCATGCGCTTTGGCTATCTCCTGCGCGTCTCGCACGCGATTCAGCGCGGCATTTTCCGCGTGGGCCTGCCCATGTCGCTGGAACAGATTCTCTTCCAGGCTGGCGCGGTGGTCGCGCAGCTGTACATTGCCACGTTGTCCACCGCCACCATCGCCGCCAACGGCATTGCCGCCTCTGCCTATAACCTCTATTACGCGACGGCCTTTGCGCTGACCACGCTGACCACCACGGTCTGCGGCCAGTGCTTCGGCGCGCATCTGCCCGACCTTGCGCAGCAGTATTGCGCGTCCTTTACCAAAATGGGCAGGGTGCTGATTCTGGGCACGGTGCTGGTGGTATCCCCCTTCATGCCGCTGGTGCTCCGGCTCTACTCCCCCTCGGCGGAGGCCCTGCCGCAGATTTATCTGGCCCTTGGCATCGGGGCCGTGCTGATGCCCATGGTCTGGAGCGACGCGTATGTGCCGCCTTCGGCAATGCGCGCGGCCGGGGATTCCCTGGCGGTGACCATCATTTCGCTGATGGCCATGTGGATAGGCCGGGTGCTGGTCGGCTGGGTACTGACCATTCCGTGCGGGCTGGGCATTGCGGGCGTATGGCTGAGCTATGGGGCGGAATGGCTGCTGCGCCTGATTCTGTTCCGCGCGCGGCTGCGGAGCGGCCGGTGGATGCGCGGGACAGCGGCGCAGGCATAGGGCAGCGCTTGCCTTCCCGGCCGGCATCTCCTATAATAGGGAATATCCACATCATATCCTGTCTGCAGGAAGGGGGAATTGCCCGTGAAATCCGCATGGCTGCCGCTGCTGGTCTGCCTGCTTCTCCTGACATGTCCGGCCGCGCTGGCCGACGCCGTCTGTACGTCCTGCGGCCAGCCCATCGCCGCGCCGTCCGAAGTCACGGCGGAGTATTGCGTGTGGACCTGCGCAAACCCCGACTGCCCGATGGACGGCAGGGCGGAAATCCGATACATGCACACCCCCCAGGCGCAAGCCGTTCCCTGTGACGAGACCGTGCCGTGCGCGTACGGCTGCGGCACGCAAATTGCCGGCCAGGCGCACAGCTTCCAGACCCATGTTTCCAACGGCGATGGCACGCACCGCCTCCAGTGCGACAATCCGGACTGTGACCAAGTATTGGTGGAACAAACGCCTTGCAGCGGCGGCACGGCCACCTGTTCCAGCCCGGCCGTCTGCGTAATCTGCGGCGGTCCCTACGGAGAGAAGGATTTGAGCACCCACATCTGGGGCGACTGGGTGGTCGACGGCGACGGCATGCACCGTTCCGGCTGTCTGCGCATGGGCTGCTGGGAAAACAGGCGGGATGTCTGCACGCGCTGGACGGTTGCGGCCGCGGACGGGCAGAGCGTCCAGGTCTGCCCCGTATGCGGGGGCATAGACGGCGAGCCCGCGCTGGTTCGGGTCGAAGGCGCGGAATATACCATGGTGGACGGCGTGCTCCCGGACGGGGCATTGTGCGTGCGCGAGGGTACTCTGGCCGATGGGACGCGCGCGATGACCGTCGCCTTTGTTTCGGAAAGCGGCTTCGTCTCGACGGACAGCGCCTTTCGCGTGACCGTCCCGCTGGTTTCCGAACAGGATTTTTGCCTGCTGCGCGTCGGCCCGGGCAGCGTGCCGACCGAAATCCGGCACACGTTTTCCAGCGGCCTGCTGACGTTCCAGGCGCAGGGCCCCGGCGTATACCTGCTGCTGCCCGAAGCCTGAATCCATACGGCACGACTCACCCGCCCCTTCCTGCATCCCCGCGGATGTGTGCTCCATTTGTCGATACGCGATATGCCCGCCCCCTGCGGCGGGCGTGTTTTTGTCCTGCCCGCGCCGGCGTTACATGCCGCCGTCCGCCAGCGTCCGCGCCACGATTTCCAGCGCGCGCACCATGGTTTCCAGCGGCAGGGCGGGCGCCGACGGCTTGTCCCCGCACTGTTCCGGCAGATACGGCACATGAAGAAACCCGGCGCGCACGTCCGGACGGCGCGCATACAGCCAGTCCAGCACCGAATACAGCACATGATTGCAGACATATGTTCCCGCCGAGTTCGAGATATGTGCGGGAATGTCCGCCTGTGTCAGCGCGCTCACCAGTCTTTTGACGGGCAAAGTCGCCAGGTACGCGCAGGGACCGTCCGGCCGGATGGGCGCGTCCACGGGCCGGCAGCCCTCGTTGTCGGGCGCGGAGGCATCGTCCAGGTTCAGCGCCACGCGCTCCACGCTGATGCCCGTGCGCCCGCCCGCCTGCCCGACGCAGACGACCGCGTCCGGAGAGAGCGCCTCTATGGCCTCTATGGCCAGCGCGCCCGCCCGTTCAAACGCCACGGGCAGCCGCCGCGTGCGGATGGATGCGCCGCCGATGCGCTCCGGCAGCCGCTCCACGGCTGCCCAGGACGGATTGACCGCCTCTCCCCCGAAGGGTTCAAAGCCGGTAAACAGCAAAGAAACAGGACGCATCGCTTTCCCTCCTGTTGTACAGCGGGCGGAGCGGAGCGTCTTTCCTTTCCGGCCCTGCTCCACGCTTTCCCGTCCGCCGCGGCGTATCGCGGGATTTCCCCGACGCCTCCATTATGCGAAAGCGCATGCGCCCTGTCAAGCCCGGCGCCAAACGGCTGCCGCGGGCGCGGCTATGCCAGCGCCGCGCCCAGCGCGCTGCATGCGTCCAGCGCTTCGTCGTCCGGCGCTTCGTTGCAGATGACGCTGTCGCAGACAAGCAGCGCGCCGTCGTCCGCACACCGGGTCTCCCAGCTGCGCATCCATTCCCCGTCTCCCCAGCCGTATGAGCCGAACAGGGCGATCCGCCTGCCCTGCAGCCCGCTTGCGCAGGCCGTGAACATGGGTTCGAATTCGCTTTCTTCCAGCTGCTCCACGCCCATCGAGGGGCAGCCAAAGGCGATGGCGTCAAATTCGTCCATCTGCCCCGCGTCAAAGGAAGCGGCAGGAATCAAGACAGCCTCCGCCCCTTTGCCTCTGGCGCCTTCCGCCACGGCTTCCGCCATCGCTTCCGTGTTGCCCGTGCCGCTCCAGTAGACAACTGCGATTTTGCTCATAACATACCAACCTTTCTTTGTATATCCTATTAGAAACATCAACCGGCCACGGTAAGCCGCTCGATGGATTTCCCCTGCCGCCACTGCCGGCAATATATCCTGGTGCACTCCCTGTATTTTCGAAAGACGGCGCGCGCCGTCGCTTCGTCTCCGTACACCTTCCAGCATCCGATGCATTTATGGTTGCGCCCCTTGTTGTGAATAAAACCCAGCACGTCCTCCGGAGGATATCCCAGGAACAGGCCGATTTCATGGGGAAACGTGCCTTCCGATTTCAACCTCTGGATGAGCCGAATCACGCATTGATTGACCCGCTCCGGCAGATAATCGTTTTCCTCCAGCAGCCTGCGCGCCTGCAAATCGGCAAAGTCACGCCGCAGCGCATTGGGACGGTAGAGATAAATCAACGCCCGTCCGCCGCCTGTGCGCAGAGGCAGCATGCGAACGCCCTTCGGCGCCAGCATCCGATTGAATCTGCAAAGCTCTTGCGTCAACTGCTTCCCGTCCCCATAGGAACAGGAAAACAAACTGCCCGTTTTCATTCCCGCCAGGGTGGGGGAACAATGGCGTATGACCATTTCCTCAGACATAGCGTCTCCCGTACTTCGAATCCTTTGTCATAAGTTAGTTATTTCTAACCAATGTGCAAAGCCGCGCGCCCCTCCATCGGTTCCGCCGATATCGGCGGACTTGCACGACCCGCTTATGCGCCGAATTCCTTGGTTAGTAATTTCTAACTACGGATGGCATTATACGACGCTTCCCTGCAAAAGTCAATAGCAAACTGCGACGCTGCGCATTCCGCCCCATATCGCATGCCGCGCATCGGGCCCCGCTTTTCCATGCTGAATACCGCCGTCCAGGCAGCCGGGCCGGCGCTGCCAGGGCCGGGCCGGACAGACGGCCGCCAGCGCCCGTCCTCCTCTTCGGCGAGGCGGCCGCCCACGTGAACCCGGAAAGCGAGGAAGCGCCGGCGGCCCATGGAGACGTGATGCGGGACAGGACATCCTCAGATTGCCCGCCAGTGCAGAGCGTGCGGATGCCGGCGGCAAAAGCGGGAGACGCCCGGCTCCCGCCTTCTCTGCCCGCTCCCCGCATGGCTTCGCACCATGCCGCAAATCCGTGCATGGAGGGCTAGCGCCCGAGGCTTCCGGTCGCCCGCTTCCAGGCATACAATCCCACAAACACCAGCGAGGTCACCGCCCAGGACACGGGATAGCATGTCAGGGTAAAAAACAGGCTGGGAGCCGTCGGCGCCACGAAAAGCACCCAAATGACCCGCACGCCGCAGGAAGCCATTAACGCCGCCATCATGGGGCGCAAGGTATCCCCCGCGCCGCGAATGGCGCCCGGCAGCACGCCTCCGGGCACATAGAGCACATACAACGGAGCCAGCCAGGCCATGATTTGCCCCACGAGCGAGAGGACGCCTTCATCATCGACAAAGCAGCTGCCCAGCGGGACGGACCCGACGGTCAGCACGCCCCCTATCCCCGCTACGCACAACAGCGCCGATAGCGTGCCTATGCGAACGCCTTGCCTGGCACGGGCGGCTTGTCCGGCGCCGATATTCTGCGCTACCAACGTGGCGTTCGTAGCGCTCATGGCATCGCAAATCAGCCAGATGAGGAAATCCAGCTTGCCGCATACCGCCCAGGCCGCAATGCTTTCCGTACCAAACTGGTTGATGCTGGACTGCACCAGGATATTGGCTATCGGGTACAGCGCCGACTGTATCCCGGCCGGCAGCCCCAGCTTCAAAAACGCCCCGGTTTCCTGCCGGCAGGGCGGATGCCATTTCAAAGCCAGCCGGCAGGGCAGGCGTGTTCTGGACAAGGCCATGAGCATCAAAACGGCGCTGAGGCATTGCGCCAGCAACGTCGTCACCGCCGTTCCCGTCACGCCCCAGCGAAGCACGCCCACGAAGACCACATCCAACAGGATATTGGCCAGTTTGACGGCAAGCAAAATGTAAAAAAGGCGTTCGCGAATCCCCCGCCGCACGAAAAATCCCCGCGCCCATGTTGTAGAGCATGGCGAACGCCAGGCCGGCGAAATAGAGCCGTACATATATCAGGGACTGCCGGTAGATATCGTCCGGCACCCGAATCATCCGGACGCACCAGGGCGCCAGCCCAACCCCCAGGATGGCCAAAAGGCTCCCGCCTATCAAAGCCAGCCCAAATGCGGCATGCGCTCCTTGCCGTATCTTTTCTGTTTCCCTGGCGCCAAAGTACTGCGCCAGGAGGACCGTGGCCCCCGAGGAAAGGCCCGTAAGGAAATTTACGGGCAGCTTCGTCAGGCTGTATACGCCGTCAATGGCGGCCAAAGCGCTGGCGCCGGCGAACCGCCCGATGATGATGCCGTCGGCCGTGGTGTAGAGCTGTTGAAACAGGCTCCCCGCCAGAAGAGGCAGGGCAAATTTCAGAATTCCCTTCCATACGGAACCGTCCGTTAAATCGGAGCGCTCAGAAGGACTTTTTTGATATGACGCCATCTTTTGCCGGCTCCTTTCCCCGCTGTCCCGGCGGCACGCAGACAGGCCCTGTCCTGTTCGGAGAATGCCTCTGCGGCCGCACCGCACGGCGGCGCAGGTCTGCCGCTCCGCCCCACGGCTTCCTCTGCCGCAAAGCCATAAGAGTCCACGATACAGGCCCGAACGCCGGACGCCCCCTGGGCCATGGGCCGGAAAGCCGCCCCATCGGCCGAAGGCATGGCCGGACGGCGAAACTCCTTTCCGAAAGCGAAGGGAGCCAAAGCCGTCTGTCCGCCCAGAGCGCCCGCCTGCCCCCGGCCTATGCGCTTTGTCTGTTGCTCCCGGCGGCCCGGAGAAAGCGGCGGCCTGAAGCCGGCGGTCCCTTGTCCATATTATAATTAGTTATTTCTAACTAGTCAATAGCCATTTCCCCGTACAGCACCCGAAATACAGCATCCGAAAGAAAAAACGCACCCCCGGAACGCCAGATTTCCGGGGGTGTAAAGCCTGTTTTTCGGATAGGTCGGTCCCTTAGCGCTTGGAGAACTGCGGCGCGCGACGGGCGGCCTTGAGGCCGTACTTCTTGCGCTCCTTCATGCGCGGATCGCGCGTGAGGAAGCCTTCCTTCTTCAGCTGGGCGCGAAGGTCGGAATCCGCCTTGCACAGCGAGCGGGATACCGCGTGGCGAATGGCGCCCGCCTGTCCGGACAGGCCGCCGCCGCGGACGTTCACCAGGATGTCAAAGCGAGAGAGCGTCTCCGTCAGCACCAGCGGCTGCCGAACGGTCATTTTGAGCGTCTCCAAGCCAAAGTAATCATCGATATCGCGTTTATTGATAATGATTTTGCCGTCGCCGGGCACAAGGCGAACACGGGCGACAGCCTTCTTGCGGCGTCCAACGGCCTGATACGAAACCTGAGCCATGATGATCCTCCTTACCGCGTCACGAAAGTTTGAGCACTTCCGGCTGCTGCGCCGCATGCTCATGCTCCGGGCCGGCATAGACCCGCAGCTTGGTGGCCATCTTGCGCCCGAGCGGGCCCTTGGGCAGCATGCCCACGATGGCGTGCTTGACGGCAAACTCCGGCTTGTCCTGCATCAGCTTGCGATAGGGGGTCTTTTTCAGGCCGCCCGGATAGCCGGTATGATGGTAATAGATCTTCTGGTCCAGTTTCCTGCCGGTGAGCACGACTTTATCGGCGTTGATGATGATGACATGATCGCCGGTGTCGGTATGCGGAGTATAGGTGGGCTTATGCTTGCCGCGCAGGATGTGCGCGACCTGGCTGGCCAGACGTCCGAGCACCATGCCCTCGGCATCGACAAGATACCATTTGCGCTCGACGGTAGCGGCCTTGGCCATAAACGTTGTCACGTGCGATTCCTCCCATTTGGTCTTCGGGGACAAGGCCGCGGTGGTCAGTCGCCGCCTTCTGTTTCAATGGACCCGGGGCTAGCGGAGTCTATTGACGCAAGTGCTATTGTACCAAAGGAATCGCTGCCCTGTCAAGGCAAAATTCACCCGATTTCTGCGTTTTTGCGCATTTTGGCAGCCCCGGCCCGCTTCCGTGCCCGGCGGGCCCTGCGCGCCGGCCCTTTCCCCTCTCCGCCCAACCGTTCGCGCGAATGCGCCCGCTTCCCCGCCCGTCCGCGCCCGCCTGCGCGCGCTGCCGCCGCCGTACCGGAACACATCCCGAAACTATCCTCTATACAGCGCCGAATGCTCCCCGGCACAGGGCCGTTTCCCGTCGAACGATTCCCCGCCGCGCGCGGCAGGAATCCGGGCCGGTCCGCCGAACACAGCACCCACGCGCGCCGGGCCGCCGCAGCCGGCGCCAGTTTCCGTGCAGGAGGACCATCATGACGCCCGCAGCCCGCCACGCACCGCAGAACGCCCGAAGCGTATGGAGCATTCCCCTGCAGTCTATCCTGCCAAACCCCCGCCAGCCGCGCCGCACCTTTGACGAGGCGGCGCTGGGCGCGTTGGCCGCCTCCATCCGCCAGCTGGGGCTGCTGCAGCCCGTTGCCGTCCGCGCGGTGGACGCTTCGCGCTACGAGCTGATTGCCGGCGAGCGGCGGCTTCGCGCCTGCGCGCTGCTGGGCATGACGCACATTGACGCGCTGGTGCTCCCGGCCACCGCGCTCGGCAGCGCGCTGCTGGCGCTGGTGGAAAACCTGCAGCGCGAGGATTTGCATTATTTGGAAGAGGCGCAAGGGTATGCCGACGTGCTGCGCGAGGAGGGCATGACGCAGGAGCGCCTCGCCCGGCAAATCGGCAAAAGCCAGAGCGCCGTCGCCAACAAGCTCCGCCTTCTGCGCCTGGAAGCGCCCGTGTGCCAGGCGCTTCGCGCCTATGACCTGGGCGAGCGCCACGCCCGCGCCCTCCTCCGCCTGCCGCTGGCGTCTTTGCGCCTGGAAGCCGTGCAGCGCATGGGCGAGCAGCGCCTGACGGCGCGCCAGGCCGAAGCGCTGGCCCTCAGCCTGCTGTCCGCCCTGCAGCAAGACGGGCGTCCGGCGCGCCGGGTACTGCCGCTCATGCGCGACCACCGCCTCTACCTCAACGCCATTCGCGACGTGGTGCGCCAGATGCGCAAAGCGGGGCTCGACGCCGAGGAAACCGTCCGCGAGCAGCCCGACTGTGTGGAAATCATCGTGCGCATGCCCCGCTTTTCGCAAAAAACGCCCCCTGCGCAGGAGGCGAAGGCTGCGCGTCCCTGAAGGACCGCGCCTGTCCGCCCGTGCGCAGGGGCGCGCCGTCCTCCCCGTGGCGCACACCGGCTATAGGTCGTCCGCATCCTGCACCGGCTTGCCTCCGTCCCGGGGCGTGCCGGTGTAGCTGCCGTCCACATCGCTCTTGTGGCGCCGGGAGAGCCTCGCCAACACCGCCAGCTTCCTCCGCAGCCGTTCCAGCCGCGCGTTTTGTTTGATTTCCTTCATTTTGTCTCCTCCTTTGCAAGCATTATCCCAAATATTCCTTGCGATTATCCGCCCGCCTTGCTATACTGGAGTCAGCAAACAGCGGAGGAGGAACGTTTCTATGGCATCGGATCTGGACATTGCCCGTAACGCGAAACCGCTGCCCATTGAACAGATTGCGGCGCGCGCAGGCCTGCGCGAAGGGACCTGGGCGCCATATGGCCGTGCCAAGGCCAAGGTGGATGCCGCCGCGTACGCGGACCTTGCGCCGCGCGCGAAGCTGGTTCTGGTTTCCGCCATTACGCCGACCCCGGCCGGCGAGGGCAAGACCACCGTAAGCATCGGCCTGGCGGACGCGCTCAACCGGCTGGGCAAAAAGGCCATGCTGGCGCTGCGGGAGCCGTCTCTGGGGCCGGTGTTCGGCGTCAAGGGCGGCGCGGCCGGAGGCGGCTATGCGCAGGTCATCCCCATGGAAGACATCAACCTGCATTTCACCGGCGACCTGCATGCCGTCACCGCGGCCAACAACCTGCTGGCCGCCATGGTGGACAACCATATCATGCAGGGGAACGCGCTGGGCATCGACCCGCGCCAGGTGCTCTGGCGGCGGTGCATGGACATGAACGACCGGCAGCTGCGCGCCATTGTTTCGGGCCTGGGCGGCAAGGCCAACGGCATGCCGCGTGAAGACGGCTTTGACATTACGGCGGCCAGCGAAGTGATGGCGGTATTCTGCCTGGCGCGGGACATCCGGGATTTGCAGGAGCGCCTGGGCCGCATGCTGGTGGCGCGCACCTATGACGGCCGCCCTGTCTATGCCGCCGACGTGCGCGCGCAGGGCGCCATGACCGCGCTGCTGCGCGACGCGATGCAGCCCAACCTGGTTCAGACGCTGGAGCACACGCCCGCGCTGGTGCACGGCGGGCCGTTCGCCAACATCGCGCACGGCTGCAACACGGTCAGCGCAACGCGGCTGGCGATGAAGCTGGCGGACGTGGTGGTGACGGAAGCGGGCTTCGGCGCGGACCTGGGGGCGGAAAAATTCATCGATATCAAATGCAGGGCCTCCGGCCTGCGTCCGGACGCGATGGTCTTGGTCGCCACGGTGCGCGCGCTGAAGATGCACGGCGGCGTGCCCAAGGCGGAGCTGGGGGCGGAAAATCTGGACGCGCTGCGCAAAGGCCTTGCCAACCTGCTTCGCCATCTGCGCAACGTGCGCGAGGTATGGGGCTTGCCCGTCACCGTGGCGGTCAACCGCTTCAGCGCGGACACGCAGGCGGAAATCGACCTGGTCATGGACGCCGTGCGGGCGCAAGGCGCGCGCATCGCGTTTTGCGACGTATGGGCGCGCGGCGGCGAGGGCGGCGAAGCGCTGGGCCGCATGGTGCTGGAATCCCTGGAAACGCCGGGCGATTTCCGCTTCACCTATGAGGACGCGCTGCCGCTCAAGGACAAAATTGCGGCGGTGTGTCAACGCGTCTACGGAGCCCGAAGCGTCGTCTGGGGCCGCGGGGTGCTGACGCAGCTGAAAAAGCTGGAAAGCGAAGGGTGCGCGCAGATGCCCGTGTGCATTGCCAAGACACAGTATTCCTTCAGCGACAACCCCAAGCTGCTGGGCGCTCCGGAGGGCTTTGAAGTCACCATCCGCAGCGTGCGCCTCTCGCGCGGCGCAGGGTTTGTGGTCGCCTTTGCCGGCGACATCATCGCCATGCCGGGCCTGCCGCCGCAGCCCGCGGCCGACGGTATCGGCGTGGATGAAAACGGCGAGATATTCGGTCTGTTCTAGGAAATACAGGGACCGGGCCGGAACCGCGCGCCCCGGTGCGCCGGAGGCGCGAATCCCGCCCCTTTTTCAAGCCTGTTTCCCCCGCGCCGGGCCGTGCGGCAGGCCGGGGGTTTTTTCGGGGGCGCTGGCGAGGAAACCAAAGAGAACGGAACAGGGAGGACTGCGGGCATGCGTGCGACTTCCGCTTCCCGGCGTATGCTGTATGGGGGGCTCATCCTGCTGGAGTGCCTGCTCTGGGGGTTGGGAAATCCGCTGATTAAAATCGGCGGCCAGGGCATCGCGCCCTTTTCGTCCATTGCGCTGCGCTTTTCGCTGGCTTTTCTGGCGTTTGTTCTGGTGTTTGGCCGGCGCGTATGGAGGGGACTGCGCGGCGTGCGCCCCGGGCCGTGCCTGGCGGTCTGCGTGTTCACCGCGCTGTCCTTCACGCTCAGCAGCCTGGCGCTGATGTACACGCAGGCCAATATCGCGGGCTTTCTGATGGGGGTTGCCGTGCTCTTTTCTCCCTTCCTGGACCCCATCATTCTGCGCACGCGCTTTCAGTGGAGGATTCTTCCGGTCATCGCCGTCGTCTGCGTGGGGATGTATCTGCTGTGCGGAGGCTCCGACGGGTTTGTCTTTGGGCTGGGAGAAATCCTGGCGCTCCTGTGCTCCCTGTGCTTTGCCATCATGCTGGCGCTGAGCGAAAAATACGTTTCGCAGGTAGACCCCATCGCGCTGTCCACGATTCAGTGCGGCGCGGCGGCCATCCTGTGCATCGCGTGCATGTTTCTCTTTGAAGGCGGCTTGGACCTGCAGGCGCTGTCGAACCGCAAAGCGCTGGGCGCGGTAGTCTATGTGGCGCTGGGCGGCACATGCGCGGCCTATGTGCTGCAAAACGTCGCCATGCACCACATATCGGCCACGTTCGCCGCGCTGGCCTTTTGTACGGAGCCCGTGTTTACGGCGCTGTTCGCCTATCTGCTGCTCGGGGAAACGCTCAGCGCGCAGGGGTTCGTGGGCGCCGGCATTGTGCTGGCCGGCGTCATGGCGGCGTCGGTATGGCCGGCGGAGCGCAGCCGAAAGGCGTAACCGCGCCCCCTTTTTTGAACGCCGCGCCCGAAAAAGCGGTCCGGGACGATGAAAGCGCGGAAGGGCTTTGGCCCTCTCGCGCTCTCCTATGGGTTTTTTGACAGCGTAAGAGCGCGGTGGGCAGACCGCGCTCTCATCTATTTTCACACACTTTTGTGTTCAGGGAATGAAGATGGCAGGTGTTCTGCTTTGCGGTGGGCAAAGCATTGCTTCTATATAAACGAAGGGGGTGTGTTACCAGTGCGCTATGGCCCGCGCCGGGCGTTGTACTTGCATTGTACATCCCTCCTTTCGCTTCAGAACTGCAAAGCGGCTACTGCAAATGTTCCTCCCTCCTTTCCGTTGTGAAATCCGTGCTGCCAATCCGTTTTGCTTTCCCCTTCGGACAGCTTGAGTATACTGCGGCGCTGTGAAATCCGGGTGGCCAATTCTGTAACAATCTGTAAACAAGCCCGATGCATGGTTGCCGTTCGGCGGCGCGACGCCCGGGGAAGCGCGCATGCGCTCCGGCCGCTCCCCGCCCGTTCCCGCCAGGCGCCGCTCCCCCTTCGCCCGCGGCGGCGTTTTCCGGCCGCAGCCTTTTTCATAAAAAAACAAAGCCCCGACCTTCCGTCGAGACTCTGTCCTTGGTCTGCGTTACTGGATGCTGTTCAGCACGCCGTCAAATTCCTCCGTCAACGGCGCGAGAGCGTCCGCGCCGCTGATTTTCTCCGCCATCTGGTTGATTTGCGCGGCTATCGCGGGGTCTGCGGTCACGGCGACGCGCTCCACGACGGGCACGGCGGACTGGATGCATGACGCCACCATATCGCGGATGCGGTCGGTGAGCGCGCCCTGGTACTGCGCGTCAAAGGTAACGCCCGCCACGCAGGTGTCGCCCAGAATCGCCGTCACGCAGGAATCAATCTCGCTGATTTTCGCGGCAGCCTCATTGGCCTTGCGGGAAAGCTCGGCGCTCTGCGGGCCGGTCATTGTGGCGGTCATCGCGGCATCGTCCGTGGGCGCCGCGCCAATCTCATCCAGTGCCTGCGAAGCGGGCGTCTGCGTGGGCGACATGTACGCGGACGGGGACTCGGACGGAGCGACGGAGCCGGGGTTGGCGGAGCACGCGGTCATTGCGGCCGCCATCACCAGGCATACGAGCAACATGGACATCTTTTTCATGGTCTTTTCGCCTCCTTGCGCGGCTATTGTGCGCAGTCGGGCGAAAAAATATCAATGCGCGAACGACGGCTTCGCAGCGCCGCGCGTCACTGGGGTTTTAAATAGAAGGAACATCCGCCGATAAACTCGCGCAGGATGGCCGTCGGCGCCAATTCACCCTCCACGTCGGCCGCCTGGAAATAATTCAAAAACTTGACCAGACGCCGCGCGGCGGTAAAATGCGGGCTTCTTTCGTCGATAGCGGTCAAAAACGGATACGCATATTTTTTCAGCACCGACAACTCATAGGCCAGCGCTGAGTTGAACATCGTGTCCGCCTCTTCCTGGTAGGGGAAAATATACTTTTCCTCGCCCCGCCGCACGGACGGCCACATGCCCAGCGTCTCCTCAAACGGCGCGTGGCGGAACTGATAGTCGCGCACCAGACGGCGCAGCAGGCGCACGTCCGTCGTGCGAATGCGGTTGTGATCGTCCAGGTTCAGGGTGGTCAGCGCGCTGACATAGATGCGGTAGGTATATTCGCGCGGAATGGCCTCGGTCATCTTGGGGTTCAGGCCGTGAATGCCCTCAATGAGCACCGGCTGATCCTTCTCCAGGTGCAGCGGCACCCCCTGCGGCCTGCGCGTGTTGGTCTCAAAGCTGAAGCGCGGAATTTCCACCGTCTCCCCGCGCAGCAGCGCCGTCAGCTGCGCGGAAAACAGCGGGACGTCCAGCGACTCCAGACATTCCAAATCCGGCGCGCCGTCCTCGTCCACGGGCACCTCGTCCAGGTTCTTATAGTAGTTGTCCAAAGAGAGCATCACGGGGCGCAGCCCGTTGACGCGCAACTGCACGGCCAGCCGGTTGGTGAACGTCGTCTTCCCCGAGGAGGAAGGCCCGGCGATAAACACAGCCCGCGCGCCGCGCCGGACGATGGCGTCGGCAATGGCGGCAATGGATTTTTCCTGCAATGCGTCGTTGACGCGCACAAATTCGCGCAGCCTGCCCTCGCGAATCATGTCGTTCAGGTCGGCGGCGTTCTGGCAGCCGAGGATGTCGTACCATTGCGCGGTCTGGGCGAAAGCCTGCATCATCTTCGGCCTTTCCACCAACGGCGCGACCCGGTCCGGCGCGCCGGGCGAAGGCATCTGGAGCACCATGCCCGGCGCGTGCGAAAGCAGCGCGAACGTGCGGACATGGCCCGTGGAGGGCAGCATATCGCCATAGAAGTACTCATACATGCCGTCGCAGGCGTACAAATCAAAAAAGGCGTAGGGCCGGTAGGACAGCAGGCGCACCTTGTCATCCTGTCCCTCCCGGCGGAAATGCTCGATGGCCCTCTGCCGGGTCCAGCGCTCGCGGACAAAGGGCAGGTCGCGCGCGCACAATGCCCGCATGCGCGCCTCAATGGCCGCCACGGTCTGTTCGGTCAGCTCGGTGTCCATGCGGATATACAGCCCATACCCCACGCTGTGCTCAATGCGTACCCGCACGCCGGGCAGCACATCCCGGCAGGCCAGCAGGAACACAAATCGCAGCGAGCGCTCGTATACGCGCCGCCCCTCTTCGTGGGTATAATCAATCAGCGTCAGCGTGCAATCTTCCTCGGGCGCCCAGTTCAGCGGGCGGATGCGCCCATGAACGCTGGCGGCTACGGGCCGCGGCGTGCGTCCCGGATACGCGGCGTCGAACATTTCGCCCGCCTGCGTTCCTTCGGGAAACGCGCGGGACACGCCGTCTATGGTAATACGCGGCATACACATTCCTCCCTCAAAACGGCTGAACGTAATCTATTCGCGAAAAGGGAAGAAAATCCTTCCGCAGCCCGAAACCTCTGCGGCGCAAAACAAGGCGGCCGCCGCGACGCGCCTATCGCCGCTTCCGGGCGAGCTTTCCCCAGAGCGCCTCCAGCCACTGCGCCGGAAGCTGCGCCAGCAGAATCGCCGCAAACATCAGCACCACGCCGGCAAACTCCCTTCCGCTGAAGGATTCGCCCAGCAGCAGCCAGCCGCACAGGGCCCCAAACACGGATTCCAGGCTCAAAATCAACGAAGCCACGGCCGGGTCCGTGTTTTTCTGCCCCAGAATCTGCAGGGTATAGGCCACGCCGCAGGACATGGCGCCCGCGTACAGCAGCGGCTGCCAGCAATTCAGGATATCCTGCCACTGCGGGCTTTCAAACAGCAGCGCGCACAGAACGCCCAGAACGCCCGCCACAAAAAACTGAATGCAGGACATCATCACGCCGTCCGCACGGGGGGAAAAATAATCTATCACCAGGATATGCGCGGCGAACAGGAACGAGCAGACCATCACCAGCGCATCGCCCGCCGAAATGCTCAGCGCCTCGGTGATGCACAGCAGGTACAGGCCCAGCGCGCCCAGCGCGACGGCCACCCATATCTGCGGCGCAGGCCGCTTGCGAAACAAAAGCCCCGCCAACGGCACCAGGACAATATACAGCGCCGTGATAAAGCTCGCCTTTCCCACGGTAGTCTGTGCAATGCCGAACTGCTGGAAAGAGCTGGCGGCAAAAAGGATAACGCCGCAGCACAATCCGCCCCGCCACGTCTGCCGCAGCACCTGCGGCGAACGGCCGCCGGACGGCCGCCAGAGAAGCAGCACGGGCAAAAGCACCACGCCGCCAATCAGGCTTCGCACGCCGTTGAAGGTAAAGGGGCGGAGGTAGTCCATCCCGGTGCTTTGCGCGACAAACGCAGAACCCCAGATGAACGCGGTCAACAGCAGCATCAAGTTGCCAACCCATTTTCTGTTCATACTCTATCACCAGGAACATTCAACCATGGCGCGGCATGGCTTGTCAAGCCAATCCGGCAAAAACCGCCCCCGGGCGCAAAACGCCCGCCCGGAGACCGTTCGCTCCGGAGCGGGCTTGCCCGGGGGAGACAGGCCGCAGGGTTCAGCCGTTGCCCCAGACGGCCGAAAGGGTGCAGTTGTACAGCTCGATAAATTCTCCGCCCGACAGGTCCACCAGAACCGGATCATCCCAGACGTACAGGGGGGTGGCCGTGTCCTCCCAGGCGGTTTCTCCGGCATATCCGGCGTCTTCCAGGAAGCTGGTAATGCGGTAATACCCCTCCTCTGCGTCCGGGGCCAGGGTAATGGTATAGTAGCACTCGTCGTTGTCCACAATCTGCACGCCATACAGCAGCCGCCGCACGCCGCTCAGCGTCCACTGCGACTCGCCCTCCGGCGTCACAGGCTCTGCCTGCAGGGGGGCCATTTGGCCGCCGCTGAGCGTGACGTGGGCGTGTTCCGGCAGATACACGGCATAGTCCGCGCCCGCAGGCAGCGCGAACGTGCGCTCGAACGTCTCCGCCCGGATGTCCAGCGTCGCCTCCGCATCGCCGGACGCGACGGTATACAGGCCCGCCGCGAGCGTCTCGCCCACGACATAGGCGCCCGCGCCCACAGGCTGCGCTTCCGGCAGGAGCATGTCCCGCAGCAGGAACGTCGCCTCAATCGTCTCTTCCGGCACAAAGCCGCTGTACACCTCCAGGTGAATGGGCCGCACCTGCCGCCATGCGCCCTCGTCGGACAGCAGTTCCACCTGCCGGCCGCCCTCGTAGACGACCTGCGCGCCGGGCGCGGGCTGGTCGTACACCGCCTCTTCGCCCTCCTTCAGGGCGGCATAGCCCAGCGCGGGCAGGCCCATCAGCGCGTTTTGCAGGATGTCTCCGGTCTCCTCCGCCGCGTCGGCCCGTACATACCCGAACATGTCATGCGCCAGGCGCACATGCAGCCAGCCGTCCGGCGTCTCGCCCATCACGCCCACCCGCATCCCGGCCAGGCAGTCCTGCAGAGGCGCTCCGTCCGGCCTATCGTAAAGCTTCGTATCTTCCAACAAGCGCGCGACGGGCATTTCCGAGCGGATATAGGCCACCGTCGCGGAATTGTTCGTCATATCCATCTGCGAAATCAGCATATACCCTTCGCGGTTGTCGGTTTGCCAGCCGCCGATGGACACGTTGGCCCAGTCCCCCGCGGTGCCCAGGATGTCCAGCGACGTGCCGGTATAGTATTCGCCCAGGATGTCCGCCTGGCTGTGCGGCTCGGCGTACAGCGCCGCGCGCTCGCCCTCCGGAACGGAGACGACCGGTACTTCCAGCACGGCGAAAGCCGGCACTGCATACAGCGTCAGCGCCAGCGCGAGCGCCAGAGCCCCCAGTTTCGTTTTGTTTCGCATCGTTTCCTGCCTCCTTTTCTTTTTTGTTCCGATTACGCTTTCCCGTCTCTTTCCGGTCAGCCGTTTCCCAGCACCGCCTCTATCCGCAGGTTCTGAAACTCCAGCAGATAGCCCGGCAGCAGGTTGGACAGCGTATGCGTCTGGCCCGGCTGCAGGTACACCGCCTCCGGCTCCTGCGCCACGCCCGCGTCCGCGTCCAGGGTGGTCAGGCGATAGTATCCTCCCTGCGCGCCTTCCCGCAGCGTCAGGTTCAGCGTCCGGGTCTGTTCGCCCTGCGTCTGCCAGCCGCACAGGAACCGACCGCTGCCTTCATACGCCCACCCGCTCTCTTGGCTAATCATGCTTTGGGCCGTCAGCGGCGCCAGCACGCCCGCCCCTTCGACGCGCACGCTCGCCCCTTCCGGCAGGTACAGCGCCAGCAGCGCCTCGCCCTGCGCTGCGTAAGCGCGCGAAAACGCGCCCTCCGCGCCTTCCACGCGGATTCCCCCCTGCTCGCCCGCGGGCACCGTCAACCCGTACAGGCCCGGAGGCAGCGCGTCGCCCGCCGTATACGTCCCCTCGCCCAGGCTTACCGCATCCGTGACGGTCATCTCTTCCAGCCAGTATATCCGCGCTCCCTGGGCGGGGATAAAGCCCTGGCATGCGCCGCTGTACACGCGCGCCTGCAGCCAGCCGTCGGCCAGCGCCAGCACTTCCACGGGCACGCCCGCATCAATGGGCCTCACCTGCTCGGCGTCCGTGCGCGGCGCGGCGTACAGCGCGGCGCTTTCCCCTTCTGCCAGCGCCAGCGTCGCGTACCCCTGCTCGGGAATGCCTTCCTCCTTCTTGTGCCAGAGCGAACTGAAAATCCCCGTTTTCTCCAGGCAGTCGTCCGCCATCAGTCCCGACTGCCCGGCGACGGTCACATGCACATACCCGTTTTCCAGCACGCCCATCGCCTCGGCCAGCGTGCCGGCCGGATAGGTTTCCACCGGCTGCCCGCCGGGGCCGTCCAGCAGCTCCGCCGCCTCCGTCAGGCGCAGCACCGGCACGTTGGGCACGCCGTCAAAGCTGTTATCGGCCATGTCCAGCGTCCTTGTCGGCATCCATCCGCACATTCCCTCGCCCAGGTCCACCTGCGCCCAATCGCCCTGCAAATCCTCTATCGTCACTTCCACGGCGCTGAAATAGACGCCCAGGACGTCTCCGTCCTCCGACGGCGCGGCGTACAGCGTCACCTGTCCCCCGTCCTGCGAACTGGTAAAGGCCAGCATGGGCAGACCGAAGGCCATCGCGGCGCCCGGCATCCATGCCGCCAGGACCAATGCCGCCAGCAGAACAGCGCCCGCTCGTGTATGTTTCATCCTATCCATCTCCTCAACCATGTATGCTATATTCCTAAAGACGGAAAACCCTGGAGATTAGTTCCATCTCCCCTCCAACATCCGGCTTTTTATCCGACGGCCCGCGTTCGGCTTCCGTGCGCGCGGCACGCTCCCGCATCGCGGAAAACGCACGGCAAGATGAACAAAAAAGGAAAAAATTAAAATATTTCAAAATATATTGACAAAAAATGAAACGCGCCCTATACTGTCAGCAAAGGAGATGAAGAAATGCATTATGCTGCCCGGTTGAACAGCTTTATATCCCCCGCCTCGCACGGCGTGCTGGAGGCCCTCGCGCGCATCGGCGCGATCGAAGGGGTCACGCACGTGGATTTGAACTATCCGGAACACTTTGAAACGGTGAGCGTGCCACAGATGCGGAAAGCGCTGGAGAAACACGGGCTGAAAATGAATGCGTTGAACATGCGGTTTAAGCGCCCGTTTTTGCGCGGCGCGTACGCCAATCCCTCGGCCGAAATCCGCCGGGAGGCGGAGGCGCTGACGGAAAAAGCCGCGCAGGTCTGCAGGGACATGGGCGGGGATTTGATTATCATATGGCTTGCCTATGACGGATACGATTACGCCATGCAAATGGATTATCCGCAAGCCTGGAATCAGCTCGTGCAGACGCTCTGCACCCTCTGCCGGGACCGCCGGCTGCGGTTTGCCATTGAATACAAGCCCTATGAAGAGCGGGGCTTTTCCCTGCTGGACAGCTACGGCACCACCTCCTGCCTCATCCGGGAAACCGGCGCGCAGAACCTGGGGATGGTGCTGGATTTCTGCCACATGCTGATGAAAAAGGAAAACCCGGCCTTTGCCGCGTCGCTGCTATTGTCGCAGGGCAAGCTGTACGGCGTGCATCTCAACGACGGCGAAGGCCACTGCGACAACGGCTTTATGGTGGGCATGTGCCACCCCTGGAAGACGCTGGAGCTGCTGTACTATCTGAAAAAGCACGCATATGAGGGCGTGGTATATTTCGATACTTTTCCCGTGCGGGAGAGCGCCGAGGACGAACTGGCGGCGAATATCGCGATGTTTGAACAGCTCTGGGCGCTGTTGGACGCCTCCGCCATGCAGGCCATTGCGCAGGCGTCGGCCAACCAGGACGGCATGGCCGTACAGCGGATTTTCAGAGACTTCCTGGCCAACGGAGCGTGGCGAAGATGACAGAGGCGAAGCGGGTGGTCGTGGTAGGCAGCCTGAACTATGACATTCTCCTGGGCCAGACGCGCCTGCCTTCGCGCGGCGAAACGCTGCACTGCCGGCAGGCGGCGACCGCGAGCGGCGGCAAGGGCGCCAACCAGGCCGTGCAGGCCGCCAAGCTCGGCGCCACCGTCTACCTGGTCGGCGCGGTAGGGCAGGACGCCCTGGGCGACGCGCTTCTGGCCTCCTGCCGGAGCTACGGCGTGCATACGGACTTTGTCCGGCGTTCCGAAGGCGCAAGCGGTCTGGGCGTCGTTCAATGCCTGCCCGACGGCTCCGTCTACGCGACCGTTGCCGAAGGGGCCAACGGGTCCGTCACGCCGGACCGGGTGCGGGAAGCGGAAACGTGCCTCGCGCAGGCCGACGCCATCCTCCTGCAATTTGAAATTCCCATGGAGACCAACGCCTTTGTCATGGCGTACGCCCGGCAAAAGGGGATTCCGGTGCTGCTGAATCCCTCGCCGGCCAAGGCGGAAGGACGCCCGCTGCTGGCCGCGGCCTCCTGCCTGATTCTCAACGAACAGGAGGCCTCGTTCTTCTGCGGAGAGGCCCTCTGCGACGCGGCCTCCGTGGCAAAACACCGCCGGGCATTGCAGGCGCTCAACGCAAGGCGTATGATTGTAACGCTGGGAGCGCAGGGAAGCGTGCTGGTCGAGCCCGACGGAGTATGCCATATCCGGCCGACCGGTCTTGCCCGCGTGGTGGAAACCACGGGCGCCGGCGACAGCTACGCGGGCGCTTACGCGGTTCGGCGGTTGATGGGAGACGAGCCGGCGGCGGCCTGCCGGTACGCCTGCCGCGCGGCGGAGTACACCATAGGACAAGCGGGCGCGCAGAACGCCATGCCAACCCGGCAAAACATGGAAGGGGCGTAAAGCATGATACCGTACATCAGAAGGCAAAAGATTCTGGACTACATGGACGGCAAGGACGTGGTCTATCTCAAGGACATCGCGGCGTTTCTTTCCCGCTCCGTCTCCACCGTCCGGCGCGATTTGGTCGGCCTGGAAAAGGAGGGCCTGGTCAAGCTGCTCAACGGAGGAGCCGCCACGCTGCAAAGCCGCAGCTACGACCTGCCCGTGGAAAAAAAGCGGCAGACCAACATCGAGGCCAAGGAAATCATCGCCCGCAAGGCGGCGGAGCTGGTGGAAAACGGGGACGTGATTTATATCGACTCCGGAACGACCACGGTGATGATGATGAAATACCTCAAGAACAAGAAGCTGACCATCGTCACCTCCAGCCTCACGTTCCCGCGCGAGCATCTGACGCCGGATATCAAGCTGATTTATCTGGGCGGCGAGCTGCTGGCCGACCTGGAATCCCTGGTCGGTTCCATTACAGAAAAGCAGCTGCTGTCCATGTACTTTGACAAGGCGTTTGTCGGCGCAAACGGCTACGGCGAGCAGGGCGTGTTCACCTATGACCTGCGCGAGGCGCGCAAAAAGGAAATCGTCAAGGAACAGTCGCGCATCGTATACCTGCTGGCCGATACCTCCAAGGAAAACAAACGAAGCTTCGCAAGGGCCTTCGGGCTGGATGCGTGCGTCCTCATCACGGAAAAGGACGCCGGTCAGGAAGCGGAATCTGATACGCCCCAAGGATGAGCGCTCCCTGGGGGCTATGAGATTCACGATAGACGCCATGCAAGGAGGAGGGATCAAAAACACCCGTCTGACGACGTTACGCCCCGAGTAGTGTATAAGGAGGTTTTGGAATGAAACGGAGAATCCTCGCGTTTGCCGTGATGGCGGTTATGCTGTGCTGCGGCAGCGTCTTTGCCGTGGCGGAAGAATCCGTCCAATCGCGCACGATTACCCTGCTGACCCATGCTTCTCTGGATACGCCCAGCGAGCTTTCCGGCGTCATCGGCGGCCTTGCCGAAGAATACAAGGCGCTCCATCCGGAGTTTAACCTGGAGTATGAAATCGTACCGCTGACCAACCTGGTCGGCAAGGTAAAAACGCTGGTCGCGACGGAGAGCCTGCCGGATATCATACTCTATGAGCCGGGCATCCCGCTGGTCGAGCTGGTGGAAACGGGCAAGCTGGTCAACCTGGAAGAAGAGCTGGTGAAGATGGGCGTTTGGGACTATGTGGACCCGCAGGTTGCCGACCTGCTCAAGTCCATGTCCGTCGGCCTCGACGAGCCGCTGTACGGCCTGCCGGGCGGCCAGCACATCGAAGGCATTTTCTATAACAAGCAAATCTTTGAAGCGCACCAGCTGGAAGTCCCCAAGACGCTGGACGAGCTGCTGGCCGTATGTGAAACGCTCCGCGCCGCCAACATCGATCCCTTCCTGTTCGGCGGCAAGGACAAATGGCACAGCACGCGCCTGATTTCCAACCTGGCCAACCGCATCATGGGCTACACCGCCACCGCGGACGCCAGCGACGGCAAGCGTTCCTTCCTGGACGAGGGCTTTGTGCAGGCCTGCACCATTGCGCAGGAAATGGGCGTGAACGGCTATATGGGCATCGGGTTCAATTCGGTCGAGTTCAACACGGCCGTGGAAACGTTCCTCAACGGCGGCTGCGCCATGCTGTATACCGGCACCTTCTCCGTGGGCAACATGAACGATCCGGAGCTGTGCGCCATCGGCGCCGAGAACATCGGCTTCTTCAGCTTCCCGACGGTCGAGGGCGGCCTGGGCAGCGACAAGGACTATGTCGCCCATGCCGGCCAGGTGCTCGTGGCCTCCAAGGCCACCTATGACGAAGCCGTAGCCGACTTCATCAAGTACATCGTGACCCATGCCGGCAATTACTCCATGGAGAACTATCAGTGGCTGATGGGCTATGCCTATGACCCGGTGGAGGATTTGCCCCCGGTGACCCAGCTCGTGCTGGAAGCCAAGGACGGAGCGGAAAACCTGATGCTGTGGTGGGAAACGCGCATGGATTCCAAGACCACGGATGTGGCCAAGGACAACGCGCAGCTGATGCTGGCCGGCGAAATGGACCCGGTGACGTACCTGCAGATGATTCAGGATTCCACCGACGAATACCTCGGCGGCAAATAGACCGCCAATTTCCGGGAGGGCTGCCGCCCTCCCGGGCCAAAGAGCAAAAGGGGGCTCCGCCATGAATACCCTGCTGTCCGACAAAAAAGCCGTCTGGGTTTTTATGCTGCCGTCACTGCTTCTGGTGATTGGCATGATGTATATTCCGATTGGCTGGACATTGGGATACTCTCTGTTCGACGGGTTTCCGGGCTTTGGCTCAACCTTCGTGGGCTTTCGCAATTACCTGGACCTGTGGTCCGACGCCGTATTCCGTCAGAGCTTTGTGACCACGCTTGTGTACACGCTCGTTCAGGTCGTCGGACAGGTGGGGCTCGGCCTGTGCCTGGCGCTGCTGTTGAAGATGGGCGTAAAACGGCACAAGGACTTTATGAAAACCCTGATTTTCTTCCCCAGCGTCATTCCGGCCATTGCCGTCGCGCAGCTGTTTATCAAAGTCTACGAGGTGCGGCCGCAATACGGGCTGCTGAACAGCCTGCTGGCGCTTGTGGGCCGCTCCGACCTGATTCGGGGCTGGCTGGGTGAAACGTCCACGGCGCTATGGTGCCTGTGCGTGGCGGACATCTGGCGCTTTATGGGCTTTTATGCGGTGCTGTTCTACGCCGCGATGATAGAGATTCCCGAGGACATTGTGGAAGCCGCCAGGATAGACGGCGTAAATGCGCGCCAGATGATTCGGCATATTTTCCTGCCGCTGGTGTTCCCGGTCATCATTACCGCGACCTCCTACTGCTTTATCGGCACCATCAAGGTGTTCGAAATGCCCTATGTCATGACAAACGGCGGGCCTGGCTATGCAACGACGCTGATGAGCCTGTATATCTACAGCACCGCGTTTACCTACAGCCAGTACGGCTTTGGCAGCGCGATGGCGGTTGTGCTGCTGATAGAAACCGTTCTCATCACCATGCTTATCCGTTCCGTCCCCAATCTTGCCAAACGCTGGCGCTGACATTCTGCCGACAGGCGCGAAAGGAGCAGAGGACGGCTGCCGGCCCCGGCAGGCCTTCCCGCAGGAGCAGTATCATGAAATCACGCCGTATCCGCATCAGCAGCATCGTTCTGAAGGTTTTCCTTGCCGTGCTGATTGTCGTGGAGATATATCCCATTTTCTGGATTCTTACCTCCTCCCTGAAAACCCAGTCCGAGTTTGTGACCCAGCCTTCCTATACGCTGCCGTCCTCCTTTCAGTACGAAAACTATGTGGACGCCTGGACCGCCGGCAAAATGGGCGTCTATTTCAAAAATACCATCATCACCACGGCGGGCGCGCTGCTGCTGACCATCGCCGTCGCGCTGCCTGCGGGATTCGCCATCACGTTCATGCGCTGGAAGCTGAAAAACGCGGCGCTGACCTTTATTATCACCGGCATGATGATCCCCGTGCAGGCCACGCTGATTCCCATTTTTCTGGTGTACAAGGAGCTGGGGCTCATCAATACGCTGACGGGGCTGACCCTGGTGTACGCGGCGACCAATGTCCCGCTGGCCGTCTTTCTCCTGTCTACTTATATGAAGCAGTTCCCCATGGAGCTGGTGGAGGCGGCCATCGTGGACGGGTGCGGCATTTATCAGACCTTCGCGCGCATCATCGTCCCGGTTTCAACCAATCTCATTGTTGCCGTTTTGACGCTGGAATTTTTCTACAGCTGGAACGATTTGATGTTTTCCATGACGTTTAACAGCAAGGCGGACTTGAAAACCATTCAAACGGGCCTGCTGAGCTTTGTGGGGCAATACGGCCAGCGCCAGTGGGGACCCACGTTCGCCTCCATCGCCATCAGCGTCATCCCCACGGCCATTTTGTACATGATGCTGAGCAAAATGGTGATTACCGGCATGACCGCCGGCGCCATTAAGGGCTGAACAACCAAACCGGCGCACGCGCGCCGAGGCAGGAGGCACAAAGCGCATGGAACCCATCAAAACCATCCTGGATACCGACATCGGCGGCGATGTGGACGACGCCGCCGCAGTCGCCATGATGAACGTCTGGGCGCAGGAAGGGCGCGTGGAGCCGCTGGCGATGATTGTCTGCATCTCCAGCCGCTGGAGCGCGGGCGCCGTGGACGCCATCAACCGCTATTTCGACCACCCCGATATCCCCGTGGGAACGAATCGCCGTTCCCGGGTGCTGGACCAGGAGCTGGCAAAAACGTATACCCGGTATCTCGCCGAACACTACGAGAACCGGTATCGGTCCGTCGATGCGGAGGACGCGGTCAGCGTTTACCGCCGCGTGCTGGCCGCCCAGCCGGACGGCAGCGTGCAGATTGTCAGCATCGGCATGCTGAGCACCGTGGCGCAGCTGCTGCAATCCGGGCCGGACCTGTACTCCCCGCTGGAAGGCAGGGAACTGGTCAGGCAGAAGGTGTCCCGTCTGGTGTCCATGGCCGGCAACTTTATCCCCTATTACAGCCAGGCCGACTGGTATACCATCGACGTGGAATGGAACATCGACATGGACGTGCCTTCGGCGCAGTATGTTGCCAGGCACTGGCCGGTGGACATGATTTGGAGCGGCTTTGAAACCGGCGGGGGCGTCATGACGGGAAAACGGCTTATCGAAACCGCGCCGCCGGAGCACCCCGTGCGGGAAGCCTACCGGCGCTTTACCAACGGCGTGGACCGCATCAGCTGCGATTTGGCCACGCTGCACTATGCGATTCTCGGCACGCCCGAATACTGGGCGCTCTCCGAGCGCGGCGCCGTCGTGCTCGACGCGCAGGGGCGCACGACGCTGGATACCCGGGCCCCCGCAAAAAACCACCGGTATCTTATCAAAAAAGTACCCGACCAGGTCATCAAGGAGGAAGTCGACACCATCATGAACGTGCTTCCTCTGCGCTATTGAGAAAAGAGGGATGCGCTGATGGATACAAACCGCGTCATTCTGGACACCGATGTGGGGAGCGACGTAAGCGACCTGGCGGCAGTTTTTCTGTACTGGCAGTGCGCGAAAAAAGGATACCTGCATCCCCAGGGCGTGCTGATGAACACGGGAAACGAGCAGGGGCCCGCATGCCTGGCGCTGGCCGAGCAGTACGTCCGCGGGCAGCAGACGCCCATCGGCGCGCTGGGCACGTCGTTTCTTAACTATTCCATGCATTGGAAGTACACCCGCTACCTGCTGGAAGCGTTCCCCCTGCCCCAGCCGCCGCAGCTTCTGCCCTATGTGCCCTGCTTCCGCAAGGCGTTGGCCGACGCGCCGGACCAAAGCGTCACCATCGTCTGCAACGGGCCCCTGCGCGGCCTGGCGCAGCTCCTGCGCTCCGGCCCGGACGCCTATGCGGACGTGGACGGCTGCCGGCTGGTCGCCCGGAAGGTCAGGCGGCTCATCCTGTCCAGCGGCCGCTTCCGGCTGGACCCCCAGCCCGTCTATCCGCGCCGCAGCGGGTGGGACGTATGGAGCTATACGGACACGTCCATGTACATCGACTGGGACGTCCCCTCGGCCCGCATCGTGGACGACGAATGGCCGACGCCCATCGTCTGGGTCGGCTGCGAGGTTGGCTATCTGCATCTGTCGGGCCGGACCTTCTGCGAGCAGACCGCCGACGACCATCCGCTCCGCCTCGCATACCGCCATTTCACCAAGGGCGGCGCGCACATTTCGGGTCCGCAGCTGGCCGTGCTGTGCGCCCTGCCCGCGTACAGCGCGCGCATCCTTCTCTCCCCGCCGGGACGCGTGCTGATGAACGACGAGGGCCTCACGGAGTTTTTCCCGTATGCCGGCGGACGCGACCGGCATGTATCGGCGCAAACGCCGGAGGCCGTCTTCCGGCAAATCGACGACCTGCTCCTTGCGCGCTGAACGCGGCCGCCGGGGGCAGACCGCCGAAACGCCCTTCCCCGCTTTCACGCCCGCCGGTGTGAAAGCTTTTTTTGCGGCGTTTTCCCCCGCCGCCGCGGGCGGCAAATATTTTTTTGTTTCTGATAACGGAAAGGCTTCGAAAAGGGAACAAAAGCAGGGGTTTTTCGTTTATATAGATATCGGAGCGCAATGTCCCGCGTTCCGGGCGCTTTGGATACGAAGGAGGAGGGGAAAATATGAAGCGTCTCTTCGTGGTGTTCCTTTTGCTTTGCCTGACGCTTACCACATCGGCCCTTGCCGCCGGCAGCTATGTCCCCGGCGATTTTCGGGGCGCGACCGACGCACAGATTGCCACGAACGTGGCGGTGGTGGTGACGCGCAACGTCACGCTGCGCAGTCTGGCGTCCTACGACGGCCAACGCCTTGCCAGCATCCCCGGCGAAACGGTATTGGAGGTGCTCTCCCAGTCCAGCGACGGCCGCTGGCTGCAGGTCGCCTATTACAAAGACGGCACGCGCCTGACCGGCTGGGTCCTGACCGAATACGTCGTGCAGAATCCCATGACGTTGATTCTGCGCGCCGACAACGTGCCGGCCTACGCGGCGCCCTCCAGCCAGGCCAAGAAGGTCGGCTCGCTCCCCGCCTATACGCGCCTGACCGTTATCGGCGAGTGGGACGATTACTATGTGGTCAGCCTGCGCAACGCCGCGGCCTGCATCCGCAAGGACGCGCGCTACTGGACGGACTGGGACTTGCTGCACTATGAGCAGAGCGGCCAGCGCCTGACGCTGTACACGCTGGGCAGCACCGTCCTGCGCACCGGTCCCGGCACGGACTGGGCCAGCGCGGAGCGCGTGACGGCGGGCACGACGCTGGAAGCCCTTTCGGCGTATCAGGAAAACGGTTGGTACGTCGTGCGCTTCGGGGACGGCGACCTCGCCTATGTCAACGCCTCGGACGTACAGGTTGTCGGCGGCGACGGCGCCGTGGGCTGAGCCGGCCTGCTGCCGGGTTCGGGTTGCATGTGGAGGGCTTCGGCCCTCCATGCTCCCCCATGAGTTTTTCGACGGTCTGGGCCCGCCATCGCGGGCTTTTTTTGTCGCCATAAATTGCATAGGGCGCGCTTTTGTTGTATGCTCAGAGGCGAGGTGATTGGATGGCAACGTATTGCCTTTTGCCCCATCCGGGCGTCAATGCGGTTTTTTTCGACGCCTCGGCGCGCCTGTCGCTGGCCGAGCTTTCGCTGTGCCTGCCGCGCCTGGACGTCCCCGGCGGGAACGCCCGGGAGGAAGAGGCGGCCGGCCTGCGCTGGTACTGCTTTGACGCGGAAGCCCCGCTGGGCGCGCGCGACGTGGCCCGCCTGGCGGCGCTGTCGAGCGCTTATGCGCTGTTTCTGCGCGAGGGGGAGTTGCTCCGCCCCGTGCCGCTCGTGTGGGAACGTCCCTTTGGGGACGATTTGAGCGCCATTTTGAAATACACCGGCAAGACCAACGCGCTCTTCACGCGGCTTCTGCTGCACATTGCCGAGCTTTCCCTGCCCGACGCGCCGGCGGACCGTCCCCTTCGCCTGCTGGACCCGGTCGCGGGCAAGGGCACGACGCTGTTTGAAGCGCTGATGCGCGGCTGGGACGCCTGCGGCATCGAAATCGTGCAGAAGGCCGCGCACGAAGGGGCGGTATACTTTCAAAAATACCTGGAGACGGGCAGGTGGAAGCACACCCTGCAAAAGGAAAAGGCGCACGGCGCGCCAGCCTGGCGCTTTGCCTTTGCCCGCGATAAGGACGCGCTGCGGCGGCAGCCGGGCCGGTTGACCCTCATTGCGGGCGACGCCCGCCTGGCGGACAAATACTTCGGCAAGGGCTGCTTTGACGTGCTGGCCGGAGACCTGCCCTACGGCGTGGCGCACGGCACCCTCTCCGGCGGTTCGCTCACCCGCACGCCCGCGCCCCTGCTTTCCGGGGCGCTTCCCGCCTGGCACGCGGTGCTGCGCCCGGGCGGCGTGCTGGCGCTGAGCTGGAATACGCTGGTCTATCCCGTCGAGGCGATGCGGGCCATGCTGGCCGACCACGGCTTCTCGCCCTGCGCCGGCGCGCCCTACGACGCGCTGTCGCACCGCGTAGACGCGTCCATCCGCCGCGACATCGTCGTCGCGGTGCGCAATTGACGCGCGCCCGGCCGAATGCTATACTGAAAAGAAAACATGCGTGGAGGCGTAAGCAATGAACGAAAGGTTGGACGCGGCGGTCGCCGCGCTGCACGCGCAGGCCGTCGATACCCTGCGCCGCTGGATTCGCGTGCCCAGCGAAAAAATGCCGGCCGAAGCGGGCGCTCCCTTTGGCAGGCCGCTGCGGGACATGCTGACCCTGGCGCTGGAGGATGCAAAAAATCTGGGCATGCAGACCCGCGATTTTGACGGATACATCGGCGAGGCGGAAATCGGCGAGGGCGAAGAAACCATGGGCATTCTGGCGCACCTGGACGTCGTGCCGGCCGGGGACGGCTGGCAGGTCGATCCCTACGGCGCGGTCGTCGAGGACGGCAAGATGTACGGCCGCGGCACGTCCGACGACAAGGGGCCGGCTGTGGCGGCCCTGTTCGCGATGAAAGCCGTGCTGGACGCGGGCATCCCGCTGAAAAGGAAGGTGCGCCTGATTCTCGGCTGCGACGAGGAAAGCGGCTGGGAAGACATCCGGCATTACCAGCAGGCGCGCAAGATGCCCGACTTTGGCTTCTCACCCGACGCCTCCTATCCGGTCATCAACACGGAAAAAGGCATCGAGCAGCTGCGGCTGTACGCGGCGCTGCCCGGGGATGAAAGCGGCGCTTCGTATCCGGTGTACAGCGTGACGGCGGGCGAGCGCCCCAACGTCATCCCGGGCCTTGCCACGGCGGAAATCGGCTGCGCCGACCTGGACGCGCTTCGCCGGGCGCTGGAACAAACCGGCCTGGACGTCACGGCGGAGGCCGCCGGCCCGAACCGCGCCCGCATCGTGTCGCACGGGGTGACCGGGCATGCGTCCATGCCCGCCTTCGGGAAAAACGCGGCGGGCCAGCTCCTGCTGGCGCTCTCGGCCATCGGCGCGGGCGGCGGCGTGCAGCCCGTCATCCGGCGCCTGGCGGAAACCATCGGCATGGACTTTACGGGCAAAGGCCTGGGCATCGACGGGCAGGACGCCATTTCGGGCGCGCTGACCCTGAACCTGGGCGTGCTGCGCATCACGCCCGATGGTCTGGAGGCCCTGCTGGATATCCGCCACCCGGTTTTGATGAACGGCGAGATGATTCGCCGCATCGTCGGCCTGCGCCTGGAAGACCTGGGAATCCGCGTGGAAACGGCGTCCTACAAGGCCCCGCTGCATGTGCCGGAACAGAGCCGCATCGTCTCTTCGCTCCTGAAGGTCTATTACGAAGTCACCGGGAACGAGCCCCGCGCCATCGCCATCGGGGGCGGAACCTATTCGCGCTCGATGGACAACTGCGTGGCCTTCGGCTGCACGCTGCCGGGCCATCCGGACCTGGCGCACCAGGCGGGCGAGCATATGGCGCTGGACCATTTGCTGCTGCACATGCGCGTCTTTGCGCACGCCATTGCGGAGCTGGCGGGCTGACCATGATTCAAATCTACCTGTATAAGCGCAGCTTTGATGTCCAGAAGGCCGAGCGCTGGTTTAAGGAGCGCCGGATTCCCACGCAGACGGTGGACCTTTCCCGCGCGCGGCTGGGGCGGCGGGAGCTGGAAGCCATGGAAAGGGCGCTGGGGCTGGATGCGCTGATTGATAAGGAAAGCGCGGCCTGGAAGGAATGCCCCGCGCGCTTTTCCGCAGACCGGGAGGCAGTGCTGAGCGCGCTGCTGGACAATCCCCGCCGGCTGCGCCTGCCGCTGGTGCGCAACGGACAGCGCGTTACCGTGGGTTATTGCCCGCAGGACTGGGCGTCCTGGCAGGACGCATGAGGAAACGGCCATGAAAACATTCTGTATCCTGGCGTTGGTGCTGGCGCTGCTATGCCCGCCGTTGGCGCAGGCGGAATCGCCGCACACAGACGAAGCCACCCAAGAGCTGGTCGCCAATCTGCTGGACCAGGCCATGCGCGTCGACTCCATGGAGCGGCGCGTGGAGCTGGTGTTGCAGGCCGCGCAGGAGGCGCAGGGAGATGCCGAGCTGCTGCTCCAGTGCGCCTATACCCTGATGGATATCGATACGAAGCTGGCATACGGGGAGGAGCTGCTGGCCATCCTGCAGGACGCCCTGGACAGCGCCGGGAACGATTTGCTCGTCTATCTGCTCGGCCTTGCCGGCGACTTGCTGTTCCGGCTGGACCGGGGCGATGAGGCGGTGGCCCTTGCGGAGCGGGCCGCCGAGGAGAACCCCGACAACGCGGAGGTGATTTGCCTGCTGGCCACCGCGCTGCAGCAGGCCGGCCGGAGCGACGAAGCCCAGGCGGTTCTTTCGGAGTACACCCGGAACGTATCGGCCAATATGGAGGTCTTTCTGCTCAGCGCGCTGCTGTATCAGGAGGAGTGTCTCTGGCAGGAGGCGCTGGAGACGTACCGGCAAATCGAGGAGCAATGGCCCGAATACCTGACCGGCCTGTATGGCCAGTACGAGGTGTACAAGGCCATGGGCGACTTTACCCATGCCGTGCGCACGCTGAATACCCTGCTCAACTACGGCGCGGACGACAGCCTCTGGCTGACGCGCGCCCAGCTGCGCCTGTGGCAGATGCACGATCCCGAGCGCGCGCTTTCCGAGGCGGAGGCCATCCTGCGCGCCTCCCCGGACGACGCGGACGCCTCTTATCTGAAGGCGGCGGCCCTGTGGTCGCTGAACCGTCTGGAGGAAGCCTACGCGCTGGCGGAAACGAACGAGGTGTACGGCCCGCTCCTGTCCATCGCGCTGCGGCTGGACAGCGGCGAATGGACCGAGGCCGAGGCGCTGTGCGACGCGCTGATAGAAAGCGGCGACGGCTGGGAGGGCTATGCCCTGCTGTATAAGGCGCTGGCGCGCATGAACGGCTTTGACGATTTGGCGGGCGCGGAGGCGGCATTTGCCGAAGCGTTCTCCCACGCGAACGTCGAAGCGCAGGGCTACCTGTACCTGGGCGAGCTGCGTCGGCTGCAGGGTAATTTGGAAGAGGCCGCGCGCGCCTTCGCCGAGGCGGACCTCTACGCGCTGGAAGACCCCGGTCCGCCCTACAGCCTGACCATGGTCTGCATGGAAGCGGGGCGGGAGCAGGATATGCTGGACGCGCTGTCCACCCTGCAGACGCGTTACCCCGGATGGTACGAAACCATGCTGGCCACCGTGCTTGTCGAATCCGCCATGGGGAACGGCGAACAGGCCCTGGAGAGCTTTGCGGCGCTCAAGGAGAAATTCCCGTTCCCGGCGCAAAAGATGACCCTGCTGGAATGCACGCTGATGGCGGAAGTGGACGAAACGGACGCAAGGGCCCAGGCGGAGCGCTGGATGGCGGAGCATGAGGCGGAGCTTACGGCCTCGGACTGGGATGCATACGCATACGTGCTGCTGTGCCGGGAAGAGTATGAGGACGCCGCCGAGGCGCTGGCGACGGGCGAAACGCTGCTGAGCGACGAGCCGGATCAGGCGGCGCGGGCGCGCATGGAACGCATCTCGCTGCTGACCACCCAGGCGCTGTTATGCCTGCGCCAGGACGACATGGCCGGCTGCGCGGAAGCGCTGGAGGCGGCAAGGGAACTCGGTTTTTCCGTGTGGCAGCTGCAAATCGGAGACGATTTTACGGCGTTTCTGCAGACGGACGCGGGCCAATCGCTGCTCGAACGCGCCGGGGAACCGGCGGAAGCCTGGGATTTGACCATCCCGCCCATCATTCCGGAGGTAGAGGCATGAAACAGATATCCATCGAACAGGCCGCCATGCGCATCGCGCAGGCGTTGCCGGGAGACGGCGCATTCCTGTGCGTGGGCGGCAAGCGCCCCAATACGATGACCATCGGCTGGGGCGGACTGACCTATTTCTGGGGGAAGCATGTCTTTCTGGCGCCCGTGCGGCCGCAGCGCTTCACGCATCCGCTGCTGGAGCAGGAGGGCGAATTCACCGTCTGCGTCCCGGCGCCCGGCGAGATGCGCAAGGCGCTTGCGCAGGCCGGGACGCTGTCGGGCCGGGACGGCGACAAATTTGCCGCCATTGGCCTGGAAACCCTGCCGGGCCGCGCCGTCAACGCGCCGGTCATCCGCGGCTGCGCGCTGTATCTGGAATGCCGCGTGCTGGCCCGCACCGCCTTTACCGGGGAAGGCACGGACGATGAAGTCGCGGCGCGCGCGTATCCCCAGGGCGATTTCCATACGCTGTTTTTCGGAGAAGTCATAGCATGTTACGCGGGAGAGAACGTATGAAGCTGAAAACTTTGGCGCTGGCCGTGCTGCTGCTGGCTCTGCCCGCGCAGGCCCTGGCGCAGGCGTACAGCTTTCCCTATGCGGGCGTCAGCCTGCAAACGGAGGAGGACTGGACGCTGCTGACGCCGGATACGCTGGACGAGCGGGCGGAGTGGCTGCAAAGCCTGGGCGCCAGCGTGGAAACCGTGCGCGCGGACTACGCCGCCGCCGGCACCGTCTGGGAAGTGTATCTGCCCGACGGCGCGCAGGTTTCCCTGTCGGTCGCGCAGACCGAACAGACCGAGGCCTGGGATTCCATGGCGTTTATGACGGAGTCGGAAAAGGAGGACTTTTTCCTCCAGTATCGTCATGCGCCCTATGAGAACCTCACATGGCCCGAGGCGCTGCCCGGCTACCTGCGCTGCGATTGGACGCTGCAAAGCGGCGATACCGCCGTTTCCTTCGCCCGGCTGATGACCATCCGCCAGGGCGCGCTCTATGCGCTGACGGCCACGGGCGTGGGCCTGCCCCTTGAGGCGCTGCACGCGGCGTGCCAGACCGTGCTGGAGGCCATGGAATATCTGGGCGCGCGGGCGGGCCAGCGCATCGCGGAGGATGTCGCCACGCCCGAGCCCATCGCGGACGACGGCGTGGTCACGCCCGTTGCGCTGGTCGACTTTGTCGGCATCACGGAAAGCGACAGCACGGAAATTGTCATCCAGACGCTGCCGGGCACGGAGCTGACGCTTCTGACCGCCTCGGATTCCCTGCGCGGCACGGCGGACGAGACGGGCCTGCACAGCTACACGGTCAGCACCCGCCGCGAATCCGTGTACCGGTATACCCTGGTCGCCCGCGCGCCGGAGCGCGAGGAAAGCCGGCTGGAAATTGCCGTCGAACGCCGCCTGACCGGGGACGCCCTGCGGGAGGCGTACCAGAGCAGCGCGCGCGCCGTCTCCTTCTATGGGTACGACAGCCTGACCGCCAACGCGCAGGGCTATGCCGGCGAGCCGGTCACCTTCCGCGGGCGCGTCGCCGCCTTTTCGCAGACCGGCGGGTTCCCCTGCGCCCTGGTCTACACGGCCAACCCGGGCACCGGCGTATGGCGCGAACCGGTCTGGGTGGTGCTGACGGAGGCCGTCCTGCTGGAGGAGGACGCGATTTTGACCTTTTACGGCGACGTGCGCGGCGACACGCTGCCCTACCAGTCCGAGGAGGGAGAGACGGAACAGGCGCCGGCCGTTGTCTGCCGCTACGTGGAGCCCTGAAGCATTTTGCCGGCAAGGCCGTTTGGGACGCGGGGAGGTTTGCGATGAAAAAAGTGGTCCTGGTTCTATGGATGCTCTGCCTGCTTTGTCCGCTTTGCGCTGGCGCGCAGGACGAAGAAGAAACCGTCCGGCGCGTGCCGCTTCCCCAAATCGGCGCGGTGGCTGTCGTGCCGGCCGGATGGACGGTTTCCACCCCGGACACCAGCGCGGAATACATGGCGCTTTACGGCGACAGCGATCCGGATATCCTTCGGGAACGGCTGCTGGCCGAGGGAGAATACCTGACGGTTTTTTCCCCTGAAGGCGACGTGCGGCTGCGCCTGACGGCAGAGTCGGGGGACGAAACCGCCTCGCTTTACTGGGATATCGAGCGCTATACCTCCGCGATGCGCACGGCCATCAAGGAGGACTTTCTCGACCGGGAGGCCTGGTCCCTGACCGGTTACCGCTTTACCGAAGCCAACTGGACCAACCGCGACGGACAGGGGCGGATGCTGTGGCTCGTATACAACGTGCGCCGGGGCGACGAAATTGTCGCGCGCGGCCGCAGGGCGTACACCGTGCGCAACGGGCTCATTCTGTCTTTGGACATACAGGTGCAGGGACGAAGGCTGACCGGCGAGGAAAACGACATCTTTGAAACCTTTGTGGCCGATACCGTATTGCCCGTTTCCGAAAACATGCCGCTGCTGCCGGTCGGGCTGACGGTGGATGCCGACACGCCGGAGGAGACGCACGAAGCGGAGGTGACCGTGCGCGGCGATACGTCCGCCGGCGCGCTGGTTTCGGCGCTGCTGCTTTCCTCCGATGGGGACATGCTGGAGGCGGGCGAAACCACCGCTTCCTCGAGCGGCTCGTTCCGGCTGGACATTTCCCTGCCCGCCGAGGACGAATGGCAGCTGTTCCTGACCGCCTCACTCGAGGGGTATGCCGACAGCGAACTGGCGCGCTGGCTGATGTACGACAGCGACCGCATCCCCGTCACCTTCACGTCGTACCCCGTGGGCGAGGTATACGACAAGCAGCCCCTGCTTGCGGGCGTCACGCTCCCCGGCGTGAGCATCCAGTGCATGGAAGGGGAGGACAACAAGCAGGTGCGGACCGGTTCGGACGGCTCCTTTTCCTTTAAGCTGGACAAGGCCGCCACCGGCGAGCGCACGGTAACCCTGGCCCTGTCCAAGGACGGCTTTGCCGACCGGCGCTTCAACATCACTTTCACCCGCCTGTGGAAAATGGAGGACTATGCCGACTACCTGGACGACCAGGTGCGCGCCCTGTCCTACGAGAACCTGTCCACGCAGCCGGAAAAATTCACGGACCGCATCGTGCGCTACGAAGGCCATGTGCTGGACGTCTCCGGCACGGACCTTCGCACCTATGTGCATGTCGCCACCCGACAGACGAAGGACGGCGGCTGGACCGACGCGCTGATTGCCGTGGCGGAGGACGAAACGGTTCTCCTCGACGCCGGCGACAGCATCGTCCTCTACGGCCGCGTCACGGGCGGAACCTACCAGCTCCAGTCCCCCGACGCGGAAGACGACCATTCGCTGCAATCTCTGCCGGAGCTGGAGCTTCTGGCATACCTGGACCTGTAAAATCCCCGCCCTTATCCGACACACAAAAGGAGTGAAACGGCCTTGGCGCTTTTGCATGTGAACTTCTATTCCGACCTGCTGGAACTGGCCTGTTCCATGGATGTCATCCTGCCCGAAACCGTCTCTCCCCGCCCGGACGGGAAATGGCCCGCGCTCTACCTGCTGCACGGTCTTTCGGATGACCACACCATCTGGCAGCGCCGCACCTCCATAGAGCGCCATGTGGCCGGCCGCAATCTGGCCGTCGTCATGCCCACGGTCCAACGGGGCTTTTACACCGACATGCGCCACGGCGCGCCGTACTGGACGTTTATCAGCGAGGAGCTCCCTGCGCTGTGCGAACGCCTGTTTCCCATCGCCCCGGAGCGTGGCGCGCGTTTTGCCGCCGGGCTTTCCATGGGCGGCTACGGGGCGTTCAAGCTCGGCCTGCGCCGGCCCGACCGGTATGCCGCGGTCGCCAGCCTGTCCGGCGTGGTGGACGTCGTGCAGTCGATTGAAACGCTGCACCGGCACAGCGACGCCTTTTACGCCGACATCTTCGGCCCCCTGGAAACGCTGCGCGGAAGCGACGACGATTTGTGCGCCGTCGCAAGCCGTCTGATTGCCTCGGGCGCGCCCCGGCCGCGCTTTTATCAAGCCTGCGGCACCGAAGACTTCCTCTACCCTATCAATGTGGACTTTTACCGCAGATTCGGGCGCGCGCTCGACATCACCTGGGAGGACGGCCCGGGCACGCATTCCTGGGCGCTGTGGGACGCGTATATCCAGCGCGTGCTGGACTGGATGGGCTTTTAGAAACGGAGGGAAAGGTCATGCGCAAATATGCGCAAGAGCTGGAAAGCCGGGTGGCGTTTCTTCGTCAGGCGCTCGCCGACAGCGGCGCGTCGGGATTTGTCTTTAACAACAGCGGCGGCAAGGACTGCGCGCTGACGGGCATCCTGTGCAAAAAAGCGTGCGGCAACACGGTCGGGCTCTGTCTGCCCTGCCATGCCCGCCGCAACTTTGGCGAGGATTTGCAGGACGCGCTGGCCCTGTCCGAGCGGTTCGGCATCGAAGCGCGCCAGGTGGACCTGACGCAGGCGCGCGCCGCGCTGGTAGAGGCGCTGGACGGCGCGACGGCGCTGAACGACATGGCGCTGACCAACCTTGCGCCGCGGCTGCGCATGATGGCGGCATACGCCGTCGCCGCGTCGGAAAACCGCCTGGTGGCCGGCACGGGCAACCGGAGCGAGGCGTACATGGGCTATTTCACCAAATGGGGCGATGGCGCCTACGACGTCAACCCCATCGCGGATTTGACGGTGACGGAGGTGTACGAATTCCTGCGCTTTCTGGACGCGCCGCAGCATATTCTGGAAAAGGCGCCTTCCGCAGGGCTGTTCGAAGGGCAGACGGACGAGCAGGAAATGGGCGTCACCTACGCGGCCATCGACCGCTATCTCTTCACGGGCGAGGCCGAGCCGCACGACCGGGAAATCATCGAGCGCTATCACGCGCGCAGCGCCCACAAACGGCGCATGCCGCTGACATATCCGGGGCGCTGAAGCACGTCGATTCAGCGCCGCAGGGCGTATGCCAGTATCCTAAATTTCTCCATGCATGAACAAAATCGCCCTCCTGTTCGTCTAAATCTCTGGAAATGCGAAAGGAGGGTATTTGTGTGCGCAAATGGGTTCTGGGATGGGTAGTGGCGCTGGTTTGTGTGTTCTGCGCGGCGGGCATGCCGGCGCAGGCGGTGCAGCCGGCGGTTTCGGTCAACGTTCCCGCTTCGACGGTGCTCGGCGGCGCCGACGGCCCCACGGCCGTATTTGTCAGCGAGAGCTCGCCCGACGACGACGCTACGCCCACCCCCGCGCCGACCGCGGCCCCTGTCCACAACCCTGACATATCCCTGGAAGTGACGCTGGGCTACGACGGCCTGCTTGTTTTTTCGCGCTGGATGCCCAGCGTTGCCACCGTGACCAATCACGGCCCGGACTTTGAAGGCATGCTGGGTGTCAACGTGTTTGTTTCACAGGAGGAATACGATCGCTATGAAATCCCGCTTACGCTGGCTTCCGGCGCCACCAAGCAGGTGTCCCTGCCGATTCGGCCCATGATCAACCAGGACATGTACGCCTTTGAGCTGGTGGACGGCGAAGGGCTCGTCGTGGCGGAAACCCGCGTTTCCCCCGCGCATGTGGCGACCCCGAGCTCCGTTTACGTCGGTCTCCTGTCCGACACGCCCGCCGCGCTGGGCTATTTCACGCAGCGGGCCAGCAGCACGGATACGCTGCGCGGCGAGACGTGGACCACGGTGGCGCTCGACGCCGAAACGTTCCCCGACAGCGACAGCCTCCTGAGCACGTTTCAGGTCCTCGTCGTGGACGGCGTGGACGTGCGCACGCTGCGCGACGAGCAGCAGGAGGCGCTGCGCGCCTGGCTGCTCGAGGGCGGAATCGTCATTGTGTCCGGCGGCGCCAAGGCGGCGGCCGGCTGGCCCTTCTTTTCGCAGTGGACGGGCCTGGAGGCCGGCGTTCCGACCGAGCAGCCCGATATTACCCCGGCGCTTCTGGCCTATGCGGGCCTGCGCGAGGATAGCGCGGATTCCGACATCTGGCTGAGCAGTCTGCCCGCGCAAAGCGCGTTGATTGCCTCCGGCACGCAGGGCATCCTGCGGCTGGACAGCGCGGGCAACGGGCTTATCTTCACCGCGGCCTTTGACTTGAGCGGAAAACCCATCACCGCCTGGCGGCCCGTCGCCTCGCTCTGGCCGCACATTTTCCGGCAGAGCATCCCGGACGTCTATGCGCAGCTGGCGGACAAGGCCAGCGGCAACTATTACGACAACACCTACTACCAGGCTGATTCGCTGATGTACGGTATGGCGGTGGAGCAGACCCCGCGCGGGCTTGTGGTGCTGGGCGTGCTGTGCGCGTTTCTCCTGCTGGCGGGCTTTGGGGCGTACCTGGTGCTGCGGCGGTTTGACCGGCGCGAATGGATGTGGGTGGCCGTGCCGGTGCTGGCGATGGTATTTGTGGGGGTGCTGATGCTCCTGGGCGACCGCATCGGCATGTCCACGCCCATCGCGCTGACGACCACGCGCGTCACGCTGGACGACACCGGCACACAGACGCAGACCTTTCTGGGCGTCGCCAGCGGCGAACAGGACGCGCTGACCGTCAGCACCGGGCAGGACGACGGTTCCCTGCAGTGGCTGTCCCAGGACTACTACTACGACGACGGCAGCCTTGCGGATTCGCTCTTTCGTCCGCTCTCCCGGCGCGTGTGCTACCGGTTTGGCGAAACCCCCGACGTGACGCTTTCCCGGAACGAGCCGTGGCAGGCGCAGTACTTCACGCTGACGAACGCCACGCCGTTTGAGGGCGACCTGGAGGTGCGGCTGTGGATGGAGGCGGACGGCATGCACGGCGAGGCCGTCAACAACACGCCGTACCTGCTGGAGGACTGCGTGCTGGTGACCGGCTTTGGCTACTGCGCGGCGGGCGATTTGCTGCCCGGCCAGCGCGCGGAGCTTGCACTGCTGGACACGGGCGAGTCCTTCGATTACAGCAGCGAGGATTTCTCCTTCACGTCCGGCCTGCTGTACTCTCCCGCGTCCTTTTCCGCCGGCAGTTCGTCCTATAACCCCATGGTCTTCGGGTATGGCGAAAGCCTCTCCTCGTTCCTCCACGCCGCCTTCCAGCAAAGCTCGGACGACAGCGCGCGCTGGCAGCAAAGCCTTCAGCAGGCCCTGGCGCTGCAGTACAACGACAGTCAGACATGGGATTTCTACAACAGTCGCGCGCTGTACCTGTTCTTTGCCTTCAGCGACCAGTTCGGCCGGTTTGACGTCAGCATCAACGGCGAGCCCGCCGAACGCACGGCGCACTATGCGGTTCTCGGCACACAGGCAACCTTTGAACCCATCGGCCCCGAGGGGGATGTGTTCTTCCCCCAGCAGGTCATCCCCTGCGAGGTGGTCGAGTACCTGGGGCCGGATGAAAAGCCCCGCCCCGCCGAGGACGAAGAGGCGACCTTCGAGAGCCGCTACATCAGCCTGCAGGAGACCATGGCAGTGCGGTTTGTGCTGCCGGAATACGGGCGCTACGATATTTCCATCATGTCGCTGAGCGCCTATACCTATGACAGCATGCCCACGCTCAGCCTGTATAACAACGACACCCAGGCCTGGGACGAACAGCCCCTCCTGAATATCGCCTGGGAAGGCAGCGACTGGGCTCCCTACATCGACGCCGAAGGCGCCATATACCTTCGTCTGGAGCCGTCCGAAGGCGCCAGCCAATACGACGGGATGTATGTGCCCGTCATCTCGCTGAAAGGCCAGGTAAAAGACGATGCTTAAGACCGTAAACCTCACCAAGCGCTACGGCGCGTTTACCGCGCTGGACGGGCTGAACCTGGAAATCCCGACCGGCGTGCTGCATGGCTTCGTGGGCCCCAACGGCGCGGGCAAGACCACGACCATGCGCATCCTCGCCACGCTTCTGCCCGCGACCGCCGGCACGGCGTATATCGACGATGTCGATATTGCCCTGAATCCGCGCCAGGTCCGGCGTATCGTCGGGTACATGCCGGACTTCTTCGGCGTGTACGACGGGCTGAAGGTCGTTGAATACCTGGACTTTTACGGAAGCTGCTACGGGCTTGGGTATGCGGAGCGGCAGCGCATGGCGGAGCAGCTCCTGGAGCTGGTCATGCTGTCCGACAAGCGCAACGCCTACGTCGATACGCTCTCGCGCGGCATGAAACAGCGCCTGTGCCTGGCGCGCAGCCTCATCCACGACCCGTCGCTCATCATCCTGGACGAACCGGCGTCGGGCATGGACCCCCGCGCGCGCGCGGAAATGAAGGGCATCCTGCGCACGCTCAAGAGCCTGGACAAGACCGTGCTCATTTCCTCGCATATCCTGCCCGAGCTTTCGGAGCTGTGCGACTCGCTGAGCATTATCGACCGGGGCAGGCTCATCTTCTCCGGCAACATGGACGAACTGGGCCGGCACATGCGCGGCGATACGCCGCTGGTCGTCTGCGTGGACGGCGACACGGACGAGGCGGTGCGGCTTTTGAAGGAGACGCAGGGCGTAACCGGTCTGGAACTGGACGAGAGCGGCGCGCTGCGGGTCGCCTTTGAGGGAGACGAGGTGGCGCTGCTGCGGCGGCTGGTCAACGGGAATGTGCGCGTGCGGGACTTTCATCGCACGCCGGTGAACCTGGAGGCCGTCTTTATGGAAGTAACAAACCATGATGGGGGTGACGAAGGATGATGCGCAACCCGGTCTTTGAATCGTCCATGAAGCGGCGCATGCGCTCCTGGCGCGCTCCGCTGCTGATTACGCTCTACGGGCTGTTTCTGCTGCTGGTCTGCGCCGACGCGCTGAGCGTCATGCAGCGTACCGCCATTAAACTGGCCGGCCAGCGCGTGGGGCTGGAAACCTATATCTATCTTTCGGTGATGCAGTTTGCGCTGATTGTGCTGGTCGCGCCGGCCCTGACCAGCGGCGCCATCTCCGGCGAGCGCGAACGGCAGACGCTGGATTTGCTGCTGTGCACGCGCACCGGCGCGCTGCGCATCGTCGCGGGCAAGCTGTTTTCTTCGGTGTGCTTTCTGGCGCTGATGCTGGTTTCCTCCCTGCCGATGATGGCGCTGGTACTTGTGTTTGGCGGCGTATCGCTGGGGGACGTGCTGACCATGTTCCTGTTTCTGCTCGTCACCGCCTTTGCCTGCGGCGCCATCGGCATTTTCTGTTCGGCGCTGTTCAAGCGCACGGTCACGGCCACGGTGGTCGCGTACCTGATTCTCTTTGCCGTGGGCGTGGGCACGCTGCTGGCGGTTTTCCTGCTCAGCCAAATCGACGCCCCGTCCTACTATTCCATTTCTTCCTACTATTCCTCCTCCCTTGGCGTTATCCCCGCCGCGGACGCTGCGGAATCCCTTCCGGCGTTTCCGCTCAGCGCTTATTGTCTGCTGTTCAACCCCGTGTTTGGCCTGTTTTCGCTGCTGATTCAGCACACGGGCCTTCTGGAGCGGACGGTGGGCAGCTATGGCTTCTCCGTTCTGTATCAGTTTCTGGCCTACATGGAAAAGCTGGCCTGGGTGTCCATGGGGGTGCTGACCGCCTGCGGGATACTCCTGATGCTGCTGTCGGCGCTGTTTGTCAAGCCCGTAAGCAGTCGTCTGCAGAGGAAACGGAAATGATGCGCCGGGCGTTGGCGGCCGTGCGCCGCAGAATCCGCCTGCTCAGGGCGGTGCAGGGGCTGCTGTGGGGGCTGCTGGCGGGCGCCGCACTGTGCGCGGCGCTGTGCGTGGCTTCGTTCCTGACCCCCATAGAGGCCATATGGAAACTCCTTCTCCCCGCGCTGTGCGCCTGTGCCGTGCTGGGCGCGGCAGGCGCAGCGCTGTGGCCCGTTCCGCTGCGCCGGGCGGCGTTGCGGGCGGACGCCTGCGGCCTGAAGGAACGCGCCCGCACGGCGCTGGAGCTGACGGGACGCGAAGACGCCATGGCGCGCCTGCAGCGGGAGGACGCGCTGGCCGCCCTGGCCGCCCTGCCGCTGCGACAGGCCATGCCGCTTCGCGCGGACCGGCGCGCCTGGCTGCCGGCGCTGGGCCTGTGCGCGCTGTGCACGGTGCTGCTGCTCCTTCCCAATCCGCAGGACGCCGTTTTGCGCGAGCGGGCGCAGGTACGGCGCGATTTGCAGGCGCAGGCCGACACCGTCGAGCGCGCGGCGCAGGCGCTGATGGAGCAGGACCTGACGGAAGAAGAGGCGCGCGAGCTGCGCCGCCTGACCGGAGAGCTCTCCCGCGCGCTGCGCGAAGCGGACGATAAGCGCGAAGCGCTGGAGCGCGTGGACGACGCGCAGAAGGGCCTGGAGCGGCTGGAGCAGACGCGCCGGGAACGCCTGTCCAGCCAGGCGCAGAGCGCGCTGTCCTCGCAGAGCGCCCTTTCGGGCCTTGCCTCCGCCATGCAAGGCGGCGACGAGGCCATGCAGGAGGCGCTGGACGCCTTTGCCGACGCGCTGGCGGACGCGCAGCAGGCGCAATCCCTCGCCGATGCGCTGGCGCAGGCCGCCGCCTTGCTGCCCGACGGCTCCGTGGCGCAGTCGCTGTCCGCCTGCGCCAACGCGGCGCAGAGCGGAGATGCCGCCGCTGCGCTGCAGGCGCTGCAAAGCGCCATGCAGGGAACGGACGCGCAGTCCGATTTTTCCGCGCTGGCCACGCTGGCGCGCAGCGGCGCGGCGGCCGCCGGCCAGGGACAGGGGCAGGGACAGGGACAGGGCCAAGGCCAGGGCCAGGGCCAAGGCGCGGGCCAGGGCGCGGGCCAGGGCACCACCCAGAAGGACGAGGGCGTGGGCGCGTCCGGCGCGCAGAGCAGCGGCACGGACAGCAGCCCGCAGGGCAGCCTCGTCAATCGTGTGGGCGCGTATGAGCGCATCTACGATCCTACGCGTCTTGGCGGCGAAGGCGAGATTTCGCAGGTCGCCGGCCAGCGGCAGGAAGGCGAGAGCCAGCAGGCGCAGATAGGGCCGGGGCAGGGGGATTTGGCCGGATCGGTGCCCTATGATCAGGTAATCGGAGAATACAGCCAGGCCGCCGCGCAGGCCGTGCGCCGCGAGGCGCTGCCGGCGGCGCTGCAGGACTGGGTAACGCGCTATTTTGATGCGCTGCTTGATTGAATACCGCAGGGGGATACAAACATGGAACACGACGAAAAAAAGATTCTCGGCTTTGCAGACCAGATGCAGAATATCAAAGCGCAGATTTCGCGGGAAATCATCGGGCAGGAGGACATCATCTCGCAGCTGCTCATGGCGATGGTGGCCGGCGGGAATGTGCTGCTGGAAGGCGTGCCGGGGCTGGGCAAGACGCGCCTGGTACGCACGATGAGCCATGTGCTCCGCCTTCCGTTCTCCCGCATCCAGTTTACGCCGGACCTCATGCCCGCGGACGTAACGGGCACCAACATCATCGTCCAGCAGGACGGCAGCAACGCTTTTTCCTTTCAGCCGGGCCCGGTGTTCGCCTCCATCGTGCTGGCGGACGAAATCAACCGCGCCACGCCCAAGACGCAGTCCGCCCTGCTGGAGGCGATGCAGGAGCATACCGTCACCGTGGGCGGCGTCACGCGCCCGCTGCCCGAACCCTACTTCGTGCTTGCCACGCAGAATCCCCTGGAGCAGGAGGGTACCTATCCCCTGCCCGAGGCGCAGCTGGACCGTTTTCTCCTCAAGCTCCTGGTGCCGTTCCCGACGCTTTCGGAGCTGCACGGCATCGTGGATATCACCGTCTCCGGCAACGGCACGCAGGCCGAGCCCGTCGCCGACGGCGAGGACATTCTTGCCATGCGCGCGATGGCCTGCGAGGTGCCCGTAGCCCGCGCGGTGCAGGATTACGCCCTGCGCCTGGTGCTGGCGACGCATCCGGAGCTGCCCGACGCGCCGGAATCCACCCGGAGCTGCGCGCGCTTTGGCGCAAGTCCCCGCGCGGCCCAAGCCCTGATTTCCGTCTCGCGCGTGCGCGCGCTGATGGAGGGCCGCTTCAACGTCGCCTTTGACGATATCCGCGCGGTAGCGCCCGCCGTGCTGCGCCATCGCGTGGCGATGAGCTTTGAAGGGCTGGCCGCCGGCATGACGCCGGACCGGCTCATTCAGACGCTTTTGTCCGAGCTGAAGGCAGGATGAAGGGAGGTAAGCATGAAAAGCATCAAACCGGGCCGCGGCCCCTCGATGATGGGCGGGATAGGCTCTTTGTTCGCCGCGATATTCGGCCTTCTCTGGACGATAAGCGCCCTGTCGATGGACGCGCCCCCGGTGTTCGCCGTGTTCGGCGTAGCGTTCATCCTCATGGCGCTCGTCTCCGGCGCCTACCATCTCCACAACGCCACCGGCAAAAACCGCTTTTCCGAGCTGGACATCACGGAGGAAGGCGAAGAGCCCGACCCGCTCTCGCAGCAGGAGCACCACCGCTTCTGTCCCGGCTGCGGACAGCCCTTGCAGGCGGACTATGACTTTTGCCCGTCCTGCGGGCGAAAGACGAAGCAGGAAGAGGAGGAAGCATGAAGCGCGAAAACCGTTGGCACGAGCCCTCCTGGCCGCTGGCAGCCGTCTATGCATGCGGCACGTTGCTGTTGGCGCTGGCGCTGGCCCTGCTTCGCTCCTGGGAGGCCGTGTCCTCCTCCCTGCGCGCGATGGTGAGCGCGGCGCTGGGCCTGGTGCTGATTTTCTGCGCGCTCAAGGCAGTGCGCAACGGGACGGGCGCGCACGAAATCCGGCATGGAAAACGGCGCGCGCCGGAAGAGGCGGCGGAAACAACAACGGAAATGGAGCAAAACGATGCGCATCCTTGAAGAGGAATTTCTCAAGAAGCTGGACGCTTTCTCGCTGGCCATGCGCGCCTATGCGCGCGGCGGCGCAGGCGGTCTGCGGCGCTCGCGCGCGCTGGGCAGTTCCGTGGAATTTTCGGATTACCGCACCTATGCCCCGGGCGACGATCCCCGGCGGGTGGACTGGAATGCCTATGCGCGCTTTGACCGGCTGTTTTTGAAGCTGTTCCTGGAAGAACAGGAAACCACGCTGCGCATTCTGCTGGACGCCAGCGGTTCCATGGGCTTTGGCGGGGACAAATGGCGTCTCGCGCTGCGGACGGCGGCGGCGCTTGCCTATCTTGCGCTGACCCGATATGACCGCGTGGCCGTCGTCGCGCTGTCCGAGGGGCAGGCGCTGCACGGCCCGACCTTTACCGGCCGCGCCGCGTTTCCCGCCGTGGAACAGCACCTGCTCTCCCTCCGCCCGTCCGGACAGGCAAAGCTGGAGCATGCGCTGCTGCGCGTGCCGCTGAGCGCGGGCAGGGGCGTGTGCGCGCTGCTTTCCGACCTGCTGGACGATACGGACTGGTCGCGCGGCGCGGATTCCCTGCTCTATCGCCGCCAGGAGCTGTCGGTGCTGCACATTCTCTCGCCCGAAGAGCTTTCGCCCGGGCTTTCCGGCGCGGTGCGGCTGCTGGACACGGAGGGCGGCCCTTCCTGCGACGTGCAGTCCACGTCCGAAGTGCTGCGCCGCTACGAGGAGACGCTCTCGTCGTTTTTGCGGGAGCAGCAGTCTTTCTGTCACCGCCGCGCGCTGCCCTATCTGCTCTTGCGCGCGGACATGGATTTTGAACGGGACGCGCTCTCCGCCCTGGCACAGGGCGGCGTAATCGCCTCCCGATAGGAGCGTTTGCATGCAATGGATGAACCCGGCGGGGGCCTGGGCCCTGGCGGCGCTGGCCGCCATCCTGCTGCTGTATATCCTCAAAGAGCGTCTGGAGCCTACGGAAGTCTCCAGCACCTATCTATGGCGTCGCGCCATGATTGCCGCGCAGGCGGAACGCCCGTTTCAGAAGCTGCGCAGAAATCTGCTGATGCTCTTGCAGCTGCTCACGGCGCTCGCGCTGGCGCTTGCGCTGATGCGCCCGATGACGCTGGGCGGACAGGCGAGCGAGGTAGTCTTTGTCTTTGACCTGTCTGCCAGCATGCAGGCGGTCGAGGACGGCGTGTCCCGGCTGGACGTCGCCCGGGAGGATGCGCGCCGCCGCGTGGAGGGCATGCCGGACGGCAGCCGCGTATCGGTGCTGACGGCCGGCACGAACGTGGGGCAGCCGCTCTCGCGCGCCGAGGACCGCACCGCCGTGCTGCGCGCGCTGGACGCCCTTCGCGCGGAAAACGGCAGCGCGGACCTGGACGGCGCGCTCTCCCTTGCGATGGCGCTTCGCCGCGAGCTGGAAGGGACGCAAATCATCGTCTATACCGACCAGGCGCTGCCCGCGGGCGATTTCCTTCAGCCCGGGGTGGGCAACGGCGCAGACAACCGCGCCCTCCTTTCGCTCAGCGCCTCCGGCAATGCTGCGATTGCGCGCGTGGCAAACTGGGGCGAGGCGACGGAAGTGACCGTGGAGTGTTACGCGGACGGCGTGCTCTGCGACGTGCGCACCGTGCCCGCGGCCGCCGGGGAGACGGTCGGCGTGTCCTTTGAGGTGCCGGAGAACGCCTCCTGCATACAGGCGAGGCTCACCGGCGGGGACGCGCTGGCGCTGGACGATACGCGCGACTGGATTTCCCGGACGCAAAGCGGCGTCACGGTGGTGCTGGCCGGCCGGGACAACGTCTTTCTGGAAAAAGCGCTGACGCTGCGCGGGGATATCACGCTGGTGCGGACTACCGCCGAGGAGGCGGCCAGCCTGACCGGCGCGGCGCTGACGATTGTGGACGGTCCCCTGCCCGAGACGCTGCCCGCGCAGAGAAACCTGCTGCTCGTCGACCCGGACCGGGAGGTGGGCGATTCCCGCACGGAATCGGTTTCCCTGGCGCCCGCCTTTGGCGAGCTTGCCGAGGAAATCAACCAGTACCTGCAGGTGCAGGACATTCAGGTGGCCCGGTGGAAGCCGGTCAACCGCGGCACGCCCATATGGCTGGCCGGCGACAGCCCGGTTTTCTCCCTGTACGAAGCGGACGGCCGCCAGATAGCCATTCTGGGCTTTGACCTGCACGACGCCAATCTGCCGCTCCTGAAGGAATTTCCCATCTGGGTGCAGCGCCTGCTTTCCTTCCTGGCGCCCGAGCCGCTGGAGGCGGCCGTCTCCGATGCGGACTGCGGCGCCACGCTGGAAATCCGGCCGCAATCCTTCGCGCAGTCCGCGTATGTCCTGACGCCCTCCGGCCGGCAGGTGCAGGTCCCGCTCGCCGGCGCCTCGTTTTCCGACACCGGCGAGGCGGGCGTCTATACCCTGGTGCAGACGGACGCGTCCGGCCAGCGGACGGAGCTGGCCTTCGCGCTGCACATGCCCGCCTCGGAAAGCGACGTGCGCGATGTCGCCTCCGGCAGCGGGGACGGGGCCATGGACCGCGCGGCGTCATACGGCCGCGAATGGACGGCGTTTATGATTGGCCTGGCGCTGGTGCTGGCGCTGGCGGAATGGGGGGTGTACCGCCGTGGGTATTGAGTTTGCAAGGCCGCTGGCCTGGCTTGCGCTGCCGGTATGCGTGGCGGCGGTTTTCCTCATGGACCGGTTTCTCTCCTCCCGCCGCGCCTCTGTCAAGCGCACGGTTGCGCTTATCGCGCGCTATGCGCTCGTCTTTCTGCTGTGCGCGGCGCTGACCGGGCCGTCCCTGCTGCTGCCCGGCGGAAAAGCGGCCACCTGGGCGCTGTGCGACCTGTCCGCCTCCGCCGCCGACGACCGGGAAGCGCTCTCCGCCGCGCTGACCGAAGGACTTGCCCACCAGGCCGAAGGGTTGCAAACGGGCGCCATTTCCTTTGGCGCGAACGCCATGGTGGACGTGCCGCTGGCCGAAGAGCGCGAGCAAATGTCCCTGAGCGCCGCGGTGGATGCCGGCAGCACGGATATCGGCGGCGCGCTGGCCATGGCGCTGGCGCTTTTGCCCCAGGACGCAGCGGGCCGCATCGTGCTGCTCTCCGACGGGCAGAATCACGGCGAGAATCTTTCCGCCCGTCTGACCGCGCTGCAAGCGCGGGGCGTGGCGGTGGACGTATATCCGCTCCCCGGCGCGGAAACCGACGACGCACAGGTCAGCGCGGTCGTCACGCCCGCGCAAGTGTACCAGGGAGAACGGTTTGAAGTGACGGTACAGCTGGATTCCCGCTACGACACGAAGGGCACGCTGGTGCTCTACGCCAACCGCCAGCCTGTCGCCACGCGGGAGGTCACGCTGCGCAAGGGCAGCAACACGTTTGCCTTTGAGGACGTGGCCGCGCAGTCCGGCGTGGTGACCTATGAGGCGGAGCTGCTCGCACAGGGCGACGCCAATCCGCGCAACAACCGCCTGGGCGCTTATATGGACGTGCGCGGCGTGCCGCGCGTGCTGGTGGCGGGCGAGGGCACGGAGCTGGCCGCCATGCTGGAAGCGTCGGGGATGCGGGCGGATGTCGTACAGCCTTCCCAGATTCCGCAAAGCGCGGAAGCGCTGCGGCAATACCACGCCGTTGCGCTGGTGAATGTGGCGGCGAACGAAATCTCCCAGGCCGCCATGGACGCGCTGGACGATTATGTGCGCACGCTGGGGCGGGGCCTGTGCGCCTTTGGCGGGGACAACAGCTATGCGCTGGGCGGCTGGCGCGGCAGCCAGCTGGAAGACATGCTGCCGGTCACCATGGACGTGGACAACCGTCTGGATATGCCGTCGCTGGCGCTGGTGCTGGTCATCGACAAATCCGGCTCCATGTCCGACGGACAGTATGGCCTGACCCGTCTGGAAATGGCCAAGGAAGCGGCGATTCGCGCCTGCGAAGTGCTCACCTCGCGCGATTCCATTGGCGTGGTCGCCTTTGACGATACGGCCAAGTGGGCCGTGCCCATGCAGAAGGTCGAAAACCTCTCCGCCATTCAGGAGATGATTGGCACCATCCGGCCCGGCGGCGGCACCATGTTCTTTTCCGCCCTGCAGCAGGCCTTCTCCGCGCTTATCCAGACGGAGGCGCAGTATAAGCACATCATCTTTCTTACCGACGGCGAGTCCGGCGACAGCGGCTTTGACGCCCTGGTGCAGCGGATGTCCTCCTCGGGCATTACGCTTAGCACCGTCGCGGTAGGAAGCGGCGCGAACAGCACGCTGCTTTCCCGCCTTGCCGAGCTGGGCAACGGCCGCGCCTATACGGCGGTTGCGTTTGACGATTTGCCCACCATCTTTACCAAGGAGACGATGCTTGTCAGCCAGGCATACGTCCAGAACCGCACGTTCTATCCCGTGGTCGTTTCCGACAGCACGCTGACCCGCTACGACGGCTTCCCCACGCTGGACGGCTATCTGGCCACCACCGCCAAGCCGCTGGCTACCGTCGCGCTGGCCACGGACCGGGACGACCCGCTGCTGGCCTGGTGGCAGTACGGCGCAGGGCGGACGCTGGCCTGGACCAGCGACACGCGGGGCGCATGGACGCATGGGCTTCTTTCCTGGGAGGAGGGCGCGGCGTTTTTTGCCGGCATGCTGTCCTTCGTCATGCCCGCCGAGGAGGGCGAAGGCAGCGCGGAAATTGAGCGCGAAGGCGATACGCTCCGCCTGCGCTATACGGTGGAGGGCGATGCCGGCGGCCTGCAGACCGAAGCGACCGCCCTGGCGCCGGACGGCACGGAACAGACGGTATCGCTTTCGGAAATTTCGCCGGGCGTGTACGAGGGCGTGCTGAGCGCCTCGCAGGAAGGCGCGTACGCGGTGCGCGTTTCGCAGCGGCAAAACGGCGAAACCGTGCGTACGCTCGAAACCGGCGCAACGGTCGGCTACTCCCGGGAATATGACCTGCGCGCGGCCGACGGCAGCGCGCTGTTGGAGGAGATTGCCGCGCAAACCGGCGGCCGCGTGCTGGAAGACGCCGCGGAGCTGTTCTCGCTGCGCGGCGCGCAGGCCCGGGCGCGCTATGATTTGACCGGCGCGCTGCTGTGGGCCGCCCTGGCGCTGTTCGTGCTGGATGCGGCGCAGCGCCGCCTGGCCTGGGAGCGGCTGCTGCCGCAGCGCAGGGAACGCGCGGAAACGCCGGCGCCCACACCGCGCAGCGCGCGCCCGCGCCGTCATAAGCAGCCGGAGCCGCCGAAGCAGGCCGCCCCGGATACGCCCTCGCAGACCGGGGAAAAGCTCCTTGCGGGCCGCAGAAAGAAGCTGATGTAGGCCGCCCGATTTCGCTGCAAGGTTTCCCTGCACGTTTCCCCGGCCGTTCAGCGTATCGACATTGATCACACTTCTGCGGGGATGCAGGAAGGGGTAGCAAGCCCCTTCCTATGCCATCCGCAGCGGCGGCGTGTACGCCGCGAGGAGCGGCTGCAAGCCGCTTCCGCTATCATGTTCCGCCCGTGCGCTTTGCGCACAGGAACATGATGTCCCCTTCGCTGCAAGGCTGAGAAACAGCCTTGCAGCGAAACACCGTCGACAAGGCTTTGTCGACGGTCTGAAGGCCCGCGCAGCCGGCCTTTTTCGACAAGCTGAGCGCGCAGCCTTACAGCGCCGCGCGCTTTTGTACGCGCAGCGGCAGCCCTTTCACCTCAATCAGGGTATCGCACAGGGCCGCGGCTTCCTGCATATCATGCGTGATGACCAGCGCGCTTCCGCCGCGCATGGCTTCCCGCATCGCCTCCAGCACGCGCGCTGCGGTCTGCGCATCCAGCCCGCGCAGCGGCTCGTCCAGGAAGAACATATCGCCCCCAAACGCCAGCGCGCGCGCAATCGCCACGCGCCTGCGCATGCCGCCGCTGAGCTTTTCGGGCATGGTTTCCTCTTCCCCGGCCAGGCCCACGCGGGCCAGCGCCTCGCGCGCCTTTTCCCGGTCGATGCCCACGGCCGTCAGGTTGCCCAGCGCGCTTTGCCAGGGCAAAAGCCTGTCCTCCTGGAACACAAAGGAACGCCGCTGCCCTTTCGGCGCAATCACCGCGCCGCCGTCCGGCCGCAGCAGCCCGGCCGCCACGCGCAGCAGCGTCGTCTTCCCGCAGCCAGACGGCCCGAACAGGCATGCGCGCTCTCCCGCCCGCAGGACGAGCGAAAAGTCGCTGAGCACCTGCTTATCGCCCAGCCGTAGGCTCACCTCGCGCACTTCCAACACGCGCGCGTCCCCCTCCTTCCTTCCCGTAGGCCATGCGCACGACCGCTTTTTCCAGGAGGATGGACAGCGCGATGACCACCGCCGTTCCCGCAAACAGCGCCGGTGTATCCAGATAAATCTTCGCCTCATACAGCGTGGTGCCCAGCGCGTTGGCGGGCAAGCACAGGACCTCCGCCGCCACGCCCGCCTTCCACGCCATGCCCATGCCCGCCGTCACCGCGGCGCGCAGATAGGGCGAGAGCGCGGGCACAACCACCCGCACGGCCTGCGCGCGGCGCGAAAGGCCAAACGCGCGCGCCATCTCCAGCAGGTCCCGGTCCATGGCCGCAAGTCCCGCGCTGACGTTCGCGCAGGCTACCGGCAGCACCACCAGCACCGTGGCGAACACCGGCACGCCGTTGGTTCGGAGCCATACCAGCGCCAGGACGATAAAGGAGGCCACGGGCGTGGCCTTGATAACCGACAGCATCGGCGCAAAAAAAGCGCGGCAGAAAGCAAAGCGCGCCGACAGCGCCGCCAGCAGCGCGCCCAGGCACAGCCCCGCCGCAAATCCCGCAAAGATGCGCCCCACCGATGCCAGCGCCCCCCGCCAGAAATCGCCCTGGCGCACCAGGGTCCACAGCGCCCGGGCGGTTTCCGCGGGCGAAGGCAGCAGCAGCGTATGCCCTACCAGGGCCGCTGCCGCCGCCCACACCGCCAGCCACAACGCCAGCACCGCGCCCTGCCGCAGGAGGGTCTCAAGGCGCATAGTAGAACGATTCGTCCGGCATGGCGCCGCCAATGAGCGCAGCGTTGCCATCCGCGAGCACCGCATAGAAGGCCTCCAGCGCCGCCTTCATGTCCTCGCCCGTCAGGCAAACCATGTTCGCGCGGGGAATGGCGCTTTGCGCCACGGCCGCCTGCATGATATCATACTGTTCTATGATTTGCGCTGCGTCCGCGGGGTTTTCGTTGGCATAGGCTACGCTCTTGGCATATTCCTCCAGGAACGCCGCGACGGCCTCGGGATGCTCCCTGGCAAATTCCGTGCGCACCGCGATGCCGCCCATCGGCAGTTCTCCCGCGCCGGCCGCCTCCCAGGCCGCGGTCACATCGACCGCCACGCGGAACGCATCGTCCTGCTTCAGCAGCGACGTCACAAAGGGTTCGGGCAGCAGCACGAGGTCATATTCGCCCGCCGTCGCCAGCGACACGGCCTCCGCATGTTCCGCCACATACGTTACCTGGACGTCGTCGCCCAGCAGATAGTTCATGACCGCCTCCGTGGTCGTTCCCTGGCCCGCGGAAACGACGGTCTTGCCCGCCAAATCCTCTATGCTCTGCACGCTCTCGCCGCGCTCCATCACATACAGCACGCCCAGCGTATTCACCGCCAGCGCCTGCACCGCGCCCTCGGATTTCTGCGCCAGCAGCGCGATGACGTTGGTCGGCAGCGCCGCCATGTCCAGTTCGCCCGTAATCAGCATGCCCGTCAGCGCATCGGGCGCGCCGGCGATGGTAAAGGCATAAGCGTTGTCGGTTTCTCCCGCCTCGTTCCACGCCATCAGCGGCGCGGCGCCCATGCCGGTAGGTCCCTTGAGCACGGCAATGTTCACCCCGGTTTTCTCCGCCAGCGCACACCCGCTCGCCAGCAGGCTCGCGGCCAGCACCAGACACAGCAAAAACGCCCAACGTTTCCTCATGACAAGTTCCTCCGTTCTTCATGCTTTGGCTGCTCTTCCAGCAGCGCTATGGTCTTTCCCTCGCGCCGCAAAACGCCCTGCGCGCACAGCGCGTCCAGCGCCCGGTACAGCGAGGCACGGCCGGCGCCCAGCGCGTCGGCCAGTCGCGACATCGAATAGGGCAGCGTTACCGGCCCGCCGCCCTGCGCGCGGGACAGCTCCGCAATCAGGCGCAGCAGCCGCCCCTGCACGTCGTCCCCGCCCAGCGCCTCTATCCGCCGGTTGAGAAAATGGATGCGCTCCGACAGCAGGACAATGTAGTTGCGCGAGAGTCGCGCGTCGCGCACAATGGCTTCCTCCGCCCATGCGCGCGACAGAAACAGCGCTTCGCACGCCGTTTCCGCCACCACATGGGTGGGGAACGGCTCGTCCGGGCAGAACAGCGACGCCATGCCGAACGCATCCGGCGCGGCCAGCCGGCTCATCAAAAGCCGCTTCCCGTCCGCCTGCTCCTTGTACACCAGCGCGCTGCCGGACAGCAAAAACGCCAGCCCCCGCTCGCTTTCCGGGCCGAAGAGCGTTTCCTCCCGTCCAAACGCGCGCGGTCCATTTTCGTTCCCGACGAGCGCCCGTACCGTCGCTTCCTCCATCCCTTCAAACAGAGGATTCCCCAACAGCAGCGCCCAATACGAAGTATACTGTCTCATATGAGACAGTATACCACGGAATCCCGGTTTGTCAAACCGGATTTTTATACCCAATAGTTCGCCTGTCCGAGGGCCGCGGGGCGCGGCCGCCAGGCGGGCGTGTGGGAACACGAAACCTTCTGCCTGCGGGCATTGCCGAAAGCGCCCGGTTTGCGGTATACTGCCCTGGAGAGGAGGCCGAATACATGTCGGACTTTTTTGAGCTGATTGCCCGTCGGGAAAGCTGCCGGAGCTATGCCGCCACCCCGGTAGAGGAGGAAAAACTGCTGCGCTGCCTGGATGCCGCGCGCCTGGCGCCCTCGGCCTGCAACGGCCAGCCGTGGTCGTTCCTGGCCGTGCGCACGCCCACGCTGGCCGCGCAGCTGGCCGCCTGCACCCAGAGCGCGGGCATGAACCGCTTTACGTCGGCTTGTCCCTGTTTTGTGGTGCTGGTGGAAGAAAAGGACAGCCTTACCGCCCGGGCGGGCGCAAGGCTGAAAAAACAGGATTTTGTATCGCTGGATTTGGGGCTGGCGGCCGCCCAGTTCTGTCTGGCCGCCACCGCGCAGGGGCTTTCCACCTGCATGCTGGGCTGGTTTGACGAGGACCGGGTCCGCGCGCTGCTGGACATTCCCGGAGACAGGCGCGTGCGGCTTATCATATGCCTGGGCTACGCCGCCGAAACCGGCGCGCCCCGCCCGAAAAACCGCAAACCGCTGGACGCCGTCGTCACCCTTCGCTGAGCGCATCCGCCAGGCGCGCGAATTGTTCCAGGCTCGCCTGCTCGGCCCGCGCGTCCGGCCGGACGCCGGCGCTTTCCAGCGCGGCCTGCGCCGTCGGACGGGAGAGGGAAAAACCGGCCATCACGTTGTTCAGCAGCGTTTTGCGCCGCATGGCAAACGACGCGCGAATCGTTCGCCGGAGCATGGCCTCGTCGCGGACGGCGACCGGCGGCGCCTCGCGGGGCGCCAGCAGCATGAAGCTGGAATCGACCCTGGGCCGCGGCGTAAAGTACGACGCGTCCACGCGCAGCACCTCCCGCGCCTCGGCAAAATACTGCACCAGCAGCGAAAAAGGCCCGTAGCCCGCTTCGCCCGGCCCGGCGGTCATCTTGTCGCCCACCTCTTTTTGCACCATGATGGCCAGGCTTGCAAAGGGCAGGCGCGCGCGCAGCAGCTTTTCCACCACCGGGGTGGTAATGTTGTACGGCAGGTTGGCCGCCACCCGGCATGGAACGCCCAGCCTGGCAACCAGCGCCGGCAAATCGGCGCGCAGGATATCCCCTTCGACGACTTCGGCGTTGGGATACAGCGCCAGCGTGGTCTCCAGCCCGTCCAGGAGGGTGCGGTCCAGCTCCACCGCGATGAGCCTGCGGCAGCGGCGCGCCAGCGCGCATGTCAGCGCGCCCCGGCCCGGGCCGATTTCCAGCACGCCGTCCTCGCGCGTCACCTGCGCCGCTTCGGCCAGCCGCTCAATCAGCGCGGGATCGGAGATAAAATTTTGCCCCATTTCTTTTTTGAAGCGAAATTTTTCTTTCATGTGCCGGCCTCATCCTCCGGAATGCCAAACAGCCTCATCCCGTTGCGGCGGGTGAGCGCGCACAGGGCTTCATAATCCGTCCCGCGCAGCTCCGCCACGCGCCGGGCGACATGGGCGACGTTTCGCGGGTCGTTGCGCCGGCCGCGGACCGGCTCCGGCGCAAGATACGGGCTGTCGGTTTCCACCAGCAGGCGGTCGTCAGGCACCAGGCGCGCCACCTCCCAGAGGTTGGGCGCCTTGCGGAAGGTGACGGGCCCGGCCAGCGAAACATAAAACCCCATGTCCAGGTATATCCGGGCCTGTTCCGCGCTTCCGCTGTAGCAGTGCACCACGCCGCGGGGCAGCCGGTCCCTGCGCGCGCGCAGCAGGTCGGTTATGTCCCCGTGCGCGTCGCGGATGTGCAAAATGACGGGCTTGTCCAGCGCCGCGGCGGCCTCGAGCTGGCGGACGAACACCGCGCGCTGCACGTCCCGCGGGGACAGGTCGTAATAATAGTCCAAACCGATTTCGCCCCATGCCACGCAGCGGGCGTCCGCCATCAGCGCGGTCAGCTCCGCGTGCGCCCCGTCCGAATACGCCTTGGCGTCATGCGGATGCACGGCGGCGGCAAAATACAGCCAGGACCGCGTATGGGCCAAAGCGCGGCAGCGGCGGCTGCTGGGCATATCCGCGCCCACGACGACGCAGGGCATGAAGCCCCGCACCGCCATGTCGTCCAGAATTGCCTCCCGGTCCGCGTCGAAGCGCTCGTCGTCCAGGTGGCAATGCGTATCAAAGAGCATCAGGAAACCTCGCTCCCGTCGGGAATGTCGCCGTCGATGGCGAGCAGGCGGAACGTATCGTGGTCGCCCGCCGCCAGCACCATGCCCTGCGACTCGATTCCGCGCATCTTGCGCGGCGCCAGATTATACAGCAGCACCACCTTCTTGCCCACCATTTCCTCCGGGGTATACTGGCCGGCAATGCCGGAAAGCACCGTGCGCGTCTGTGCGCCCACCTTCAGGGTCAGCTGCAGAAGCTTGTCGCTTTTTTTCACCCGTTCGCAGGCCGTCACCAAGGCCACGCGCAAGTCAAGCTTGGCAAAATCGTCAATGGTGATGGTCGGCTTGTCCGGCGCGGCCGGAGCCGTCTCTGCGGCCGGAGCGCCCTGCGCGGCCGCGTCGCCGGGCTTGCGGAGCTTCTCCGCCTCGGCCAGCGCCTCCAGCTCCTTGGGAATGTCAATGCGCGGAAAGAGCGCCTCGCCCTTCTGCACCCGCGTTCCCGGCTCCAGCGCGCCAAAGCCCTGCAAAGACGCCCAGGTCTTCAGGCCCGCGTCCGTCACGCCGATTTGCGCGAAGATGCGCTCGGGCGTGCGCGGCATGAACGGCGCAATGAGCACGGCAATCCGGCGCACGCACTCGGCCAGGTGATACAGCACCGTGCCCAGGCGCGGGCGCTCCGCCTCGTTGCGGGCCAGCAGCCAGGGGGCGTTCAGGTCAATATAGCGGTTGCACTCGCCCACCAGCTTCCAGATTTCCGCAAGCGCCAGCGAAAACTGCAGCGCGTCCATGTTCTGTTCCACCTGTGCCGCCAACCCTTCGGCCAGCGTGCGCAGGGCGCGGTCGGTATCCGTCGTTTCCCCGCACGCGGGCACCCGGCCGTCGAAGTATTTTTCTATCATGGCGACGGTGCGGCTGACCAGGTTGCCCAGGTCGTTGGCCAAATCCGCGTTCATGCGCGTCAACAGCGCCTCGTTGGTAAAGTTGCCGTCCGCGCCGAAGGGCATTTCGCGCATGAGGAAATAGCGAATGGCGTCGGACGTATAGCGATTGCACAGCACGACCGGGTCCACGACATTGCCCAGCGACTTGCTCATCTTCTCCCCGCCGAACACCAGCCAGCCATGACCGAAAATCTGTTTGGGAAGGGGCAGCCCCAGCGCCTTGAGCATGATGGGCCAGTAAATGGTATGGAAGCGAATGATTTCCTTGCCGACCAGGTGAATGTCGGCAGGCCAGTACTTCCGATAGAGCGCGTCGTCGTCCGACCCCCAGCCCAGCGCCGTGATATAGTTGGACAGCGCGTCAATCCAGACGTACACCACATGGCCCGGGTCAAAATCCACCGGCACGCCCCAGGTAAAGGAGGTGCGCGACACGCACAAATCCTGCAGGCCGGGCCGGAGGAAATTGGCGAGCATCTCGTTGGCGCGGGAGGGCGGCTGGATGAAATCCGGATGCTCCTGGATGTACTGAATCAGCCAATCCTGGTACTTGCTCGTGCGGAAAAAGTAGCTTTCCTCGCGCACGCGCTCCACCGGGCGGCCGCAATCGGGGCAGAGCTTGCCCTCCTTCAGCTGCGACTGCGTCCAGTGCGCCTCGCACGGCGTGCAGTACCAGCCCTCGTACTCGCCTTTATAGATATCCCCCTGCTCATAGAGCTTGCGGAAGATTTTCTGTACCACCGCTTCATGGCGTTTGTCCGTGGTGCGGATAAAATCGCTGTATTCCACGTCCATCATCTTCCACAGGTCCTTGATGCCCGCCACGATTCTATCCACGAACTGCTTCGGCGTCACGCCCTCTTCCTGCGCGCGGCGCTCAATTTTCTGCCCGTGCTCGTCCGTGCCCGTCAAAAAGAACACGTCGTAGCCGGTCAGGCGTTTGAAGCGCGCCATGGTATCCGCCGCCACCGAGCAGTAGCTGTGCCCGATATGCAGTTTGTCCGACGGATAGTAAATCGGCGTGGTGATGTAGAACGTGCCCTTGTCCGCCATGAAACTCCTCCCTTATATTCCGGCAAAAAGCCCGTCCCGAACAAGGGACGGGCCTACGCCGTTTCATACCACCCCGGTTGCTTTGCACCGCGCCATCACGCGGCCGGCCATAACGGTGCCCGCCGTCCTCCCCTTGCCCGCAGGCTCGAAAAGGCCGCTCCGGAACCATGTTCGCGCGCCGCGTACCGTCCGGCTTTCACCTGCCCCGGCTCTCTTTCGCAGCCGTTCAGCGCGCTACTCTTTCCTTCACTGCGTTTGTGGCCTCATTATACGGCGCGTGCCGGCCAAAGTCAAGCCATTCCCTCGCAATCGCCTCCGCCGCCCCTACGGTTTAGTTGATTTTCGCATATTTTAGGCAGTATCTGCCTAGAATATTCCCTTATCTGCAATATATCAGGCAGTTTACGCATTCTCTGACTGGTGACAGATTTGCGCCACGCGCACGGAATGGTACCTTGACACAAGAGGAGGTGACGACGTGTTTGCGGAGCGATTGAAACAACTGCGCAGGCAGCGCAACATATCGCAACAGATGTTGAGCATCCAATTGGGCGTCAATCAGACCACCATCAGCGGTTGGGAAATTGCCAACCGCGAACCGTCGTATGAAATGCTCGCGCGCATCGCCGATTTGTTCGGCGTATCGGCGGATTATCTCATCGGCAGGTGCGAAAGCCCCCTGGGGATGTCCCCCTCCCATACGCCCTACATCGAGGCGACCGTGCACGAACAGGCGCTGGTACGCGCCTACCGGCACGCCTCCCGGGACACCCGCGCCGCGGTGGATGCGGTGCTGAGCGTTCCGCTGCAGCGGGGGAGCAATTGACGCTTGACCGGATGCTGCGGCAACCGCTATACTGGTACAAAGACGAGGTGTATGTGTGTCGCGCAGGCAGAACCGTAGCTCGCCGCGCCTGCATAGACAGCGTCCCCACGTGTTTCGCGCTTGCGGTACCGTGTTGCTGCTCGTGCTGTTTGCAGGCATAGGCGCATTATGGGGAAACACGTTGGATAACGCGGTCGTGGCGAACACGCCGGATGTCGCTTCTGCGCCCGCCCCGCAGGAAACAGCGGCCGCGGAGGAAGCGTCTGCGCCTTTGCAGGCCTCCGCCGCGCCGGGGACCGTCTGCGTGTGGGTGCCCAAGTCCGGCGCACGCTACCACCAGACGTCCGATTGCAGCGGCATGCAAAATCCCGCCCAGGTGACGCTGGAAGAAGCGCTGGCGCAAGGGTATACGCCCTGTCAGCGGTGCCAACCGCCCGCCGAGGCGGCTCAGGCGTCCGAATAGGAAAGGAAGGAAACCAGGGATGAAGGCAAAAATCAACGCAGACCGGCTCGTCATGCAAAGCGTCATGGGCATGGTACGCCATCCGTCCATCGGCGGCAGCCCCTACCGCCTGGATACCCAGGGCCAGGCGCATCTTCTGCCCGCGACGGGCGCCATTACCTATAACGTAAAAATCGGCGATTCGGTCTTCGCCATGGAATGCGACCATGTGGAGCCGGGCGTGACGACGAAAAACCCGGATACGGGCGAAAACGCGGCGTACAATCACCTGGCCTGCATCGGCAATACGGCTACGGTCATCTCCGGCGACGCCAAGGGCCACAAAGGCTTTGTCACGGGCAAGCACGGCGGCGTGGAGCACGTCATGATTTATTTTCCCGCCCAGACGCTGGACCTGCTGGCCATCGGCGATCGCATTCAGGTGCGCGCGCAGGGACAGGGCATGAAAATCGAAGGCTTCGAGGATACCGTCTCGGCCATGAACCTGGATCCGAACCTGTTTGAAAAGATGAACATTACCGTGCAGGACGGCAGGCTTCAGGTGCCCGTCGCGGCCAGAGTGCCCGCCTATCTGATGGGCTCGGGCATCGGCGCGCTGAGCGCGTACAGCGGCGACTATGACATCATGACCGCGGACAAGGCCGTGCTCAGGCAATACGGTCTGGACAAGCTCCGCTACGGGGATATCGTGCTGCTGGAAAACTGCGATACGACCTTTGGCCGGGGATACCTGACGGGCGCGGCGACCATCGGCGTGGTGGTGCACAGCGATTGCATCCGCATGGGCCACGGCCCCGGCGTCACGTCGCTGCTGAGCGCCAAGCTGCCCGTCCTGGAAGGCGTCATCAGCGAGGGCGCCAACCTGGCGGACTATATGGGCGTATAAACCGTCAAAACCGGCGCGCACGCCCCCGCAGGAACGGCGCGCCGGTCCGGCCCACGGCTTTACAGCAGGGAAGCCTTGGTCTGCGCGAATTTCTGTTTGGCCATCTGGATGTCCTGCGGCTGGGCGGGCTTGGTCTGATACCAGCCGCGCTGCTGCATCTGCTGCCAAATCTGGAACTGGTCGCAGATGGTTTCGTCCATGTTCGTGGACAGCACCTGGCGCAGGCCCTCGTTGCTGCCCTCCACCACATAGGCGCTATACTCGCCGGCGATGTGCTTGGACGTTTCCAGCAGGTCGTCAATCATGCACCGGTCGTCCCACTGCGCGCAAGCGCGCTTGTTGTTCATCGAATTCTGGTTCATGCCGCGCCTCCTTACTGCTGGCCGTTGAGGTAGTTAAACAGCGATTCATAGCGCTTTTTGTGGTGCGCCGCAAGCGTGTTGGCCAGCGCCTTGAGCTGCGGGTCCTGCAGGGATTCCGCATAGGCCGCCGCCTTGTGATTGGCCATGGCCTCATGGCCGAGCTGGTCTTCGAGAATGCCCAGGTCTTTGCTCGTCAAACCGGTCTGCATCGAATACCTCCTTATTGGTTTTTTACGCCGCTAGTTTGCCCCGTGGGGAGAAGGTCTTATGCAGGAAAAGGAACGCGCGCTGGACAAAGCGCTGCGCGCGCTGGCGGGCAGGGCCCGCAGCGAGGGAGAAATTCTGGAAAAGCTCCGCCGCGCCGGCTTCGCGGAGGAGACCATCGCCCAGACGATGGCGCAGCTCGACCGCGCCGGCCTGCTCGACGACGAGGCGTTCGCCGGCGCCTGGGCGGCCGCCCGGGCCCGCCGCGCCGTCGGCCCGCATCGCATTGCGCATGAGCTGCGCCAAAAGGGCGTGGACGCCCAAACGGCCTCGCTGGCGCTGGAAAGCGTGGACGGGGACGAGGCCCTCGCGGCCGCTGCGGCGCTGGCCGCGCGCTATCTGCGGCGGGGCGGCGAAAACGTGGAGCGGCGGGCGCTGGCCGCCCTGCAGCGGCGCGGCTACGGCTACGACGACGCGCGGCGCGCATTGGAGAAGGCGCACGCCGAAACGCAAGAAAACGAACTGTTCCCACGTTAATTGATATAGAATTGACGCCTTTGCGCAAATCTGTTACAATAAACGAAACATATGGATTTTGCCCGCTGAAGGAGGCATCCTCATGAAAAAACCGCTGTCCATCATCGCGCTGCTGATGGCGCTGATGCTGTTGGCCACAGCCTGCCAGCCTTCCGAGCCGGCGGCGGAGGAGCCCACGTCCACTCCCTCCCCCTCGCCCTCGCCGACGGTCATCGCGTGGACCCCGGAACCTACCATCACGCCCCGCCCGATGAGCAATGTCGAGCCCCTGGAGGAAGGCGAACGCGCGCTGCTCATTGACCCCATCAATACCCCCACGCTGACGCCGCTGAACTATACCTACGTCTCCAAGACGAGCGACGCCATGGGCATCAGCTACGAGGTGCCCTCCACCTGGGTTGAGGAGGTTGTTCCGGACAACAACCGCGCCGTCGTCTATACCGAACCGTATGACGAAATGCATCAGGTGCCCGCAACGCTGACCATCGCCATGTCGGAGTATTCCTCCAACCAGACCACGGCGGATGCGGATACGGAAATTGACCGGCAGATACAGCAGCTGCGCGAGCAGTATCCCGACGGCTTCGAGGTAACCTCCAAGGCGACACGCAACGCCATGGGCCAGGAAGGCCGCTATGTGACGTACTGGCTGGAGGTGCTGCCCGAGGGCGCGGAGGATATGCTGAGAATGCGCGGCCGCTGCTTCGTCATCCCCATAGGCAGCAACCTGTACATGATTCGCACCCTGCATCCCGCCAACTGGAATTCCGAGTATGACGACAAGGTCTTCCGCCATGTGGTGTCTACCATGAAAGTGCTCTGACCGTTCGACAGTTCCCCGCTTTTTTGACGGAAAAGGAAAGAAGAGGCCGGCCGCCTGAAAATCCGCAGATTCCCAGGCAGCCGGCCTTTTTGCGCCCAAATGCAGGGGATTGAGCGCCCCCAAGCGCCGCAAGCCTCGCTTTTCCCTATTCAGCGCCGCATCGGCTCGACGGGCAGCGCGCCCAGCGCCAGGCCAATGAGCACGCCGGCCAGCCCTTGCAGGCAGTTGGGGCCCAGCGCCGCCAGCGCAGCCGCCCAGCCGTACAGCACGCCTTCAAACAGAAAATAGCCCGCCGCCATCACGGCTGCGCCCAGCGAAAACGCCAGCGCGTTGCGCAGCGGATGGCCGCGGCGCGCCAGAAGGCCCGCAATGCCGCCCATGGCCGCCTTGATAACGAACGTCGGCGCCGCATAGACAAAGTATCCGCCCAGCAAATCCGCCAACATGCTGCCCAGGCCGCCAATCAGCGCGGCATAGGGCCCGCACAGGAGCGCCGCGTAAAAGATGGCGCCGTCTCCCGGATGGACATAGCCGCCGGTTGCGGGCACGGGGATTTTGATAAAATAGGTAAAAAGCACCACCAGCGCGGCCATCAGGCCGCTCATTGCCAGTCCGCGAATTCGTTGGTCCTTCATGTCATCGTCTCCCCCTCTTTCGCATTGACCTGCGCCTCCGCCCGCGAAAGGGCCAGCAGCAGGTCTACCAGACGCCCGTACGAGCGGGCGTTCTGGTCCTGCGCCACGCTTTGCAGATACGTGTCGTTCACGCGCGCGGAGACCTCCGCCGCCGGCGTGCCCCGGTACGCGTTCCAGAACGCCTCATGGGCGTCGATGTCCGCGCGCACGCCGGACGACAGCGAGGCATACAGCCGCGCATACGCCCCGGCATCTTCCTGTTGCAGCGCGCGCAGCGCATACAGCAGCGCCTTCAGCGCCCCGCTGTAGCGGTAATATGCGTCCCCGGACGCCTCGCAGGCCAGGTACGCCACCAGATTTGCGTCCTCCTCGCGCGCAAAGCCCCGCACATGCGCCGCTTCATGGCAGGCCACAAACGGCAGCGTCGCCGCCGGAATGTTTGCATTGACCAGCGCTTCGCACGTCCAGGGCGAGATAAAGCCTTCTATCAGCCACCGGCTCAAAAGCCCGGACGACAGCGCGGCCCGCGGCGCGCCCCAGCGGCCGGCCGGAATGGGCCATGCCCGCGCCGCCGCGTTGAGCGCGTCGGGCGCGGCCGCAAGCAGGTCCGTCTCTGGCGCTTCCTGCCAGCGCTCGTCGGCGTCCTCCGCCAGACGATGGCACAGCGAGACGAGTTCCTCCTGCGTGGAGGCGCGCACGTCCAGGCCAAGGGTCTCCTCCAGCGGCAGGCGCAGGTAGTTCAGGCTCCAGCCGCCTGCGAACACCGCAGCCGCCAGCCCCAATACCGCCAGCACGCGAAACCACCGTCCCTGCCGCAGCGACCAGAGGATATACCCCAGCAGCGCCAGCACGCCCAGTCCGAACACGGGCACGGGGCACAGCGCCGCCGCGCGGCTGACCGGGGCGGCCAGGGCGGGATAGACGCCTTGGGAGAACAGCCGCTCCACCGTCTCCGGCGTATGCCGCGCCCATAGCCGCACCAGCAGCGCCAGCGGCAGCGGCAGCAGCGCAAGCAGACGTTTCATGGCTCCCTCCTCTCCGCACAAAAGTATACGCCTCCCTGTCAAGTCGTGCAATGGTACATTGCGTCAATTTGACGAAATGTGTTATACTGTTCATATGTTAGAAAAGATTGTATCCCCGCAGAGCCTGAGCGCGCTGTCCTACGGCGAGCTTGAGGCGCTGGCGGCGGAAATCCGGCAGACTTTGGTGGACGCTGCGGCGCGCCAGGGCGGCCACCTCGCCTCGAACCTGGGCGCGGTGGAGTTAACGCTCGCGCTGCACCGCGTGTTCCGTTCTCCGCAGGACAAAATCATTTTCGACGTGGGGCATCAGAGCTATACCCACAAGCTGCTCACGGGGCGGCAGGCCCTGGCGCAGACGCTGCGCGCCGAAGGCGGGGTGTCCGGCTTCCCCAAACGCTCCGAAAGCGAACACGACGTATTTGAAACCGGGCATGCTTCCACAGCCATCTCCGCGGCGCTCGGCTTCGCGCGCGCCCGGGACCTGCAATATGATAACTATGCGGTCGTGGCGCTGGTGGGAGACGGCGCGATGACGGGCGGCCTGTGCTATGAGGCGCTCAACGATGCGGGCAGCCGCCCCACGCAGCTGCTTGTCGTGCTGAACGACAACGAAATGTCCATTTCCCGGAACGTGGGCGCACTGTCGACCTATCTGACGCATCTGCGCGGGAGCAGGCGTTGGATTGGCGCCAAGCAGGTCGTCAAGCGCGGGTTGAACCGCGTGCCGCTCGTGGGCGCGCCCCTGGCGGGATTGATGGAGCGCGTCAAGCGTTCCATCAAACGCATGCTGGTTCCGGGCGAGTTTTTCGAGGCGCTGGGCTTTGCCTATCTGGGCCCCATCGACGGCCATGATATCCCCACGCTCGAGCATGTGCTCGCCGACGCCTACGCCATGCACCGGCCCGTCGTCGTCCATGCCATTACGCAAAAAGGGCGCGGCTATGCGCTGGCGGAACACAAGCCGGAAGCGTTCCACGGCGTCGCCCCGTTCTTTGTGGAAAACGGCCGCGCGCGCACGCGCCAGGACGACGGCCTTGTCAGCGCCTGCGACGTGGCGGGCGAGGCGCTGCTCGCCCTGGCCCGGGAGGACGAGCGCGTCGTCGCCATCACCGCCGCCATGCCGCAGGGCACCGGTCTGGACGCTTTTTCGCGTGCGTTTCCGGAGCGTTTTTTCGACGTGGGGATTGCGGAAGAGCATGCCGTGACCATGGCCGCCGGCCTGGCCGCGGCAGGTATGCGCCCCTATTTCGGCGTATATGCGACCTTTTTGCAGCGCTCGATGGATCAGCTGCTGCACGACGTATGCCTGCAAAACCTGCCGGTGACCGTGCTGGTGGACCACGCGGGCTTTGTCGCCGGGGACGGCGCGACCCATCAGGGCGTCTACGACCTGACCATGCTGCGCGCAATGCCCCATTTGACCGTCTGGTCCCCCTGCGATGCGCCGGAGCTGTGCGCCATGCTGGCGGAAAGCCTGCAGCTGCGCGGCCCCTGCGTCATCCGCTATCCCCGGTCCCTGCCGCTGCGGGCAGGGGGCGATATCGCGGTGGGCCGCTGGCGGCTCATCGCGGACGGAGACGGCCCCGCGCTGCTGGGCTACGGCGCCTCGGTCGGGCTGGCGCAGGCGGCGGCCGGGCTTTTGCAGCGCGACGGGCTCCGTCCCGCCGTGTGGAGCCTGTCTTCCCTGCAGGCGGATGAAGAGGCCATGTCGCTCCTGGCCAAGCGGCCGCTTGTGGCCGTGGTGGAGGAGCAGCGCGTGGCGGGCGGAATGGGCGAAATGATTGCCGCCGGCCTGCCGGGCGTGCGGGTGCTGCGCTTGGGCGTGGGCGACCAGGTTCCCTGCGCGCATTCGCTGGACGGGCTTCGCGGGGCCTGCGGGCTGGATGCGGCGCAGATTGCGGCGCGCGTCAAGGAGGCATGGCATGCACGATAAGGAACGGCTGGATGCGGCGCTGGTCACGCGCGGGCTTGCGCAGAGTCGGGAAAAAGCGCAGGCCCTGATTCTCTCCGGCTGCGTCTTCGTGGGCGGGCAGCGGGCGAGCAAGGCGTCCCAGCAGGTTGCGCCCGCGGACGAGCTGACGGTGCGCGGCGCGCCGTTCCCCTATGTCAGCCGCGGCGGGCTGAAGCTGGAGAAGGCCATGGAGGTCTTTCAGCTTGACGTCCGGGACGCAGTGGCCATGGACGTGGGTGCGTCCACCGGCGGCTTTACCGACGTGCTGCTGCGCGCGGGCGCGCGGCGGGTGTACGCCATCGACGTAGGCTACGGCCAGCTGGACTGGAAGCTGCGCAACGACCCGCGCGTCACCGTCATGGAGCGCACCAACGCGCGCTACCTGACGCCTTCGGACTTCCCCGAACCGCCGACCCTGGGCGTGATGGACGTATCCTTCATTTCCATTCGGCTCATCCTTCCCGCCCTGCGCGCTATTCTGGGCCCTTCGGGGCGGGTTGTCACGCTGGTAAAGCCGCAGTTTGAAGCGGGCCGCGAGCGCGTGGGGAAAAAAGGCGTCGTGCGCGACGCGTCCGTGCACTGCGAGGTGCTCCGGTCGCTGCTGGACTATGCCGGCCGGAACGGGTGGTGCGTTCGCGCCGCAAGTTTTTCGCCCATCACGGGGCCCGAGGGAAATATTGAGTTTTTATTCGATATTTCCCCGGCGCAAAACGACGCCAGCACGCTGACGGACGCGGATGTGGAGTCCGTTGTCCAGGCGGCGCACCGGGCATTTGGGCGCGAAGGCTTGTAATTTCATACAGTTTATGGTATACTCTTATGGGGGCGAATCGATGAAAATTCAAACGATCGGCCTGGTACTCAATCCCCTGAAGCCCGAAAGCGAAGCGCTGGTGCCGGAAGTGGTGGCAGCCTGTGCGGAAGCAGGCGTCGCGCTGGTGGCAGAGCCAAGTTCGCACCTCGCGCCGCACCGGGCCAGCTCCTCGGCGGAGTTCCTCCAGGCAGCGGACGCGCTGCTGGTGCTGGGTGGCGACGGCACCATTCTGCGTTCCCTGCGCTATATGGAAGGCCGCCTGCGTCCGATTCTGGGCGTCAATCTGGGGACGCTGGGTTTTCTGGCCGAGTGCACGCCCGACAACCTGCGCGAAGCGGTGGCACGCCTGGCGCGGGGGGAATACCGTCTGGAAGAGCGGATGCTGCTGACCGCGCGCCTGGAAGGGGACGAGGAAGTCCATACGGCGCTGAACGAAGTGGTCATCACGCGGGGCAGCTTTCCGCGCATGGTGCAGGCGGATTCCTATGTGGACGGCGCGCTGGCCGTGCGCTATGACGGCGACGGCATGGTGGTAGCTACGCCAACCGGCTCTACCGCCTATTCGCTGTCCACCGGCGGCCCCATTATCGCGCCGGGGCTGGATTGTCTCGTGCTTTCGCCCATTTGTCCCCACACCCTGTCGGCGCGCCCTTTGGTCGTTTCCGCACAGTCCTGCTTGCGCCTGGAGGTCCGTCCGCGCGGCGAGGACGGCGGCATGCTCTTTTCCGTGGATGGCCAGCAGTGCCGCTTTCTGCGGGAAGCCTCGGTCATCCACATCGGCTGCGAACCACAGCGCCTGCCCTTTGTGCGCTTTGGAGAAGACCGGTTCTTCGCGCTTTTGCGCAACAAGCTGTCGAAATGGGGCGGCGAAGCGCCCTTTGATGCATAACGGACGAATCAAAGGAAGGAAGTAATAGCCATGAAGCGACAGAGGCACCGGGAAATTTTGGAAATCATCAGCCAGGAATCCGTTGAAACCCAGGAGGACCTGGCCCGTCGCCTGCGCGAGCGCGGCTTTGAAGTAACCCAGGCCACCGTATCGCGCGACATCAAGGAACTGCGCCTGCTCAAAGTGCTGACCGACGAGGGCTCCTATCGCTATGCCGTGGCGGAAAAGGCGGAACAGGGGCTGACCGAGCGGCTGCGCCGCATCTTTACGGAAACGGCGCTGCATGTGGACGTGGCGGAAAACCTGATTGTCATCAAGACGCTGCCCGGCAGCGCGCATGCGGCGGCGGAAATGGTAGACACCATGCGCTGGCCCGAAACCGTCGGCACCCTGGCGGGCGACAACACGATTCTGGTCATCGCGCGCGACGCACAGATTGCGCCCGCGCTGGCCGAGCGCTTCAGAGGGATGATGAAATAGTGCTTTTGCAGCTTGCCATCCGCTCGATCGCTCTTATCGACCGGTTGGAAATCGCCTTTGGCCCGGGTCTGAACGTGCTGACCGGGGAAACCGGCGCGGGCAAGTCTATCGTGGTCGGTTCGCTGGATTTTGTCCTGGGCGGCCGCGCAGACAAGGACCGCATCGCCGGCGACGCGCTCAAAGGGCAGGTGGAAGCGCTCTTTGACGTATCCCGTCAGGCACGCGTGCTCGCGCTGCTGGAGGAAATGGGCCTGGAAGCCGAGGACGGCCTTCTGCCCATCCAGCGCGAGATACACCGCAACGGGCGGAGCTTATGCCGCGTAGCAGGCGTCACCGTGCCGCTGGCGCAGCTCAAGCGCGTCACTTCGCTGCTGGTGGACCTGCATGGACAGCATGCACATCAGAGCCTGTTGGACCCGGCAACGCATCTGGGATTTCTGGACGGCATGGGCGACGCGGCGCACCGTGCCCGCGTACAGGCGGTACGGGCGGCGCACGAGGCCTGGAGCCAGGCGCAGCGCGCCCTGACCGAAGCTTCGCAGGGGGCTTTGGAGCGCGCACGGCGCGAGGACATGCTCCGTTTCCAGCTGGACGAGCTGGACGGCGCGGCCCTGCGCGAGGGCGAGGAGACCGAGCTGGAGCAGCAGCGCACCGTCATGCGAAACGCCGAAAAAATCCGCGAAGCGGTGGAACGCGCCTATGCGTTTGTCTCCGGCGGCGTGGGCGAGGAGGGCCTCAGCGGCCTGGACGCCCTGCGCGCCGCGCTGGAAGCGCTGGCCTCCGTCGCCCGCTACGGCGAATCCTACGAGCACGCGCACGATCAGCTGGCCGAGGCGGTCTATGCCATAGAGAGCGTTGCGGAAGATATCGACGGTCTTCGCGACGCCATCGAGGCGGACCCCGCGGCGCTGGAGGGCATCGAAGCGCGGCTGGACCTTCTGGGCAAACTGCGCCGCAAATACGGCGCCACCTCGCGCGAAATGATTGCGTATCGCGAACGCGTGCGGGAAGAACTGGACGCAAGCGAACACGGCCAGGCGCGGCTGGAGGCGCTGGAGCGCCAGGAAAAGGCGCTGCGGGCCACGCTGCTGCGCGAGGCGGAAGCGCTCTGCGACGCCCGGCATACGCTGGCCGTCCGTTTCCGGGCGCAGGTATTGGAACAGCTGGCGCAGCTGGGCATGGCCGGCGCGCGCTTCGACGTGCGGTTTGCGCCGCCGGAGCCGGACCGCGCCCCCACTGCGGACGGAATGGACCGGGTAGAATTTCTGCTGTCGGCCAACGCCGGCGAGCCGCTGCGGCCGCTGGCGCGCGTTGCCTCGGGCGGCGAGCTTTCGCGCATCATGCTGGCGTTCAAATGCATCGAGGCGGACAGCGAAGGCATCCCCGTATTGGTTTTTGACGAGGTGGATACGGGCATCAGCGGACATATGGGCCAGGTCGTGGCCGAAAAAATGCTGCAGACCGCGCGCGGGCGGCAGGTGCTGTGCGTGACGCATCTGCCGCAAATCGCCGCGCTGGCCGACGCGCAGTATCTGGTGGAAAAAAGCGAATGCGACGGGCGCACGCGCACCTCGGTGCGGGCGCTGGACGGGCCGGGGCGCGTGGAGGCCGTGGCGCGGTTGCTGGGCGGCGGCGAGACCGCCGTGGCGCATGCGCGCGCGATGCTGTCCAAGCGCCCGCCCGCCGGGCGCTGAGGCGGCGAACCCGAAAAGCGGACGCCATCGCCCGGCAAACGGCCGCCAGAGCGCGCTCGTCATCGGGCGCGGGGCCGCCCGGGGCCTTGGCCGCTTGCCGGCACGGCGCCTCCGTTCCCGCCGCGCCGCGGCATTCGGGCATAGAAAAAACGCCGGTTGGGATACTGTGCGTATCCGAACCGGCGTATTCTCTGGCGCGCCCGGCGAGATTCGAACTCACGACCTTTTGATTCGTAGTCAAACACTCTATCCAGCTGAGCTACGGGCGCTCGAACAGATATATTCTACCATCCTTTCGCCGGCTTGTCAAGCGGGAAACGCACTGTTTTTTGCGGTTTGCGCCAATCTTTTCGTCCAATCGCTTGACAAAGGAAGCATGGACATGATAAAATCAGTAAGTTGTCGAATCAGGCAAAGGAGGGATGGACGTGCTCGATGCGCTGAAAGATGCGGCCCGCCGTGTGGTCGGAGCGCGCCAGGTTCTCCGAGCCATCGCCGCCGGGGAAGTCGCGCACGCGTGGATTGCGCGCGACGCGGATCCCTTTGTCACGCGCCCCGTGGTGGACGCCTGTGAAAAAAGCGGGGTGCGGTACACGGAAATCGAAACCATGGCGCAGCTGGGCGCCGCCTGCGGCATCGATGTCCGGGCCAGCGTGGCAGGCGCGCTGAAAGAAGCGCGGCGCGACAACGTTTGAGGATGCGTGCATCCTTTTGCGCATGATATCCGGCCCTGGGGTTGCGGGGCTTGATATACCGGCTCTTTGAGCCAGAGTTTTCCAAGGAGGTGCTTCCATGCCCACGATCAACCAGTTGATTCGCAAGGGAAGGGAGAAAGTCGTCAACAAGTCGACTGCGCCGATTCTGCAACAGTGCCCGCAAAAGCGCGGCGTCTGCCTGAGCGTCAAAACCACGACGCCCAAGAAGCCCAATTCCGCGCTGCGCAAAATCGCCCGTGTTCGTCTGACGAACCAGATTGAAGGCACGTGCTACATCCCCGGCATCGGCCACAACCTGCAGGAGCACAGCGTCGTGCTCATCCGCGGCGGCCGTGTGCGCGATTTGCCCGGCGTGCGCTACCACATCATCCGCGGCGCGCTGGATGCCGCCGGCGTTGCCAAGCGCAACCAGGGCCGCAGCCTGTACGGCGCCAAGAAGCCCAAGAAGTAAGTTTTCCAGCCTGCTTCGCAAGCGGTTTGCGCCGCATGGGCATACGCCCGAACCCGCCAGGCGGAACGCTGGCGCGCACACGGCGTATCGTCCCGTTCTCAGCCGGGAATGCTGGCCCGGCGGAACCGGCCGCAGACAGTCGCAACATTCCCCCTTTCCACAGTTCCTGCCCAGGAAAAGTGGCCGACTGCAACAAATTCAGGAGGGTTTCACATGCCCAGACGTGGATTTATCCCCAAGCGCGAAGTGCTGCCGGACCCGGTATACGGCACCACGGTCGTCACCAAGCTGATTAACCAGATCATGCTCGACGGCAAGCGCGGTGTGGCGCAGAGCGTGTGCTACGACGCATTTGACATGATTAAGGAAAAGACCGGAAAGGAGCCCCTCGAGGTGTTCCAGGCGGCGATGAACAACATCCTGCCCACGTTGGAGGTCAAGGCCCGCCGCGTCGGCGGCGCCACCTACCAGGTCCCCATCGAGATTCGCCCCGAGCGCCGTCAGACCCTGGCGCTGCGCTGGCTGGTGGATTTCTCCCGCAAGCGGGGCGAGCGCCGCATGAGCGAGCGCCTGGCCGCGGAGATTCTCGATGCGGCGAACAACGCCGGCAACGCCGTCAAGCGCAAGGAAGAAATGCACCGCATGGCGGAAGCGAACAAGGCGTTCGCCCACTATCGCTGGTAATCGCTTTTCACTTCGCTACGAGCATCCCGAAAGAGGACGACGCGCGAAGCATTTGGTTCGTATACACATGCAGAGCGGGCGTCAAGCTCGCTCTTAGCATGTGCCTCCCCTTCCCCCGCGCGGGGGGAATTTCGGGGGGATTCTCCCCCGACCCGGAAGCCAGGCAGGCTTCCCCCACGGAAAGGAGCCTATCATGCCCCGCAGCCATCCGTTAGCAAGGGTACGCAATATCGGCATCATGGCGCACATCGATGCCGGAAAAACCACAACGACCGAGCGCATCCTCTATTACACCGGCCGCGTGCATCGCTTCGGCGAAGTGCACGAGGGCGCGGCGACCATGGACTGGATGCAGCAGGAGCAGGAGCGCGGCATTACCATTACGTCCGCCGCCACCACCTGCCACTGGAAGAATCATCGCATTAACATCATTGACACGCCGGGCCATGTGGACTTTACCGTCGAAGTGGAGCGCTCGCTGCGCGTGCTGGACGGCGCGGTGGCGGTTTTCTGCGCCAAAGGCGGCGTGGAGCCGCAGAGCGAGACGGTCTGGCGTCAGGCCAACAAGTACGGCGTTCCGCGGCTTGCGTATGTCAACAAGATGGACATCACCGGCGCGGACTTTGGCCGCGTGGTCAGCATGATGGAAAGCCGCCTGCAGGCGCACGCAGTGCCCGTTCAGCTGCCCATCGGCAGCGAGGCGGATTTCCGCGGCATTGTGGACCTTATCCGCATGGACGCGCAGATTTACTACAATGACGACGGCAGCGACGTGCGCGAGGAGCCCATCCCGGACGCCTACCGCGAAGCGGCCGAGCTTGCGCATGCGACGATGCTGGAAAAAATCGCCGAGGTAGACGATGAAATCATGGAAATCTACCTGTCCGGCGACGAGCCGGACGAGGCGCAGCTGAAAGCCGCCATCCGCCGCGCCACCATCGCCGTCAAGCTGATTCCGGTGCTCTGCGGCACCTCCTACCGCAACAAGGGCGTGCAGCCGCTGCTGGACGCGGTGGTAGAATACCTGCCTTCCCCGCTGGACGTGCCGCCGATTACCGGCATGGCGCCGGACGGGGAAACCGAGGTCGTCCGCCATTCCAGTGACGAGGAGCCGTTTGCCGCGCTGGCCTTTAAGATTATGGCCGATCCGTTTGTGGGCAAGCTGGCGTTCTTCCGCGTATACAGCGGCACGCTTTCGGCGGGCAGCTATACCTACAACTCCACCAAGCGCAAGCGCGAGCGGATGGGCCGCATTCTGCTCATGCACGCCAACCATCGCGAGGAAACGGACTGCGTCTACGCCGGCGATATCGCCGCGGTCGTCGGGCTGAAGGAAACCACCACCGGCGACACCCTCTGCGACGAGCGCAATCCCGTGGTGCTGGAGAGCATGGAATTCCCCGAGCCGGTCATCCGCGTCGCCATTGAGCCCAAGACCAAGGCGGGCCAGGACAAGATGACCATGGCGCTGGTGCGCCTGGCCGAGGAGGACCCGACGTTCAAAACCTATACCGATAAGGATACGGGACAGACGCTGATTGCGGGCATGGGCGAGCTGCACCTGGAAATCATTGTCGACCGCCTGCTGCGCGAGTTCAAGGTAGAAGCCACGGTCGGCAAACCCCAGGTGGCCTATAAAGAAACCATCCGCAAAACGTCCAAGGCCGAAGGGCGCTATGTGCGCCAGACCGGCGGCCACGGCATGTACGGGCATTGCGTAATTGAAATCGAGCCGCGCGAGCCGGGCGAGGGCTATGAGTTTGTCAACGCCACCGTCGGCGGCATCATCCCGCGCGAGTACATCCCGGCCATTGACGCTGGCATCCGCGAGGCCGCGCAGAGCGGCGCGCTGGGCGGCTATGAAGTCGTCGATTTCCGCGCGACGCTGCTGGACGGCTCCTACCATGAGGTCGACTCCAGCGAAATCGCCTTCAAGATTGCGGGCTCCATGGCCTTTAAGGATGCCAATGAAAAGGCGGATCCCGTGCTGCTGGAGCCGGTGATGAATGTGGAAATCGTCATCCCGGAAGAATATGTGGGCGACGTGATGGGGGATATTTCCTCCAAGCGCGGCCAAATCGGCCAGCTGGATATGCGCGCCGGTTCACAGGTTATCGACGCGGTCATCCCGCTGTCGGAAATGTTTGGCTATGCGACCGACCTGCGCAGCCGCACCCAGGGGCGCGGCGTGTTCACGATGCAGTTCTCGCACTATGCGGAAGTGCCCAAGAACATCGCGCAGAAGGTCGTCGGCGTCTATCAGAGCAGGACCTAACGAACAAATCAAGGAGGAGAAACCCCCATGGCGAAGCAGAAATTTGAACGGAACAAGCCGCATGTGAACATCGGCACGATAGGGCACGTAGACCATGGCAAGACGACGCTGACGGCGGCGATCACGATGGTGCTGGCGAAA
>DVFI01000100.1 GCA_018713305.1 Candidatus Avichristensenella intestinipullorum
ATTCCTGGCCGGCGTGACGGTTCTGTTCATGATGATTTTCTTCGTGGGCGTGCTGGCGGCCGGGCTGGGCCTGGCGGTGATTGGCATTCCGCCTTCGGGCGAGGAACTGGCGCGCATCACGGCCTACCTGCTCTTTACGGTCGTGTATACGTCGCTGTGGCTTGCGCTGGCCATGCTCTGTTCCGTGCTTTGCCGCCATGCGGCGACCTCGGCGCTGATTGTGATTACGGTCTGGATTTTCTTTACCCTCTTTTTCAGCATGATTGCTTCCATCATCGCCAACCTGGTCTATCCGCTGGAGGGCATTCAGGGCTATTACAATATGTTCAGCAACTACCAGCTGGAGCTGAGCCTGAACCGGGTGTCTCCCTACTATTCCTACTGTGAGGCGGCGTCGACCCTGCTGAACCCGAACATACGCACGACGGGCATCACGACCCAGGCTTCTCTTTCGGGCGCGCTGGCGAGCTATCTGACGTTTGATCAGAGCCTGCTGCTTATCTGGCCCCATGTCACATGCATGGTGGCGGCGGTCATGGCGGCCTTCACGGTTTCCTATATTGCCTTCATGCGCCAGGAAATACGCGCATAGGCCCGTTGCGGACGGCGAAAAAGCCCTGCAGGGCTTTTTCGGCCCACGCGCCAACCGACCCCGGCGACAGGAACGCCGGGGTCGGAATTTTGCGCAGGCGCGCTGCCTTACAGCGAAAACGGCGCAAGCCCGACCTTGCGGCGCACCTTGCGCATCGTCCGGGCCGCGATGGCCGAGGCGCGCTCCGCGCTGGCGCGCATGATGGTCTCAATGTACGCCTTGTCCGCCATCAGGCGCCTGTGCTCGTTCTGGATGGGCTCCAGCTCGGCGACGACCGCGTCGGCCACCGCCGTCTTGAACGCGCCGTAGCCCTGTCCGGCAAAGTCGGCCTCGATTTTTTCCATGGAATCGCCGGTAATCGCGCCGAGAATGCTCATCAGGTTGGACACGCCGGGCTTGCCCTCCGGGTCGAAGCGGACTGAGGCCTCGCTGTCGGTTACGGCCCGTTTGAACTTGCGGCGAATGGCCTCGGGCGTATCCAGCAGGGCGATATAGGTATCTTCCGGGTCGGACTTGCTCATCTTGCGCGCAGGTTCCTGCAGGCTGCGAATGCGCGCGCCGACCTTGGGGAAATAGCCGTCCGGGACGACAAAGGTGTCCCCGTAAGCGCCGTTGAAGCGGATGGCGATATCGCGTGTCAGCTCCAAATGCTGCTTCTGGTCCGCGCCGATGGGCACCAGGTCCGCCTGATACAGCAGGATATCCGCCGCCATCAGCACCGGATAGGTCAGCAGACCGGCGTTGAGGTTGGCGGCGTGCTTTTGCGCCTTGTCCTTATACTGCGTCATGCGCTGCAGCTCGCCCAAGTAGGTATAGCAGCCGAGAATCCAGGCCAGCTCCGCATGCGCGGGCACATGGGACTGGCAGTAAATCAGCGTCTTTTCCGGGTTCAGGCCGGCCGCCAGGTAAATGGCCATCAGCTCCGTGCAGCGGCGCCGCAGCTGGGCGGGCTCCTGCCGGACGGTAATGGCGTGCAAATCCACGACGCTGTAAATGCACTGATATTCGTCTTCCAGCTGCTTCCAGTTGCGTATCGCGCCGAGATAGTTGCCCAGCGTCAGCGTTCCGGACGGCTGAATGCCGGAGAAAATGACTTTTTTCCCTGTCTGTTGAGTGCCCTGTCCTTCCATTCCATCACGCCTCCTGTTGCCGCCGCCCGTCGCACGGGCACGGCCTTTGCGCTCCGCCGTCCGGAGCGCAGATGTAGTATATCACAGCGGCTGCGGAATGTAAATCGCCCCGAAAACCGGCAGGAAAGGGCCGCGTTTGCCGATGTTTTTTGTGCTGTTTGGTCAGAATAATTTTACCACCCTGCCGCTTCCTTGACGGGCGATACAAAGCGTGCTACGATAATTGGCAACATAGATAATAGGGAGGAATGTTCCCATGCAGAATATCGGTCTTATCGGTGCCGCCGTCATGGGCAGCAACCTTGCGCTCAATATGGAGCGCCACGGTTTCTCCGTGGCCGTCTATTCCCGCACGCCCGAATCCGTCACCCGCTTTATCGAAGGCGCCGCCAAGGGCAAGAACATTCTCGGCACCTATTCGCTCGAATCGTTTGTCGCCAGCCTGGAAAAGCCGCGCCGCATCCTGATGATGATTAAGGCGGGCGCGCCGGTCGATCAGATGATAGATAAGCTTTTGCCCCTGCTCGAGCCGGGCGACATCCTGATAGACGGCGGCAACAGCCATTTCCCCGATACCATCCGCCGCGTCAGGAAGGTGGAGGAAGCGGGCATGCTCTATATCGGCACCGGCGTGTCCGGCGGCGAGGAAGGCGCGCTGACCGGCCCGTCCATCATGCCCGGCGGTTCTCCGGCCGCCTGGCCGCACGTCAAGCCCATTCTTCAGGCCATCGCCGCCCACACCGCCGAGGGGGAGCCCTGCTGCGACTGGATTGGCGAAGGCGGCGCGGGCCACTTTGTCAAAATGGTGCACAACGGCATTGAATACGGCGACATGCAGCTCATCTGCGAGGCGTATCAGCTCATGCGCGACTACCTGGGCATGACCTACCAGGACATGCACGACACGTTCGCGCAATGGAACCAGGGCGAGCTGAACAGCTATCTGATAGAAATCACCCGCGACATTCTCGCGTTCCGGGATACGGACGGCGCCCCGCTGGTGGAAAAAATCCTGGACACCGCGGGCCAGAAGGGCACGGGAAAATGGACCGGCATCGCCGCGCTGGACGAGGGCGTCCCGCTGACGCTCATCGGCGAGGCGGTCTTTGCCCGCTGCCTGTCGGCGATGAAGGACGAGCGCGTGGAAGCCTCGCGCGTGCTTTCCGGCCCCGCGCCCCGGTTTGAAGGCGATCGCGCCGCGTTCCTGGAAGACCTGCGCCGCGCGCTGTTCGCGGCCAAGATTGTCTCCTACGCGCAGGGCTATGTGCTCATGCGCTCGGCCGCCGAAACATACGGCTGGCATCTCAACTACGGCGGCATCGCGCTGATGTGGCGCGGCGGCTGCATCATCCGCTCGGTGTTCCTGGGCAAAATCAAGGAAGCGTTCACGAAAAACCCCGCGCTGTCCAACCTGCTGCTGGACCCCTATTTCAAAGACGCGGTCGAAGGCGCGCAGGCCGGCTGGCGCCGCGTATGCGCCGCCGCGCTGATGAACGGCATTCCGACCCCGGCGCTGACCAGCGCGCTGAACTATTTCGACGGGTATCGCACCGAGCGCCTGCCCGCCAACCTGCTGCAGGCGCAGCGCGATTACTTCGGCGCGCACACCTATGAGCGGCTGGACGCGCCGCGCGGGCAGTTTTTCCATACCAACTGGACCGGTCACGGCGGCGACATCTCCGCTTCGACCTATACCGTCTGACGGAGGCGCGGCATGAAAGGCATCTGCAGGCTTGCCGAGAGCCCGCAAGGGCTGTCGGATGCGGAACTGTTTGCGGCGCTGGACGAAGCCATCGCCGACCGGAAGAGCGCCCTGAAAAAGGTGCTGCTCATTCCTCCGGATTTTACGCGCTTTCATTCCGGGGCGGGCAAAATCACGGCGCACCTGTACGACGTGCTCAAAGACGCCTGCCGGGTGGATATCCTGCCCGCGCTGGGCACGCATGTCGCCATGACGCCGGAAGAGCTGCGCGCCATGTTCGGCCCGGGCATCCCACAGGACCGTTTTCTGGTGCATAACTGGCGCACGGACGTTGTGAAGCTGGGCGAGGTGCCGGCCGACTTTGTCCGGGAGGTTTCCGAGGGCCTGGTGACCGACGCCATCCCGGTCGAAGTCAACCGGCTGCTGCTGGACGCCTCGTATGACCTGATCGTGTCCATCGGCCAGGTGGTCCCGCACGAGGTGGTGGGCATGGCCAATTACGGCAAGAACATCTTCGTCGGCTGCGGCGGCAGCGCGATGATTCACGCCTCGCACATGCTCGGCGCGTTCTACGGCATGGAGCGCATCATGGGCCGCGATTTTTCGCCCGTGCGCAAGGTGTTTGACTATGCGCAGGCGCATTTCCTGGCGCAGATTCCGCTGTGCTATGTGCTCACCGTCACCACCGCGCCGGAAGGGCAGGTGCGGATGCACGGCCTGTTTATCGGCCGCGAACGGTCCTGTTTTGAAAAGGCGGTCGCCCTGAGCCAGCAGAAGAACCTGACGTTTGTGGACAAACCCATCCGGAAGGTCGTCGTGCTGCTGGACGGCCAGGAGTTCAAGAGCACCTGGCTGGGCAACAAGGCCGTTTACCGCACCCGGATGGCCATTGCGGACGGCGGCGAGCTGGTCGTGCTGGCGCCGGGCGTGGAGCGGTTCGGCGAGGACGCCGGCATCGACGGACTCATCCGCAAATACGGCTACTGCGGCCGCGAGCGCGTGCTGGAGCTGGTGCGGACGCACGCGGACCTGCGCGACAACCTGTCTGCCGCGGCGCACCTCATTCACGGCTCTTCGGACGGCCGCTTCACCATTACCTACTGTCCCCGCAAGCTGACGGAAGCCGAGGTGCGCGGCGTGTGCTTCCAGTATATGCCCTATGACGAGGCCGTCCGCCGCTATCCTCCGGCCCGGCTCGCGGACGGTTTGAACACGCTGCCGGACGGCGAGGAAATCTACTATATCAGCAATCCCGCCCTGGGGTTGTGGGCCGACCGGTCGCGGTTCTGAGATATCTCCGGGGCATCCCGCGCGCGATGCGGCGCAGCGCGGGGGTTCCCGAACGGTTCCCACAGCTGCACAAAAGAAGCGGCGCCGGCGTGCCGCACCTGCGCCCAAGCCATGGAGAGGAGGCGTCCCTTGGAGTTTCTGCATAGCCTGGCAAACATCCGTACCCCGTTTGGAACGGCGCTGTTCCAGGGAATTACCCTGTTCGGGGAGGAAGCCATTATCGTCTGTCTCCTGTGCGCCCTCTACTGGTGCCGGAACAAGCAGCTCGCCTATGGCGTGGGCATGGCTTTTTTCCTGTCCGCAGCGGTCGTACAGGGGCTGAAGATTACCTTTCGCATAGACCGCCCCTGGCTGCTGGATCCCACCTTTGTGCCGGTGGCCTCCGCGCTGGAGGCCTCCACCGGGTATTCCTTCCCCAGCGGGCATACCCAGTGCGCCGCCGCGCTCTACGGCTATCTGGGCGTTTCCTGCCGGCGATGGTACGGGCGCGCTGCCCTGTTTGCGCTGGTGCTGCTGGTAGGGTTTTCGCGGATGTATCTGGGGGTGCATACGCCCGCGGACGTGGGCGCATCCCTGCTGGTCACGGCGTTGATTATCGCCTGCGTGTATTTCTGTTTTCGCGCGGGCGTGTCCGACGCATGGCTGGCGGGCATCGTGGCGGCGCTGGGCGCGGCCGTGCTGGTGTACGCGCTGGCGCTGTACGGCGCGGGCGTCATCGAGATGCATTACGCCTCGGATTGCTGCAAGGCGGCCGGCGGCTGCCTTGGCTGCGCCGTCGGATTGCTGTGGGAGCGGCGCGGCATCCGCTTTTCGGAGCGCGCGCCCCTGTGGCAGCAGGCCGTCAAATTCCTGGTCGGCATGGCCGGCGTGGTGGGCATCCGATGGGGCCTGAAGGCCCTGCTGGGCGCGTCGCTGCTCGTCGATACGCTGCGCTACGGCCTGATTGCGCTGTGGGTGCTGGCGCTGTATCCGTTCCTGTTCCAGAAGGCGGAGGGCTTGCGCCACGGCGCATGCCCGGAGCAGCACGGCGCGGCATGACGGGGATGGTTGCCGTGCGGCCGGCATGACGCCGGCGGCGGACGAAAAACGCACGCGCGGGCGCGCGGCGCGTTTGCGCGCAGCGCCGCCGCCGTGAGCCCTCGGGCGGAGGCGCCGGACGAGGGCCCATCGACCCGCAGCGCGCCCGTGCGCGTGCCTGTCCCGGCAGCGATTCGGCGTGCGGAGCCGTCTGCCCCGCGCGCCGTTTTCCTGCCTCCGCGCTTTACAGCACCGGCTCGATGACCGCCCGAAAATACCGGTCCAGCTCCACCGGCGCAAGCGCCATCCCCTGCTGAATCCACCACAGCACCATCTCCACAAAGCTGCCGGAGACGTGATTGATAAGAAAGTCCGGCGGGATATCCAGGTTGGCGCGCCGGTTCTGGTTGACAAACTGCATGCGGATGAGCTCGTTGAGGCTGTTTTTGAAATAGCGCAGGAAAATCTCACTGCTTTCGCACGACAAGAGCCCCAGGATATTCCGGTCGTTCTCCTGCAAATGCTGCAGCAGGTGGCAGAACACCGACTCCGGCGCGCCCCGCCCGGCATACAGCCCATGGGTATGCGTGCTGTCCACGGCGCTGCCCACAATATGCCCGAACAGCGCTTCGCACAGCGCCCGGAGCAGGTCCTCTTTGGTCTCAAAATGGGCATAAAACGTGGTTCGGCCCACGTTGGCCCGGTCGATGATGTCCTGCACCGTAATCCGGCTGTACCGCTTTTCTCCCAAAAGGCTGCCGAATGCGGAAAAAATCGCTTCTCTTGTCTTCTGCTGACGCCTGTCCATGCCGCACGCTCCCGTACATTTTGCAAAATATGTCCCGTAAGAAACAGCCGGGCAAAAATGTCCGTTGCGTTTCCCCGCGCCCGCCCCTACAATCATACATAGCGAACAGGTTGTTCTGTATCAAATGTATTGTACGGAATCCGGCGCGGCCTGTCAAGCGCAGCGCAGGCATCCGTGCGGGCGGAGGAAAAGCCATGATAAAGCGGTTCGTCGATGTTCTGTCCCGGCTGCCCATGACCCTTGTGGGCGGCGTGTTTCTGGTAGCCAGCCTGCTCCTTTCCTGGCAGGGCGTCGATGTGCCGGTCGATCCGGCATGGGCGACGGTCGTCATCAGCGGCGTTCCGCTGCTGTACCTGGCGGTCTGGCGGATTGTGCATAACCCGGGCATCAGCAAGATTTCCTCCGCGCTGCTCATCACCATCGCCATGTTCGCCGCCATTGCCATCGGCGACCTGTTCGCAGCCGGCGAGGTGGCCTTTATCATGGCCATCGGCGCCATCCTGGAGGAGCGAACGACGAACCGGGCCCGGAAGGGACTGAAACAGCTCGTCAGCCTTGCGCCGACGCAGGGCCGCAGGGTGCGGGACGGCAAGGAGGAGACCATCCCGGCCGAAGCCATCCGGCAGGGCGACATCCTGCGCATTCTGCCCGGCGAGACCGTTCCCGTGGACGGGACCATCATCAGCGGCGAGACGTCCCTGGACCAGGCCATCATGACGGGCGAATCGCTGCCGGTGGACAAGGGGGTGGGCGAAAGCGTGTTTTGCGGCACCCTCAATCGCTTTGGCGCCATCGACATCCGGGCCACCAAGGTGGGCGAGGACAGCTCGCTGCAAAAGCTCATTCGCATGGTACGGGACGCGGAAAACCGGCAGGCGCCCATGCAGCGCATCGCGGACCGTTGCGCCAGCTGGCTGGTGCCCGTGGCGCTCCTGATTGCCATCGCGGCCTACGTGGGCACCGGAAATCTGGTGACCGCCGTGACCATCCTGGTGGTATTCTGCCCGTGCGCGCTGGTGCTGGCCACCCCCACCGCCATCATGGCGGCCATCGGCCAGGCGACCAAGCACGGCGTCATCGTCAAATCCGGCGAGGCCCTGGAAGCGATGGGCAAGGTGGACACGATTGCCTTTGACAAAACCGGCACGCTGACCTACGGCAGGCTGGACGTCAGCGATGTTCTCTGCTTCGACGCCTCCCTGGACGAAGCGCAGCTGCTGTCGCTGGCCGCCTCGGCGGAGTCCCGGAGCGAGCATCCGTTGGGAAAGGCCATTGTAGCCTGCGCCCGGACCCGGGACATTCCGGTGCCGGCGCCGTCCGATTTCAGGATGCGCGCGGGCATGGGCGTCAGCGCGCAGGTGGAGGGCCGGTGCGTGCTGTGCGGGAGCGAGAAATTCCTGGCGGAGAGCGGCGTGACGCTCGACGAAGCGGCGCAGGCCTGCCTGGACCGTCTGCGCGCGCAGGGGAAAGCCTCCGTCCTGGTGGCCGGCGAACGGCGGTGCCTGGGCGTCATCGCCCTTTCCGACGTGCTGCGGCCGGAAGCCGGGGAGGTGACGGCCCGCCTTGACGCCATGCACACCCGCACCGTCCTGCTCACCGGCGACAACCGGAAAACCGCGGCGTACTTTGCCGCCCAGGCAGGCATCCGCGAGGTGCGCGCGGAGCTGCTGCCGCAAGAGAAGGTGGAGAGCATCCGCGCGCTCCAGCGCGAGGGCCGCAAGGTCTGCATGATTGGAGACGGCGTCAACGACGCCCCTGCCCTCAAGACGGCCGATGTGAGCGTTGCCATGGGCGGCATGGGCAGCGATATTGCGGTGGAAGCGGCCGACATCGCGCTGATGCGCGACGATATTTCCAGAATCCCCTATCTCAAGCGGCTGTCCAACGCCACGGTAAACACCATCCGATGCAGCATCGCCCTGTCCATGGCCATCAATTTTCTGGCCATCGCGCTGTCCCTGCTGGAGGTTCTCACCCCCACGACCGGCGCCCTGGTGCATAACGCCGGCTCCTGCCTTGTCGTGCTCATTGCCGCCGTGCTGTACGACCGGAAGTTTGAATAGCCCGCGCCCGCAAAGGCGCGCAGCGCCGGGCCATTTTCCCCTTGGCCGGCGTCCGCCCACATGTGGGCGCGCATGAACTCTCGTCGCCATCTCCTCCGCTCCTGCCGTCTCGCCGCGTGCGGGCGCGCATGAACCCCTGTCACATCCTTTCCCCCTGCCGGCCGGCCGCGTGCGGAAAGCCCGTCCCGGGTTTCCGGCAGGATGACGAAAACTTCGTGCGCCATCGTGGAGATTTTTCCCCGGTTTTATTGTATAATAGGGTTTATATGATATAGTATTTCCCAATCTGTCCATGTGAGGCGTTATGGTCAAAGCAGTTGTCGGTGACAGAGAATTTCATAAAAAGCTCCTCTCGCTCGTGCTGCCCATCGCGCTGCAGCAGCTTATGCTCGCGGCGGTCAGCGCGTCCGACGCCGTCATGCTCAACTTCGTCTCGCAGGACAAGATGTCGGCGGTGTCCCTGGCCGTGCAGATTACCTTTGTGGAAAACCTGTTCCTGGCGGCCATGACCATCGGCCAGTCCATGCTTGCGGCGCAGTATTGGGGGAAGAAGGACGTTGCGGCGGTCGAAAAGGTTTTCGCCTATGTCATGAAAATCACGGTCATGGTCGCGTGGTTTTTCTTCCTTGCGGCGCTGTGCGTCCCGTCCTTCCTGATGCGCCTGCTCACCAACGAGCCCGTCCTCATCGCGGAAGGCGCGACATATCTGCGCATCGTTTCCCCGTCGTATCTGCTGGCGGGCGTCTCGCAGGTGTATCTTTGCGCGCTGAAAAACAGCGGCAAGGCGAGGCAGGCAGGCGTCATCAGCGCAGTATGCATGGCCGGCGACATGCTGATGAACGCGGCGCTCATCGCCGGGCTTTGGGGGTTTCCCCGCCTGGAGATTGCGGGCGCGGCGATTTCCACGACCGTCGCCCGAACCGTCGAAGTCCTGTGGTGCATGGCGGAAACCGCCCGGAAAAACAGCGTCAAGCTGCGCCGGAAATACATGCTGCATACCGACCGTCGGCTCGCCGGCAGTTTCTGGAAGCATACCGCGCCCGTCCTGGGCAATGAAATCGTCTGGGGTGTCGGCTTTACCATGGTTTCGGTCATCATGGGGCATCTCGGGCGCGACGCTGTTGCCGCCCATGCCATTGCCGGCGTTGTGAAAAACCTGGCCGCCTGTCTGTGCCTTGGGCTTGCCGGCGGCGGCGGGATTCTGATAGGAAACGAGCTCGGCGCAGGCAGGCTGGCACGGGCGCGGGCATACGGCGGCAGGCTGTGCGCCCTGGCGCTGCTCGCGGGCGTCGTCTCGGGCGCGGTACTGCTGGCCTGCAGCCCGCTGATTCTGGCACTGGCCGAGATCAGCGATACGGCCGCCGGGTATCTGCGGGGAATGCTGCATATCTGCGCCTGGTATATGATTGGCAAGTCCGTCAACGCCACCGCCGTCGCGGGCATCTTCTGCGCCGGCGGGGACAGCCGGTTCGGCCTGCTGTGCGACGCCGTCGTGATGTGGGGCATTATCGTGCCCACAGGGCTGCTCGCGGCCTTTGTCCTGCGGCTCCCGGTGATGGCCGTCTATCTTCTCGTCAGCCTGGATGAGCTGCTGAAGCTGCCCGCCGTATACAGGCATTACAAAACGTACGCCTGGGTCAAAGACCTGACGATAAAGGAGGAACGCTGACATGCCCATGAAGGACAAAATGCACACGGGGGATCTGTACTTCCCCGGCGACGAGGAAATCATGCGCGAACAGACGCAGCGCCTGGAGCGCCTGTATGATTTCAACCATACGCGCCCGTCCGAAAGCGAAAAGCGCCAGGCACTCCTGAAGGAGATGTTCGCCGAAATCGGCGAGGGCTGCTATATCGAGCCGCCCCTCTATGCCAACCATGCCGGCGGCCATGTGCACTTTGGCAAGGGCATCTACTGCAACTTCGGCCTGACCCTGGTGGACGACACGCATATCTATGTGGGCGACCACACCATGTTCGGCCCCAATGTCGTCGTCGCGACGGCCGGTCATCCCATCCTGCCCGAGCTTCGCCAGCGGGGCTATCAGTATAACTTCCCCGTCCGCATCGGCAAAAACTGCTGGATTGGCGCGGGCGTCCTCATCATGCCCGGCATCACCATCGGCGACCACGTGGTGCTGGGCGCGGGCAGCGTCGTCACCCGGGACATTCCCTCCCGCGTGGTCGCGGCCGGCAACCCGTGCCGCGTGCTCCGGGAGGTCAATGAACGCGACCGGGCGTATTATTTCCGCGACAGGGCCATCGACTGGGACGCGCTTGAATAGGCGCAGGCCGGGCTTCCGGCGCTGCGGGAGAGGCCAGCCGCCGGAATGTTGGCGGAGGTTTCGGACGGCGGCCGAAGCGGGAGGGCGTTTGGGGAGGCTTGGAGGGCCGGAGCCCTCCAAAGACAATCCGAACCCGGCGACATGCGCGGCGGGTTCCGAAGCCTTGCGCAGTAAGGTTCAGCATATCACACTTCTGCGGGGATGCAGGAAGGGGCGGCAAGCCCCTTCCTGTGCCATCCGTAGCGGCGGCGTGTACGCCGCGAGGAGCGGCCGCAGGCCGCTTCCGCTATCATGTTCCGGCCGTGCGCTTCGCGCACAGGAACATGATGTTCCCTTCGCTGCAAGGCTGAGGAGCAGCCTTGCAGCGAAAGACCGTCGACAAGGCTTTGTCGACGGTCTGAAAGCCGGCAGCGGCGGCTTTGCCCGCCGCTTTGCCGCCGCACGCTATACGGCGCTCTCCCGCTCGGCAATCATGTCTTTGACCTTCATCAGGCGCGTGCGCGAGCTGCGGTCGTTCTCGTCCAGCTTCATGGAGATATACCGAATGGTCTCCTGGCACTGCGGAATCATCACGTATTCCAGGGCGTTGACGCGGCGGCGCGTCTTTTCGATTTCGTCCGCCAGCAGGTTGCACGTGCTCTCTATCTCCGCCAGCTCCACCAGCTTGGGCAGCACGGAGGCCATTGTTGCAATGGCGCCGTCCAGCTGCGCCGAGGTCTCGGCAAAGCCGTAGGGCACGCTGGCTTCCGTCAGCGAATCCTCCTGCACGCGGATGACCGGCACTTTCACGCTCATCACGTTTTTCCGGCCCAGCGCAAGGCGCACCCTGCGAGCCGGATACAGCATGGCTGCCTCCAGCGCCTCGGGGTCCATCACCGCGCGCGCGAACGCAAACTCGCGCAGCGCGCCGGCCAGTTCCTTCTCCACCTGCGCGCGAAGCTCCTGGTTTCTGCGAATGAGGGCGATAAACTGCCGGACCATTTCGTCCCGTTTGTCCTTGAGCAGCTTATGCCCGCGCGTAGCCGTGACCAGGCGTTTTTTCAGCCGGGTCAGCTCCATGCGCGTGGGGTTTACCTGCAGAATTGCCATTAGGCCTCGTCCCCTTTGGGCATATATTTGTCAATCATGCCGTCGCGGATACGCTTGAGCTCCTCGCGCGGGAGCATGGCCAGCAGCTTCCAGCCCAGGTTCAGCGTCTCCTCGATGGAGCGGTTGGTGTTGTACCCCTGCGAGACGTATTCCTTTTCAAACGCGTCGGCAAAGGCCGCGTACATCTTGTCCACATCCGTCAGCGCCGCGTCGCCCAGGATCACCGCCAATTCCTTGGCGTCCTTGCCGCGCGAATAGGCGGCGAATATCTGGTTCATGGTCGGCGCGTGGTCCTCGCGGGTCTTCCCTTCGCCGATTCCCTTGTCCTTCAGGCGGGACAACGAGGGCAGCACGTCGATGGGCGGCTGCATGCCCTTGCGGTACAGCTCGCGGCTGAGGATAATCTGACCCTCGGTGATATATCCCGTAAGGTCCGGGATGGGGTGGGTCTTGTCGTCCTCCGGCATGGAGAGGATGGGAATCTGCGTAATGGAACCCGCCTTGCCGCGCACGCGGCCCGCGCGCTCGTACATGGTGGCCAGGTCGGTATACAGATAGCCCGGATAGCCGCGGCGGCCCGGCACTTCCTTGCGCGCGGCGGAAACCTCGCGCAGCGCGTCGGCGTAGTTGGTAATATCCGTCAGGATGACCAGCACATGCATGTCGCACTCATACGCCAGGTACTCCGCGGCGGTCAGCGCCATGCGCGGCGTGGAAATGCGCTCGACCGCAGGGTCGTTGGCCAGGTTCATGAACAGCACGGCGCGGTCAATGGCGCCGGTACGGCGGAAGTCGGAGATGAAGTAATCCGCTTCCTCAAAGGTGATACCGATGGCGGCGAAAACGACGGCGAACTTCGTGTCCGTGCCGAGCACCTTCGCCTGGCGGGCAATCTGCGTGGCCAGCTGCGCGTGCGGCAGGCCCGAGCCGGAGAACACCGGCAGCTTCTGTCCGCGCACCAGGGTGTTCAGGCCGTCGATGGCGCTGATGCCGGTCTGGATGAACTCGGAAGGATAATCGCGGGCGGCGGGGTTAATCGGCGCGCCGTTGATGTCCATGCGCTTTTCGGGGATGATGTCCGGCCCGTTGTCGCGCGGACGGCCCATGCCGTCAAAGACCCGGCCCAGCATATCGCGGGAAACGGACAGCTCAATGGCGCGGCCCAGGAAGCGCGCTTTGCTCGTGTCGATGCGCAGGCCGTGCGAGCTTTCAAACAGCTGCACCAGGGCCTTGTCGCGCTCGATTTCCAGCACCTTGCCGTGGCGAATCTCGCCGTTTGCCTGCTCGATTTCCACCAGCTCGTCGTATTTGACGCCCTCGACGCCTTCCACCAGCATCAAAGGCCCTACGATTTCACGGATGGTGCGGTATTCTTTCAACATGCTCAGATACCCCCCTCGTCAATCAGCGCGGCAACCTCGCTGTTGAGCTCCGCTTCTATATCGTCAAACTTTTTGATTTCCTCTTCCGGCAGGAACTTCATGCGGGCAATCTGCGCGCGCACCGGGAGGCCGATGACCGCGGACAGGTTTGCGCCCGCGTCCAGCGCCTGGCGGCCCTTCTCGCCATAGGCGAGCACCAGCCGCAGCATGCGGTACTGCTTTTGCAGCGAGGTATAGGTATCCACCTCGTCAAAGGCGTTCTGCTGCAGATAGTCCTCGCGCAGGGAGCGCGCGACCTCCATGGTCAGGCGGTCCTTCCAGGACAGCGCGTCAATGCCGACCAGGCGGACAATTTCGTCCAGCTCCGCCTCCGCCTGCAAAATGCGCATTCCCTCGGCCCGAAGCGCCATCCAGTCCGCTGCCGCGTTTTCGTCGAACCAGCGCTGGAGGCGGTCAATGTAGAGGGAATAGCTCTGCAGCCAGTCAATGGCCGGGAAATGGCGCTTGTACGCCAGCGATGCGGACAGGCCCCAGAACACCTTGACGATGCGCAGGGTCGCCTGCGAGACCGGCTCGGAAATATCGCCGCCCGGCGGCGACACGGCGCCAATGGCCGTCACGGAGCCCATGCGGCCGTCCGCGCCCAGGCAGACCACGCGGCCCGCGCGCTCGTAAAACTCCGCCACGCGGGAGGACAGGTACGCCGGGTAGCCTTCCTCGCCCGGCATTTCCTCCAGGCGTCCGCTCATCTCGCGCAGCGCCTCGGCCCAACGGCTGGTGGAATCCGCCATAATGGCGACCTTATAGCCCATGTCGCGGAAATACTCGGCGATGGTGATGCCGGTAT
>DVFI01000101.1 GCA_018713305.1 Candidatus Avichristensenella intestinipullorum
TTTTCCTTATGAAAAAAAGACCGTTGACTTGGTTTTGTCAACGGTCTGAAGCCTTGCGCAGCAAGGCTTCCCTGCACGTTTCCCCGGCCGCGCCCCAGGCGCAGGGGAAACGTGTCCTGGCGACAAAGGCCGGCGCAGCCGGCCCTTTTCGACAAGCTGAACGGACGGCACTGCCGTCCGTTTTGCGCGTCTGTCCGGCAGAAAGCGCCTGCGCCTGCGAAAAACACAGTCCCGCGCCGGCCGCCCGAACCGTTCGCCCCAGGACGCGGCGCGTTTTCGACAGCGCGCGGCGAAAAATACGGCTTTGGAAACCCGAAAGGTGGCGTTGAGACATCGCGGGGTTGTATGCTTCCAGGCTGTATGCTATACTTCGCCTCGGAAAAGGAGGAGTAATGCAATGCTGCAAGTGGAGCATGTCACCAAACGATACGGACAGACGCTGGCCAACGACGATGTGAGCGTGCATGTGCAGGAAGGTGAGGTGGCCGTGCTGCTGGGGCCCAACGGCGCGGGCAAATCGACCCTTATCAAGTGCGTGACCGGGCTGCTGCGCTTTTCGGGCGACATCCGCCTTTGCGGCCATGGCAACAAGACCCGGGAGGCCAAGCGGCTGCTGGGCTACATTCCGGAAATGCCGGCCGTGTATGATTTGCTGACGGTGGACGAGCATCTGGAGTTCATCCGCCGCGCCTGGAAGCTGGACGACGGCGCGCGCGCCTGGGGCGAGACGCTGCTGGAGCGCCTGCAGCTGGCGGATAAGCGCAATAAGCTGGGCAAGGAGCTTTCCAAGGGGATGCAGCAGAAGCTCAGCATCTGCTGCGCGCTGCTGCACAAGCCGCGCGTCGCGGTCTTTGACGAGCCGATGGTCGGCCTGGACCCGCACGCCATCAAGGAGCTGAAGGAGCTGTTCGGCGAGATGCGCGCCGACGGCGCGTCCGTACTCATCAGCACGCACATGCTCGACAGCGTGGAAGGCATCTGGGACGCCGCCTACATCATGATGAACGGCCGCATCGCCGCCCGGCAGCGGGGCGGCGCGCGCGACGAGCAGGCGCTGGAGACGCTGTTTTTCCAGATTACGGAAGGGAGGACGGACGCATGAGCGCGCTGGGATATCTGCTGGTTCGCCGGCTGAAAAACCGTCTGCGCGCGCTGGTCAGATCCCCCGGGCAGCTCATCGGCACGCTGCTGCTGGCAGCGGTGCTGATTCTGGTGTTTGTGGCCGGCAACCTGCCGGGCGACGAGCCGGCGGAAACGCTGCGCGACGCGCGCGAGCTGTACGCGCTGGCGCTGGCGCTGTTTCTGGCCATGTTCGTGCTGGGCGCCAATAACGGCCTGAGCCGGGGCGTGAGCCTGTTCAGCATGGCGGATGTGAACATGCTGTTTTCCTCGCCCCTGAGCAGCCGCCGCGTGCTGGTCTACGGGCTGATACAGCAGCTGGGAACTTCGCTCCTGGCCGGGCTGTTTCTGCTGTTCCAGTATGCCTGGCTGCACGATGTGTACGGCGTGGGCGGGCTGTTTATGGCGGTGCTGCTGGTGGCGTATGCGATGGTCATCTTCTGCGCGCAGCTGACGGCCATGGCGGGCTATATCTTCTGCGCCGGCCATCCCCGCCGCCGGACGGCGCTGCGGGCGATACTGTTTGGGCTGACCGCGGCCTGCGCGCTGTATGTGGCGGTGCGGGCATATCTGGGCGAGAACGTGCTGACCGCGGCGGTGGCGGCGGCCAACGGATGGCCGGTGGCGCTGTTCCCGGTGGCCGGATGGATGCAGACGCTGCTGGCAGGCGCGGGCGGAGGCGACTGGCTGCTGTGCGGCGGCATGCTGCTGCTGACGGCGGGGTATTGCCTGCTGCTGGCCCGCCTGATTGCGATTTCGCGCGAGGACTATTATGAGGACGTCCTCCAGGCTGCGGAAACGGCCTATTCCGCCGTGACCGCCGCGCGCGAAGGCAAGGCGACGGAGGTGCTGCCTTCGCAGGTCAAGGTGGGGAAAACCGGCCTCGGCGGCGGCGAGGGCGCCAGCGCGCTGTACTATAAGCATCGGCTGGAAACCCGCCGCGCCCGCCGCTTCGTGCTGGACACGATGGGCCTGGTCATGCTGGCGACTTCGTTCGGCTTTGCGGTGTTCACGCGCGAAAGCCTGCTGGCGGTGTTCATGTTTGCCACCTACATGCAGTTCTTTTCCACGGCCATGGGCCGCTGGACGCGCGAAATGCTGCTTCCCTATGTATACCTGATGCCGGAAAGCCCGTTTCGCAAGCTGCTGTGGTGCCTGCGGGAAACGGCGGACCGGATTGTGCTGGACGCGCTGCTCCTGACGGTGGCGCTGACGCCGCTGATGGGGCTGTCGCTGGTCGAAGCCGTCGCGTTTTTCGTGGCGCGCGTCAGCTTCGGCGGGTTCTTTACCGCCGTCATGCTGCTGACCGAGCGCCTCTTCGGAGGACTGCACGTAAAGTGGCTGGTGTTCCTGCTGATGGTTCTGCTGCTGGTGTTCCTGCTGATTCCGGGCATTGCGCTGACGGTCGTGGCGAACGTGTACGCGCCGGGCTTCCTGACAGAAGACCTGCGCATGCTGCTCATCCCCGCCCTGTGCAACGTACCCATCGCGCTGGCGGCGGTGTTTGCCAGCCGGAACATCCTGGACAACGTGGAAATGAATATTCGCTGACGCAGGCAAGCGGGTCTGAGACCCGCTTCAGCGTATCGACAAAGCGGAAACACTTTTGCGGGGATGCAGGAAGGGGCGGCAGGCCCCTTCCTCAGTTTGTCGACAAAGGCCGGCAGTGCCGGCCTTTTCCGCCAGGACACGTTTCCCCGGCCGCGCCCTGCCGTCGCCCGGGAGGTTGCATTTTTCCGAAAAATCCTGTACAATGTCTTATTACCATAACATGGACGGAAACGAGGGAAACCATGACTGCCAGCGCGAAATCTGCCGAACGGAGCCTGCGCCGTTTCTTTGGCACGCAGGACATGACACAGGGCAACCCGATGCGGAATCTGCTGATGTTTTCCATTCCGCTGCTCATCGGAAACCTTGCCCAGCAGCTGTACAGCACCGCGGACTCCATCATCGTCGGCAATTTCGTCGGCGACAACGCGCTGGCTGCGGTGGGCGCCAGCGGGCCGGTCATCAATCTGCTGCTGGTGCTGTTTATGGCCATTTCCACGGGTGTGGGCATCATGGTGTCCCAGTACTTCGGCGCGCGCGACCGCGACGCGCTTTCCCGTTCCATTGGCAACGCGCTGGTGCTGGTGCTGATAACGGGCGTGCTGATGACCGTCGCGGGCGTGGCGCTGTCGCGTCCCATTATGGAGTGGCTGGACACGCCGGTGGAAAACGACGTGCTGGAGATGAGCGTGACATACCTGACCATCATCTTCGCCGGCATCATCGGCCCCGCGATATACAACATGGTGTCAGGCATCCTGCGCGGCATGGGCGATTCGGTCACGCCGCTGATATTCCTGCTGATCGCCTGCGCGCTGAACATCGTGCTGGACTATCTGCTGGTGGCCATTGTGCCCTGGAGCGTGGCGGGCGCGGCGGTCGCGACCATCTTCTCGCAGCTGGTCTCGGCGGTGCTGTGCGTGCTGCGCCTGTTCCGGATGCGCGACGCCATTGATTTGAACCGTCGGACGGTGCGCCTGGACATGCCTTTGACGCGCCGGCTGCTGAAGCTGGGCCTGCCCGCCGGCATCACGCAGGGCGTCTTCTCCATGGCGATGATTATCGTCCAGTCGCTGACCAACAGCATGGGGCAGACGGTCATGGCCTGTTCGGTGGCGGTCATGCGCGTGGACGGGTTTGCGATGCTGCCCAACTTCACCTTCGGCATGGCGACTTCGACCTTTGTAGGGCAGAACATCGGCGCCCGGCGGATGGATCGCGTGGAGCAGGGGGCGAAGGAGGCCGTGAAGATCAGCCTGCTGGTGGCGGTCATCCTGGTGGTGTTGCTGCTGCTGTTCGGCCGCACGCTCATCAGCTGGTTCAGCAGCACCGAGGAGCTGCTGGATTTGGGCGAACGCCAGCTTCGCATCCTGGCCGTGGGCTATCTGGCCATGGCGGTGATGCAGGTCTATTCCGGCATCATGCGCGGCGCGGGCGATACCATGCCGTCCATGTGGATTTCGCTGGTGACGTCCGTGGCGGTGCGCGTGCCGGTGGCGTACCTGCTGGCCGCGTTGACCCGGTCGCCCGAATGGCCCAACGGCTCGCCGGACAGCCTGTACGTTTCGCTGCTGGTCAGCTGGGTGCTGGGCGCGGCGCTCAACTACGCCTGGTGCCGCCGGGGCCGCTGGCGCGAAAAAAGTGTGGTGTCCGTCCCGTAAGGCGGCGCGCCTGCCGTTGTTTGCCATCCGCCGGAACAAAACGCCCCTCTTCTGCGTCTGGATATATGAACGCCGCCGCCAAACCGGCGCGGCTGTCTAAAACGGAAAACAGGGAGGGGAAATATGAAAAGGCTTTCGTGTTGGATGGCGTTGCTGCTCGTGATGCTGGCCGCGGTTCTGCCTGCGCAGGCGGATATGACGTCGGAAATCCTGGAGAACTTCGGACTGACCCAGACGGAGGCCGACGCTTTTGCCGCGCTGGTGGAGGAGAAGGGCACGGCCCTGACCGCGACGGACATCCTGACGCTGCTGGAGTCGTTCCCCGACGAAGACATGGCGCCCGAAGGCACGCTGCTGGGCAACGTATACACAGACCCCAACGGGGTGACGGTACAGGTGCCGGAAGGATGGCACGTGCTGGAGGAGCGTATGGGCATGACCGTCATGCTCATGGGCCCTGCCGACGAGACGACTGGCTTTGCGCCCACCATCGGCGTGCTGGTGCTTGACGAACCCAACCCGGAATTTGACACGGCGGACCAGACGTATTGGGACAGCTTCTACGGGCTTTTTCTGGAGAACTATCGCTGCGTAAGCTTTGAAGAGTCGACCTATCAGGACACGACCGCGCATACGCTCACGCTTACCTACGGGCAGCCGCAGGAGGCGGGCATCCTGCAGCGCCAGATGTATTTTAACAAAAACGACCGGGCGTATGTCATCACCCTGACCGCGCTCGCCAAAGAGGAGGCTCAGGCCGATGCGCTTGAGGTGTTTGAAGAATTCCTCGCCGGCTTCCTGCCTTACGAGGAGCTGGGGCAGGGCTAAGCGGCTGACCGCCGCGCTGCTGGCGGCGCTGGCGCTGGCCGCCCCCGCCTTTGCGCAGGAGGAAAAGAAGGCCGGGGAGGACGGGGCGCTGGAAGAAATCGAAAAGATAATTGTCTACGGCGACCTGCAGCAGATTACCCAGAGCATCTGGGAGCTGCTGGAGATTTCCCCGGAGGACGACCCCGTCTGCCAGGACGGGTGGTATCTGCATCCGAAGGGGTTCGCCTTTCAGATTCCCGACGGCATGACGCTGCTGGAAAACTACCGCGGTACCACCGTCATGCTGGTGGACAAAGCGGACGAGGACGCCGTCTTCAGCACGTCCATCTCCGTGGTCATGGCGGGCGAGGACAAGGAACTGGATAAGCTGACCCGGGAAAAGGTGGAGGCTGCGTATGGAGCGGAGTTTGACGATTTTTCGCTCGTCTACTGCCGGCGCAAGCCGATGTTCGGACAGGAAGAGGTGGTCAATATCTGCTTCCTGGCAGGACAGTCGCCTCGCCTTCTTTTTGAACAGCGCATGCTCAATCACGGCGGCCACAGCTTCGTCGTTACCATGACGGCCGAGTATGACAACCGGAAGCTGCCGGAGGCCTGGGCGCAGTATGACGCGTTCTGCGGCTCGCTTTCGTTTTTCACCCAGGAGACGGAGGAAGAACCGTAAACCTTTGCGCGCGGGGAATGATTTGCATTCCTCGCGCGTTTATTTGCCATGGAATGGAAAACGTGGGCGCGCCGGGAAAGCTATGGTTTCGCAACCGCGCGGCGCGCGTTTTTCTGCCGTTATACCCTGTGACAACGGAGGAAACGTATTTTGAAACGCCGCCTGTTCGCCCTGCTGGCCTGTATGTTGCTGCTTTGTCCCCTCGCCCGTGCGGAAACCCTGCCGTCCAAGACGTGCTTCAGCGTGGGCCTCGAGAGCCTGGAAAACAGCCTGCGGCAGGGAGAAAGCGTGCGCTGGGGCTTCCGCATGGCGCCGGAGACCCTGGGCGGCTTTGCCGAGGGCGCCATGGAAGCGCTCTGCGCGATGGTGAGCGAACTGTCGCTGGAGGGCGTGGTGCAGGCGCGGTCGGACGGCGGCTGGATGGAGGTCAGGATGCTCTCCGGCGGCAGCGAAGCGGGCGTGCTGCGCCAGATTACCGAAGAAAGCGGCGTCGCTTCGCTCTGGCTGGACGGCCGCTGGTACGCCGATTCGCTGCTGCAGCCGAACTACGGCGCGTTGGCCGAGGGCCGCATTCCCTTCGTCACGCTCATTCAGGAAGAGGGCGCGCGCCTGTGGGGGCTGGCTTCGCCGTGGAGCGCGGACAACAACCGCATCAGCGTCCCTTCCGGGCCCACCTCCCACGGCATCACCTATACCATTGATACCGAAACGCTGCGCACCATTTTGACGGAATGGCTGGATACGCTGGAAGTGGACATGGACGACCTTCCGGGCGTGGAAGAAGCATGGGTCAAGGGCCTGCTGGCCAAGATGTATCAGTTTGCCTACCGGGCAGAGCTTTCCAAGCCCCTGGAGGCCAACCTGGCTTTCGGCATGGGCGACGTGCTGCGCACGGCAAGGCTGCGCGGCACGGTGGAGCTCGACGGCAAGCGCGACGGCGTTTCCTACAGCTATTCCTGCACGGAGTCCAACACGCGCATTACGCGCAAGTATTCGCTGGATTTTGAGCCGCGCGTGGGCGATACGCTGGTGTTTTCCTGTACCTGGCTGACGAGCTGCTCCGGCAGCGGCCGCGCGGCGCGCGAAATCACGATAAGCGCCAGCGGTAAGTACAACGGAGAGTCCTATCGCATCAAATGGACCAGCGAGATGCTCAACCGCTACGCGCAGGGGGAGGACGGCGGGCTGACGGAGCTGCTGACCGGAACGGTCAGCGCTTCCCTGCGCTATGCGGGCGAGACGCTGCTGGACGTATCGCTCAAGCGCTCGGGCGAGGTCGTCCTCCCCGAGGGCGGCACGCCGGCGTATACCGACACCTATACCGGCTCGATAGAATCCCGGGAAGAAACCCTGTTTGAAGGCACATTGACCTTTGACGCGTCCGTCGCCGGGGACGTGGAAGCCCCGGCAGCGCCCGGGCTGGAGGAGCGCCTGGCCGAGGGTGAGGCGCAGGCGCTGGAAAGCGCGCTGTCCCGGCTGCGCGCGGGCATGATGGTGGGCCTGTCTGAGGAAACCATACAGGCGCTGCTGTCCGCGTACTGAGACAAAGGGGGACAAAAGGGATGAAACGACGGGCGTTTGCGCTCTGTCTGGCGCTCTGTCTGGGCATGGGCGCAGTGGCCGGGGCCTCCGATGCCGAAGCGCCGCTGGAGACCTACACGACCGTGACGTTCGAGTGGGGAGGGCTTGCGCTGCTGGACGAGGCGGCGGCGGAGGCGCTGGGCGCGCTGCTGGAATCGACGGAGCTGCGCATTTCCCGCTGGGCGGACGGAGAAAACGGCTACGCTTCGGCCGTGTGGATGCTCCAGGAGGAGCCCGCGCTGGATTTTGCCGTGGCGGCGCAGGACGGCATGTGGTACGAGCGTTCCACCCTGCTGGGCGATGCGACCGTCGCCTGCACGGAGGCCGAGTTTGCGGCGCTGGCCGCCCAGTTTGCGCAGGCCTCCGGCGGCATGCTGCCCGCGCAATGGGGAACGGCCTTTGCGGCCGTGATGTCGGCATTGGCGGGAGGCACGGGCGAAGCGTTGTCCGTCGACGCGGTCGGCGACTACCTGGACGTCGTGGAGCGCTGGCGCGAGGGCGCGCTGGACGTGACGGTGACCGAGGGCGCGCACGTCATGCTGCCGGGTCTTTCGGGCGTCCGCACGGAAACGATAGACGTCACGCGCGAGGAAGCGTTGGCGCTGGCGGAGGGGCTGTGCGCCGTGCTGGGACAGGACGCCGCGCTCTGGGATGCGGCCGTCGCCGCGCAGATGCCGGGCGCGCGGGCGGACGTGGCGGAAACCATGCGGGAAGAGGCGCGGGCGCTGGCGGAAGGGCTGCCCGCCGCGCTGGCGGAAATCCTGGCGGCCGATATGCCGCCCGCGGAATACCGCCGCGTATACGCGCAGGACGGCACGCTGGCCTGTTCGCAGGTGGTTCTGACCGTTCCGGGCGAGACGGACGCTTCGCTGTATCTGGAATGGGCCGAAAGCGGGGAGGAGATTGCCGCGCTGTATGCGCGGGCCGCGCTGGGCGAGGCGGAGGCGGAACTGCTGCTGACGCTGGACGGCATGCTGGGCGCGCAAATTGCGCAATGCACGCTGCGCGGCGAAGACGGCGCGCTGGAGCTGCTGCTGACGCGCACGCGCGAACGGGAGGAAAGCGCCGGACGCGCGGAAGAAACCGTCGAGACCGTCCTGCGCGCGCACAGCGGCGCAGGCCCGGACGAGGCCGCGCAGACCACGCTGGTCCTCCGGACGCAGCGCCAGGAGCAGGGCGAGGGCGCGCAGTACACGCGACGGTCGGTATCGACCGTGTCGCTGGAGGGATTCGGGACGGACGAGGAAACAGTCGTGACCGTCACGGCCAACACCCGGATGCGCGAGAAAAGCCTGGCGCTTGCGCAGCAGGATAACGTTTTGTACCTGGCGGGCATGGACGAGCAGGCCAGAGAAGCCTGGATACAGGACACGAAGCTGCGCCTGACGCAGGCGTGGTTTTCGGTGCTGAGCCGCCTGCCCCGGGAAACGGCGGCCTTCCTGCTGGCCGCCATGGAGGCGGAAACGCCGGGAAGCTGACGCGGCGGCACTTTTCAACAGACGTCCGGCCCCGGGCCGGACGGCATACCGCCGAAAACCCCTTTAGGGAGGTTTGGAGGGCCGAAGCCCTCCAAATGGAATCCGAACCCGGCGACATGCGCGGCGGGTTCGGAAGCCTTGCGCAGCAAGGTTTCCCTGCGCGTTTCCCCGGCCGCGCCCCCAGGCGCAGGGGAAACGTGTCCTGTCGGAAAAGGCCGGCGCAGCCGGCCTTTTCCGACGAGCTGACGTCCGTTCCCTTCGGGGCCGGACGGTATTTTTGTCGCAGGATGCGCTCAGTCCAGGGATGCGGCGATGCGCGCGGCCAGGCGCACGTTGTTGCGGACCAGCGCGATGTTCGAGCGGAGGCTGTCGCCGCCGGTCAGGGCCTGAATGCGCGCCAGCAGGAACGGAGTGACCGCCTTGCCGTGGACGCCCTGCGCCCGGGCCTCTTCCAGCGCCTGTGCGATGGCGCGGTCGATGTCCGCCTTGTCCATGCTGTACGCCTCCGGGATGGGGTTGACCACCAGCGCGCCGCCCGGATAGCCCAGCGCGCGCTGGCAGGACAGCGCCTGCGCGATGTCCGCGGGTGTGTCCAGCCGGACATCCACGCCAAAGCCGCTCGTGCGCGTGTAGAACGCCGGCAGCTCGTCCGTGCCGTAGCCGATGACCGGCACGCCGTGCGTCTCCAGGTACTCCAGCGTCAGGCCCAAATCCAGAATGCTCTTGGCGCCGGCGCAGACCACGGCGACCGGCGTTCGGGCCAGCTCCTCCAGGTCCGCGGAGATGTCCATGGTGGTCTCGGCGCCGCGATGCACGCCGCCGATGCCGCCCGTGGCAAACACGCGGATGCCGGCCATGGCGGCGATAATCATCGTGGCGGCCACGGTGGTCGCGCCGTCCTGGCCGCGGGCGCAGAGCACCGGCAAATCGCGCCGGCTGGCTTTGGCGACGGAGGCGCCGCTGCGGCCCAGCGCGTCAATTTGCGCGGCGGTCAGACCGGCGCAGAGCTTGCCACCCAGAACCGCGATGGTGGCCGGTTCCGCGCCGTTTTCCCGCGCGTCGCGCTCGCAGGCCAGCGCGGTCTCGACGTTTTGCGGATAGGGCATGCCATGGCTGATGATGGTGCTTTCCAGCGCAATGACCGGCCGCCCCTGCGCCAGCGCCTTTTCCACGGCGGGGGAGAGAACCAGGTATGGATTCATAGCAGGGTGCCTCCTTGTCCAATGAGATGGCTGATGACGGCCTGCTGGCCCAGCGACGCGCAGTCCTGCGTGGACAGGCCTTCCAGCATGCCCCGCGCGATGCCCGCGACCATCGCGTCGCCCGCGCCGGTGCTGTTGGGCGTGCGCAGGCGCGAAGCGGACAGGCTGCCCGACTCGTTTGCGTCGGCAAAATACACGCCCTGCGCGCCCAGGGAGATGAAGACGCGCCGGACGCCCTGCCGCAGGAACCATTCGGCGGCCCGCGCCGGATCGGACTGCCCGGACAGGTGCGCGGCTTCCCGCTCGTTGGGCTTGACGGCTTCCAGCCCGGCCAGCACGCTGCGCGTGCGGTCGGCCTTAAAGCAGCTGACCGGGTCGAGCAGGATGGGCACGCGCGCATTTTCCACCAGCGCCTCCAGCGCGGGCTGCGGCAGGTTGGCGTCGGCGACGCACAGGCCCGCGCGATTGATGCGCGGCAGCCAGTCCTCCACATGCGCGGGCGTCAGACGGTCCAGCAGGGCCATGTCGTTCAGGCCCCAGAGCATATCGCCGTTTTCGTCGTGCTGGCAGACATAGGCGCAGCTGCGCCCGTGCACCTGCAGCGCGTGCGAGAGCCCGACGCCTTCGCGCGCGCAGCGCGCCTTGAGGAAGGCGGCGGTGGAGTCGTCGCCCAGGAGCGTGTACAGCTCCGTCTCCACGCCCATGGCGGCCAGATGCCGCGCGATGTTATGGCCCACGCCGCCCACGCTCAGCAGGACGCGGCCGGGCGTGGAGTCGCGCGGCTGCGGCGGGATATCCGGTATGGCGTATATGTCCAGATTCAGGCCGCCGACCACGGCGACCGAGCGGGATGGAAAACGTTTCATACGGCAAGCATAAAGCCCCGGCGCGCTTTTGTCAAGCCGGCGAAGGGGGGAAGGATATAAACGCGGTGTGCAGAATCCGGCGAAGCATTGAAAGTTGTCCGGTTCTGCGGTATAATGCGACGACCACATAAGCGTGAGGAGGCGCACCGTGAGTACATCACGAAAGGGAATCCGGCCCATCCGCGTTTTGCCCGCAGGGTTTCTGGCCGTTATTCTGCTGGGCGCAGCGCTGCTGTGCCTGCCCGGAGCGACCGTAGGACCGGGCCGCATGCGCTTTTTTGACGCGCTGTTCACCGCCGTGTCGGCCACATGCGTGACGGGCCTGGTCGTTGTGGACACGGGCACATACTTCACCGGCTTTGGCCAGGCCATTGTCCTGGCGATGATTCAGCTGGGCGGCCTCGGGTTTATGACCGTGGCGGCCGCGCTGTTCTCGCTGACGCGGCGGCGCGTATCGCTGCGCGAGCGGATGGTGCTGGCCGAGAGCTTCGGGGAGGAACGGCTGCAGGGCGTGCTGCGCCTGTCGCGCGCGGCCGCGGCGGTAACGCTCATGATAGAAGGAATCGGGGCCGCGCTGCTGGCCGTCCGCTTTGTCCCGCAGTTCGGCTGGGGCCAGGGCATATGGTGCGCGGTGTTTCACAGCGTGTCGGCGTTTTGCAACGCGGGCTTTGACCTGATGGGCTCCTACCGTTCGCTGACGGGCTATACGGGGGACTGGCTGGTCAACCTGGTCATCATCGCCCTGATTGCGCTGGGAGGCGTGGGATTTTCCGTCCTGCTGCGGCTGGGCAAAAGACGGCTGAACCTGCATGCGCGGCTTGTGCTGATGGCCACGCCCGTGCTGCTGCTGGGCGGTGGCATTTTGATTACGCTGCTGGAATATGATAACCCCGCGACGATGGGCACGCTGTCCGCGGGCGAAAAATGGCTGGCCGGTCTTTTCCAGTCCGCTACGCTGCGCACGGCGGGCTTCAATACCATAGACCAGTTCGGGCAGCGGGAGACGACCAAGCTGCTGGGCGTGCTGCTGATGCTGGTGGGCGGCGCGCCGGCAGGCACGGCGGGCGGCCTGAAGATTACGACGCTGATGGTGCTGTTTCTGACCGTGCGGCAGTTTCTGCGCGGCAGGAGCGAGACCACGGCCTTCGGCCGGACGCTTCCGCAGGAAACGGTGCGCCGGTCGCTGTGCATTGTCGCGCTGGGCCTGGCGCTGCTGCTGGGCGTGACGGTGGCCATTTCGTTGATAGAAGAGGGGAAGCCCGGAGGGGATCTGCCGTTTCTGGATCAGCTCTTCGAGGCGACTTCCGCCATGTGTACGGTGGGCCTGAGCACGGGGCTGACCGCGGTGGGGACGGACGCTACGCGCGCGCTGCTGTGCCTGCTGATGTTCGCGGGGCGCGTAGGGCTGCTGACGCTGGCGCTGTCGCTGGTCGACGGGCGGGCGCAGCCGCTGATACGCTATCCGCAGGAAGACGTGCTGGTGGGATGATTTTCCGGCAAGACGCAAAGGAGAGCGAAACATTATGACAAAACGCAGCATTCTGGTCATCGGCCTGGGCCGCTTTGGCGTCAGCACCGCCACGACGCTGGCCAATTTGGGGCATGAAGTGGTCGTCGTGGATCAGCGCGAGGAATACATCAACGCGGTGAAGGACACCGTCCTGCACGCCATGCAGGCGGACACCACGGACGAGCGCGTCCTGGAGCGCCTGGGCGTGCGCAACTTTGACGTGGTGGTCATCTGCATCGGCGACGATTTGCGCGCGTCCATCCTGACCACCGTGCTCTGCCGTGAGCTGGGCGCCCGCACCATCATCGCCAAGGCGTCCGACGCCCTGCACGCAAAGCTCCTGGAAAAGACCGGCGCGGACCGCGTGGTGCAGCCGGAGCTTGACGGCGGAGTGCGCCTGGCGCGCTCCATCAGCTCCAAGGCCATTATCGACACGCTGGATTTGAGCGACGGCCATAGCATTGCCGAGCTGCGCGTCCCCAAGTCCTGGATTGGCAAGACGCTGGTGGGCCTGAACGCGCGCGTAAAGTATGGCATCAACGTCATCGCCATCCGGCATGGCGGGCATGTGATGGACACGGTCAATCCGGATTTGCCGCTGAACGCGGAGGATACCCTGTTTGTCATCGGATCCAATGCGAGCATCGAGAAGCTGGAAAACCGCTGAAAGAGGGGATGAGCGCATGATTGCCTGGCTGGCAAGGCTGTTCCTGGGCCGCGAGCAGGATTTCCGGGATGCGCGCGTGCGGCAGGTGTATGGCATGCTCTGCGGCGCGATGGGCATCGCGCTGAATCTGCTGCTGTTTGCCGGCAAGCTTCTGGCCAGCGCATGGACCGGCTCCGTCGCCATGGCGGCGGACGCCTTTAACAACCTGTCCGACGCCGGCTCTTCTGTCGTCACGCTTGTCGGGTTCAAGCTCTCCCGGCAAAAGCCCGATACCGAGCATCCGTTCGGCCATGGGCGCATCGAGTACATCGCGGGCCTCGTCGTGGCCATGGCGATTGTGCTCATGGGCGTGGAGCTGCTGAAAACTTCGGTGGAAAAGATAGCGTCGCCCGAGGAGATTGTGTTTCATCCCGTTTCGCTCGTGATTCTTCTGGCCGCCGTGGCCGTGAAGATGTACATGGCCTTTTACAACCGCAGCGTGGGGCAGAAGATTGACTCCGCCGCCATGCGCGCCACGGCGGCGGACAGCCTCAGCGATACCGCGGCCACGGGCGCGGTGCTGGTTGCCACCCTGATTTCCCATTTTGCCGGCATCAACCTGGACGGCTGGTGCGGCCTGCTGGTGGCGCTGTTTATTCTCTGGACCGGCCTGCGTGCCTTTAAGGAAACGGTGGACCCGCTGCTGGGCCAGCCGCCCCGTAAGGAAGTCATCGACCATATCGGCCGGCTGGTGCGGTCGCACCCGGAAATCATCGGCATGCACGACCTGATTGTGCATGACTATGGGCCCGGCCGGATGATGATTTCACTGCATGCGGAAGTGCCTGCCAGCGGCGATGTGCTGGCGCTGCACGACGTGATTGACAACGCCGAGCGCGAGCTGCGCGACAGCCTGGGCTGCACGGCGGTCATCCATATGGACCCCGTGGTCACGGACGACGCCCTGACCGACTGCACGCGCGAGCGCGTGGCCGAGGCGGTGAAGGCGCTGGACGAACGGGTGAGCATCCACGATTTCCGCATGGTGTCCGGCCCCACGCATACGAATCTGATTTTCGATGTGGCCGTTCCCTATGACGTCAGTCTGTCAGAAAACGAGATACGCCAGCGTATCGACCATCTGGTCAGGGCGCTGGACGAGCGGTATTTCGCGGTGGTGGAGATTGACAGGGTCTATATAGAAGCGTAAGGCGCGCAAAGGCGTCCCGCCGCCTGCACGGCCGGCAGGCTGCCGGGCAGGGCCCGCAATCAGCGCGATGTGCTTGCGGCGGACGACGCCTCCTGCACATACGCTGCGACCCGGCGCACCAGCTCGTCGATGGCTTCGTCCATGCGCTGCCCGCGGGGCCGTTCCGGACCGCTGTGCTCCATGGACAAAAGGAACAGCCGGCCCGGGCTTTCCCGCACGGACCGGGCCATGGCGGGGGAAATCTCTCCCAGCATGGCGTCGTCCAGAACAATTCCGCCGGGGCCCGCCACCACATCCGCGCCGCGGCAATTAAAGCGCACGGCGTTTTCGCCCGTCGCGCCCGCATCGGCGCCCGCGCGGAGCATGTTGGAGGTTGCCAGCGCGTTGGTGCCCACGGCAACGAGGGTATGGCCGGGCAGCGCGCTGCGAAGCCTTTCCACCAACCGGCGGCCGATTCCGCCGCCCTGCCCGTCCACGACCACAATTTTCATCAGGAGGTCTGCTCCTTTGCCCGTTTTGCTTCCACCAGCGGCATGCCTGCGGCCTGCGTAATCTGCATGGCGATTCCCGGCACGATGGCCAGCTGAATCAGAATCCCGGGCAGCGCGTTGGTAAACGCGCCGGCAAGAAACGCCTGCCAGGTAAAGGGACTGCCCATCATGGAATAGAGCGCGAAACTGACCAGGCCCCAAACGATTCTGCCGGCAATCATCGCCCCGACCAGGGCGGCGTAGAGCGAGCCGATACGCCGGGGCAGCAGCCTGTACAGAAGGCCTGTGCACGCGCCGTAGGCGGCCAGCTCAAAGGCCATGGCAACCGCCGTGGGCATCATGGGCGGCATGCCGAAGAGGAAACTGCGCAGCAGCGGTACCACAAAGCCCACCGCCAGCCCATACGGCCAGCCGCACACAAAGCCGCACAGCAGTACCGGCAGATGCATGGGCAAAAACCATGAACCGAATGCCGCGATTTGCCCGGTCACGAACGGGAGCAGGAGGCCCAGCGCCAGAAACAGCGCGGCCAGCACCAGAGTTTGCGCGTGTCGTTTTTGCATACGGGAACCCTCCTTCAAAGAAAATGACGCCTTCTCTTCTGAGAGGCCCGCATGCCTTCATGGCATCCGATTACCCATTAGTATACCACGGCATATAAAAAAAGTAAATCCGGACGTTTCTTGACAAGCCCGCCGTTTCCGCCTACAATAGGGGCAAAGGAGGTGACGGGAATGGATCCCAGCGGAGGTCAACCGTGTCGGGCCGGTCAGGCCGGGCTGCCCTTGCGCGCGCATTCCCGCGCCGCATAGGCTTGCCTGCGCATGCCCGCTTCCGATGACCACCGCCCATGGCTGGTCATTTTATTTTGCGCGGTTTTCGGCGCGCGAAAGGCGCGCGGGAAAACGGGAAGGGGGTTGTTTCATGGGGAGTTGCTCAGGCTGATTGAGGAAAAGAAGTTCGCGCAGGCGCGCGAGCGTCTCAACGAATGCAACGAAGTGGATATTGCCGAATGGCTGGATGATTTTGAAAAGGACTCGCGCGCGCTGGTCATTTTCCGCCTGTTGCCCAAGGAAATGGCGGCGGACGTGTTTTCGTACCTGTCGCCGGAGAGCCAGCAGCACATCGTCGAAGGGCTGACCGACCGGGAGCTGGCGGGCGTTATCGAAGACCTGTTCCTGGACGACACGGTCGATTTCCTGGAGGAGATGCCCGCCTCCATTGTCAAGCGCGTCATCGCCACCGCCGATACGCAGACGCGGGCGCAGCTGAACCAGCTGCTGATGTATCCCCCGGACAGCGCGGGCAGCCTGATGACGCCCGAGCTCATGGAGCTGGACGGCGACTGGACCGTGGCGCGCGCGCTGGCGGCCGTGCGCCGCCAGTGCGAGGACAAGGCGTCCATCAGCTGGCTCTATGTCACCGACGGCCGGCGGCATCTGGTGGGCGTGGTGGATTTGCGCTCGGTGCTGGCAGCGCCGGACGCGCAGCGCGTGGACGCGCTCATGGAGCCGGACGTCAAGGCCGTCCGCACGCATGACGACCAGGCGGACGTGGCCGCGATGTTTCGCAAATACGACCTGCTGGCCATGCCGGTGGTGGACAACGAGCGCAGGCTGGTCGGCGTCATTACGATAGACGACGTGGTGGACGTGCTGGAGGAGGAGACGACCGAGGACATCTACAAGATGGCCGCGATGACGCCTGCGGAGCGCGGCTACATGGAAACGGACGTGCTGACCCTGGCGAAAAACCGCGTGCTGTGGCTGGTGCTGCTGATGATCTCCGCCACGTTCACCGGGTTTATCATCGCGCGCTTTGACGCCGCGCTGGCGGCCAACGTCCTGCTCGCCTCGTTCATCCCCATGCTCATGGACACCAGCGGCAACGCCGGGTCTCAGGCCTCGGTCTCCGTCATCCGCGGCATTACGCTGGGAGAAATTCGCTTTTCGGACCTCCCGCGCGTGATGTGGAAGGAGCTGCGGGTCAGCCTGCTGGCGGGCATGGGGGTCGCGGCGGTGAACTTCCTGCGCGTCTGGCTGATGTACGGCGATCCGGTGATGGCGCTGGTCGTATCGCTGACGCTGGTGTTCGCGATTATGGCGGCCAAGCTGGTCGGCTGCGCGCTGCCGCTGCTGGCCGCGCGGGTCGGCCTGGACCCGGCGCTGATGGCGGGCCCGCTGATTACGACGGTGGCGGACCCCATGGCGCTGCTTCTGTTTTTCAACATCGCGATGCTGCTGATGCCGGGCCTGTCGGGATAAGGAATATGGGACGCGCGCCGCGGCGCGCAAACGCGAACATGCACGGCAAGGGTTGCCGTGCATGCCCGCGTATTTTTTTACGCGCTTTCAGCCATTGTAAGGACAGGCGGCAGCGGTCAGAACTGGTTCTGGCTCATGCTCTTTTCCTGCTGCTCGATCATGCGCTTGACCATGTAGCCGCCAATGTAGCCGGCTTCGCGCGAGGTCAAATCGCCGTTGTAGCCCTGCTTGAGGTTGATGCCCAGCTCCCCGGCAATCTCGTGCTTCATGTTGTTCAGCGCGCCGCGCGCTTCGGGAACCACGTGATTGTTGGAATTGGAGCTGTTGCTCTGGGCCTGCTGCTGGTTCTGGTTCTGACCCTGCTGCTGGATATTCGGCGTGAACATTGCGTTCGCCCTCCTTTTTTAAGATACCGCGCTTGCGCGCTTACTTGCCGGCCATCTGGCGCTCCGCCTGCTCGATGAGGCGCTTGACCATGTAGCCGCCGACGTAGCCGTTTTCACGGGACGTCAGGTCGCCGTTGTAGCCCTGCTTGAGGTTGATTCCCAGCTCGCGCGCGATTTCGAATTTCATGTTGTCCAGCGCGGCACGGGCCTCGGGCACGTTGGAACGATTGCTGCCGGAATTGCTCTTCGCCATTGTTTTCACCTCCTTGTTCGGTTGTCAACGCTATTGTGCCGCCGTGCCGCGAAAATACGCTGACAATTGTCGGATGCAATGGCAACCGTTTCGGCTTCGCGGGGCCGGATGCGAAGCTGCGCGGAAAAGAGGGAAAGCGTTGCGGCGCTTTTTTCACAAACTGGCAAAAAAAAGATGGGTCGGAGGGATAGAGCATTGGAGAACCTGCATGATAAATAACGCCGCCGCAGGCGCCGCGGACGGGCCGGGCGCTTTACAAACGCATCCGCCGCCTGCTATGATACCAGCCGATGACGTCCGCGCGGGGCGCGGACAGACGAAAGGACGGGGTGGTTTGGCAACCATTGTGATTGTAGGAGCCGGCAGCATGGGGTCGGCGATGAGCGTGCCCGCGCGGGATAACGGCCATGAGGTACGCCTGGTAGGCACGCCGTTGGACGGGGCCATCATCGACGCGCTGCTTCGGACCGGCGTGCATCCTGCCCTGGAAACCCGACTCCCGCCGGGCGTTTCGTATTTTGCCGCGGAGCAGCTGGCGGCGGCGCTGTCCGGCGTGGACGCGGTGGTCGGCGGCGTTTCCAGCTTTGGCGTGGAATGGTTCGGGAAAGCGGTGCTGCCGCTTCTGCCCGAATGCGTGCCCGTGCTTTCGGTGACCAGGGGGCTTGCGCTGGACGCGGACGGGGCCCTGTCCGCCTTTCCCGACATGCTCGGGCGCATGACGCCGGCGGACCGGCGGCTTTCCCTGAACGCCGTCGGCGGCCCGTGCGCAGGCGATGAGCTGGCGAGGCGCCGCCGGACGGAGGCGGTGTTCTGCGGAAAAGACGCGGACGTTCTGCACGCGCTGCGCGCGCTGTTTGCCACCGGGTATTTCCATATCCGCCTCTCGACGGATGTGTGGGGTGTGGAAACCGCCGCGGCGCTGAAAAACGTCTATGCGCTGGGCGCATCGCTGGCCATGGAGGCGGCCGGAGGCGCGAAGGGCGAAGGCGGCGCGCCGCACGGCGACGCGCAGGCCGCGCTGCTCGGGCAGGCCGTGCAGGAGATGGAAAAGCTGTCGGCGCTGCTGGGCTGCGGCCCGGAGCAGTGGACCTGCGGTCCGGAGGAGCTGTATGCGGCCGTGCTTCAAAACCGCGCGCGGAAGCCGGGCGCGCTGTCGGGGCGCGGGGTATTCTCCGCGCAGGCCGCGGAAGCGCCGGACGGCGCAGCGCGGGAGACGGCGGTGATTGCGGGGCGCATCGCCGCGGCCCTTCGCGCGCTTGCGAAGCGGGGGCTGGCCAATCCCGCGGACTTTCCGATGCTGATGCATGTCGACGCGCGCCTGGGCGCTGAACCGGCGGGCGGCGTTTCCCGGGAGGCGTCCGCCTGCCCCTGAGCGCCGCGCTTTGGAACACGAAAGCGCGCGCTTGCATCCTCCTTTCCGGCGGGATGGCGGATGGCCTGGACGCAAGGCGGGAAACATGACATACTGCCCTGCGGCCCTGCCGCGCGCTTGCGGCGGTGCGGGAAGAGGAGGACGGCGGCCTCTCCGGCGTCTCCGCCCGCCGGCACGCGGGACGGAGGCCGGAACAAGGAAAGGGTGAAGGGTTTGGAGGACTTCTATGCGCGCGATGTGCAGCAGACGCTGCAGGCGCTGCGTACGGGGACGGAGGGCTTGCAGGAACAGGAAGCGGCCGAACGCCTGGCTGCGGACGGGCCCAACAAGCTGGCGGAGGGGAAAAAGCCGAGCCTGTTTCTGCGCTTTTTGAAACAGCTGTCCGATCCGATGATACTGATTCTGCTGGCGGCGGCGGGCCTGTCTGCCATCACGGCGGCGTACTCGGGCGAATCGCCGGCGGACGTGTTTATCATCCTGGCTGTGGTTTTGATAAACGCGGTGCTGGGCGTCTATCAGGAAAGCAAGGCGGAAAAGGCCATCGAGGCGCTGCAGAACATGATGTCCCCGACCTGCCGGGTCATCCGCGGCGGACGCCTGCAGAACGTGCCCAGCGAGACGCTGGTGGCGGGCGATGTTCTGGCGCTGGAAGCGGGCGACGCGGTGCCCGCAGACGCGCGCGTTCTGGAAAGCGCCAGCCTGCAGACCGAGGAAGCGGCGCTGACGGGGGAGAGCGCCCCGGTCAGCAAGTGCATCGAAGCGCTGGGCATGGCCGGGGAAGTGCCTCTGGGCGACCGGAAAAACATGGTCTATATGGGCGGCACAGTGACCTATGGCCGCGGCCGCGCGGTGGTCACGGCGACGGGCATGCGGACCGAAATGGGCAAAATCGCAGGCGCTCTTTCCCAGGCGCAGGAACAGCAGACGCCGCTGCAGCGCAAGCTGGGCCAGCTCAGCCGGATGCTCAGCGTTCTCGTGCTGGCCATCTGCGCGTTTATCTTTCTTTTCACCGTCGTGCGCGAGGGCGATTTCTCCGGCCAGGCCATCCTGCGCACGTTCATGGTAGCCGTCAGCCTGGCGGTGGCCGCCATCCCGGAGGGCCTGGCGGCGGTGGTGACCGTCGTGCTTTCCATCGGCGTGACCAACATGTCCCGGCGCAACGCGGTGATTCGCCGGCTGACCGCCGTGGAGACGCTGGGCTGCGCGCAGATTATCTGTTCGGACAAGACGGGCACCCTGACGCAGAATCGTATGGCCGTGGTGGACAGCTGGGCGGCGGACGAGCGGCGTCTGGCCCGCGCCATGGCGCTGTGCAGCGACGCGCAATGGAACGACGGCACAGCCACGGGCGAGCCGACGGAGTGCGCGCTGGTGACATACGCCGCGGGGCTGGATATGCCCAAGCAGGGCCTGACGCGGGCGTTTGCGCGCGTGGGGGAAGCGCCCTTTGATTCCATGCGCAAAATGATGAGCACCGTTCACGAGGCGGACGGGCGTATCATCCAGTATACCAAGGGCGCGCCGGACGAGGTGCTGAGGCGCTGCACGCGCATTCTGCGGCCGGACGGGACGGTCGCGCCCCTGACCGACGACGCGCGCGGGGAGGTGCTGGCGCAAAACCGCGCCATGGCAAGCCGTGCCCTGCGCGTGCTGGCCGGCGCGGAACGGGCTTGGGCTGCGGCGCCCAGGGACGTCTCGCCGCAGGCGCTGGAGCAGGACCTGACGTTCCTGGGGCTGGTGGGGATGATGGACCCGGTGCGGCCCGAGGTCAGGGACGCCATTGCGCAGTGCCGTCAGGCGGGCATCCGGCCCGTGATGATTACGGGCGACCATCGCGACACGGCGGTGGCCATCGGCCGGGAGCTGGGCATCGTTACCGACGACGCGCAGGCCGTCACCGGCGCGGAGCTCAACGCCATGGACGACGAAGCGCTGGCGCAGCGCGTCGGCTCCTATTCGGTATACGCGCGCGTGCAGCCCGAGCATAAGGTGCGCATCGTGGACGCGTGGCAGCGGCAGGGGAAGGTCGTGGCGATGACCGGCGACGGCGTCAACGACGCGCCCTCCATCAAGCGCGCGGATATCGGCGTTGGGATGGGCATCACGGGCACCGACGTGACGAAAAACGTGGCGGACATGGTGCTGGCCGACGACAATTTCGCCACCATTGTGGCGGCTGTCGAGGAAGGCCGGCGTATCTATGACAACATCCGAAAATCCATCCAGTTCCTGCTGGCGTCCAACCTCAGCGAGGTGCTCTCCATCTTCATTGCGACGGTGCTGGGCTTTACCATCCTGGAGCCTGTGCATATCCTGTGGATTAACCTGATTACCGATTGCTTCCCGGCGCTGGCGCTGGGCATGGAAAAGGGGGAGTCCGACCTCATGCGCCGCCCGCCGCGCGACCCGAAGGATGGCATTTTTGCCGGCGGGCTGGGAATCGGCGTGGCGTATCAGGGCACGCTGGTGACGCTGCTGACGCTGGCCGCGTACTTCATCGGCCACCGTATCGAGGCGGGCGTGTGGGAAATCGCCAACAGCGCGGACGGAGTGACCATGGCGTTTCTGACGCTGTCGATGGCGGAAATCTTTCATGCCTATAACATGCGTTCCCAGCACCAGTCGATTTTCCGGCTGAAGTCTCATAACCGCGCGCTGTTTGGCGCCATGCTCGCCTCGTTCGTATTGACGGCAGGCGTGGTGTATGTTCCGCCCCTGGCGCGCGCGTTTTCCTTTGCCCCCATTTCCCTGACGGAATATGCGGTCGCGATGGGCCTGGCGCTGCTGATAGTGCCGGCGGTTGAGCTGGCCAAAGCGCTGGGCCGCCTGCGCGCCGCAAAGCGCTAGCACGGCGCCCGCACGCATGGGCCGCCGCCCCCCTGTGGGGCGAGGGGGAAAGCCAAAGAAGACGAACCCGCCCCGGCGCACATGTCGCCGCAGCGGGTTCGAACCGTTTCGCCCCGTCGGCCGGGCGCGGATGCGGGCGGCAGGAAGCGGCGTTTCCGGGGGAGGCATGGCGCCCTTCCGCCGCCCTTCTGCGCCGGGCTTTCCGAAACGCTTTACTGCGGCGGATACTGCCGGTCGCTGACCGGCTCCAGCCACTCGCTGCAGGCGTTTTTGCCGGGTACTTCCACGGCCAGATGGCTGAACCAGCTGTCCTGCGCCGCGCCGTGCCAGTGCTTCACGCCCGCGGGGATGTTCACCACATCACCGGGCGCGAGCGGCTGCGCGCGCTCTCCCCACGCCTGATACCAGCCGCGCCCGGCGACGCACAGGAGAATCTGTCCGCCGCCCTCGTCGGCGCGGTGAATATGCCAGTGGTTGCGGCCAGCCGGTCCCCCTCTATCCGGACCGTTTCATCGGTCAGCGCGGCGAGGAGGTCGCCGGTACGGCCATAGCCGCTGCCGCCGGAGGTGGCGAAGGGGATGACGGTCTTTCCGGAAAAATCATACGCCTCCAGAAACGTTTCGATGATGCGCGGGGCCTGATACCACCAGATGGGAAAGCCCACAAAGACAGCACGCCCAATTCCTCCTACGGCAGGGAAAGCTGGCGGGAGAGCGTAGGCTGGGTAATATGCAGCATGCCCGCCGCACGGGTCATGTTTCCCTCCCGCGCGACGACAAGAAAGCAACGGAGCACGCGCAGCTCCATGGCGGAAGCCCTCCTTCCTGTCGGAGACGCTGTCGCAGGGATGGCAGGCACGCCCGTCCGACGGGGGCAAGGAAAGCGCGGCGGACGTCCGCGCAGGGCCTTCCGCCGCGACTAGGCCAGAAACTCGATGCGGCCTGTGTCCATCTGCCGGATGCGCGCCAGGGAAAACACGTCGTATCCGGCGTCTTCCAGCTTTTTCCGTCCGGGCTGAAAGGTCTTCTCAATGACGATGCCGATGCCGCACAGGACGCTCCCCGCTTCTTCTATCAGGCGCGCGGCGCCCAGGGCCGCCTCGCCCATGGCCAGAAAATCGTCGATAAACAGCACGCGCTCGCCGGGAAAGAGAAACTTTTGCGAGACGGTCAGCGCATATTCGGTGTTCTTGGTGAACGAGCGCACGTTCGTCTGGTAGACCGTGCCGGCCGTAATGCGCGACGTCCGCTTTTTCATCACCACCAGCGGCACATCCAGCGCCAGCGCCGTCATGCCCGCCGGGGCGATGCCGGAGCTTTCTATCGTCAGCACGCGGGTCACGCCCAGCGCCCGGAAATGCGCCGCGAACGCGTCGCCGATCTGCCGCATCAGCTGCATATCGACCTGGTGATTGAGAAACGAGTCTACCAGCAGGATGTCCCGATCCAGGGCCTGCCCGTCCCGCGCGATGCGCTCAGTCAGAAGCTTCATGGGTGTGACTGTCCCTTCCTTCGTGTTCTTTGGAGGATTCGCCGCCCTGTTCCTCGGCAATCAGGTACAGCGGCCGGCCCTTGACTTCGTCGTAGATGCGGCCCAGGTAAGCGCCCAGGATGCCCAGGCTCAGCAGGATCATGCCGGCAAGCGTGGTGCACAGCGCTGCCAGCGCGCTCAGGCCCAGGCCCGCCGTGCCGCACAGCAGCAGGATGAGCAGGACCAGCAGCCACGTGCCGCCCACCCCAAGCGTCAGCGCGCCCAACAGGAAAATCCAGTCCAGCGGCCGGGTGGAAAAGGAGAGGATTCCGTTTGCCGCCAGGCGGAGCATTTTTTTCAGGGGGTATTTGGTCTCGCCGGCAAAGCGCTTGTCGCGGTGATACGCCACCTCCGTTTGCCGGAAGCCCACCCAGGCGAACATCCCGCGCAGGAAGCGGTTGTGCTCGGGCATGGCGCGCACCGCGTCCGCCGCCCGCCGGCTGACCAGACGAAAATCGCCGGTATCGGCGGGGATGGTGAAGCCGGACAGCGCGCGCAGCGCGCGATAATAGCACCAGGCGGTCAGCTTTTTAAAGACGGTCTCGCCATCGCGCTTGAGACGCCGTCCGTAGACCACATCATAGCCCTCCCGCCATTTCGCCGCCATCTCCGGGATAATCTCAGGCGGGTCCTGCAAATCGCAATCGATGATGACGATGGCGTCGCCGCGCGCGGCGTCCAGCCCTGCAGTGACGGCAATCTGATGGCCGAAATTGCGGGCGAAATGCAGCACGCGCACCTCGGGATGCTCCGACGCCAGCGCCCGCAGCAGATGGGGCGTGTTGTCGCGGCTGCCGTCGTTGACAAAAATCAGCTCATACGGTTCGCCCAGACCGCGCATCGCCGCGTCAAGCCGCGCATAGGAAGCGGCCAGCACCTCTTCTTCGTTGAAGGCCGGAATGATGACAGAAAATACGGGCTTCATGTGTTCCCCCTTTCCGAGCGCTTTACGGCGTCCCAGTACCGGTCCATCTCCGGCAGATCCATGGTTTCCATGCTCTTTCCGTCCGCGCGGATGGCCTGCTCCATGGCGCTGAACCGGCGGATGAATTTGTCCGTCGCGGCGCCCAGCGCGAGCTCCGGCTGCACGCCGCACAGGCGCGAAACGTTGACCGCGGCAAAGAGAAGGTCGCCCAGCTCGTCTTTCGGGTCGCGGCGCGCTTCCAGCTCCGCCCGGACCTCGTTCGCCTCTTCGCATACCTTTGCCAGTGCGGGGCCGGGCTCCTGCCAGTCAAACCCTACCTGGCGCGCCTTTTTCTGCACCTTGCTGGCCCGCATCAGCGCGGGGAAATGCACCGGCACGTCCCGCATCACGTCCGACATGGCCTGCAGCCCCTTCTCCCGCTTCTTGATGGCTTCCCAGCTCTGCACCACGTCCTCTGCGGTGTCGCAGTGCGCGTCGCCGAAGATATGCGCATGGCGGGACACCATTTTGCGGCAGATTGCCGTGGTGACATCGACGATGTCAAATTCCCCGTGCTCCTGCGCCACGCGGGCATGAAAGACCACCTGCAGCAGCACGTCGCCCAGCTCGTCGGCCATCCGTTCCATGTCGCCGGAGTTGATGGCGTCCACCGCTTCGTACGCCTCTTCAATCAGATACTCCCGCAGGCTCTCGTGCGTCTGTTCCCGGTCCCAGGGACAGCCGTCCACCGGGTTGCGCAGCCGCGCCATGACATCCAGCAGGTCGTCGAAGGTATACCGGCTGCGCGCCTGCATGGGGCAGGGCGGCAGATACACGCAGGAAAGATGGTCGTAACGGCGCTGCCTGTCCAGCGCCTCCAGCGGCAGGAGCGAGCCGTCAAAATGAACGGAAAAGGACGGGGGATAGATTTCCAGCAGGCGCAGCTTCACCTCGCCCGCCAGCAGGCGGCTGTTCAGCTCGGTCACCAGCAGGGCCAGCGAGGGATTCACGCGGTGTTCGCCCAGCGCGGAGGCCGTCACCGTACAGACGCCGGATACGGCCGGCAAACCGGCTGCCAGCGCCGAAACGGCCGCCAGATTCGCCTGCGTCACGCCTGCCAGGACGTTCAGACGCGCGCCGTGCGCCCGCAGCGCCTCGACCGTCGCGTCGCTGGCAGGGTCCGGCACTGCATAGCAGACGGGCGCGGCCGCCAGGACGGCCTGCGCCGCCTCCTCGTTGAGCGCGTCGAAATCCTCCGCGCGCTCGTAGAGCGCGTCCAGCGTTTCAAAGGGGATTTCCTTCGCGCGCAGCCAGTCCGCGGCCCCGTGGCGGCCTGTGCGCAAAATCAGGCGAGGCGCGCGCGCCAGCGCCTCCGCGGCCTCCAGCGTCATTTGATTCGCCCTGTCCGGGCCCAATGCGACCACCGTAATTTCGTCCATGTTACCTCCACAAGCGCAGCTTTTTCAGCAGCGCTTCGATTTTTCTGCCGCCCGGGAGATAGGCCATGTCCTCCCGCCGTATCACGCCCAGCGCCACCGCCAGCACGGCATACGCCACAACGCCCACCGCCACCGCAACCAAGGTGTTCAGGCGCCGCGACATATCCAGCACGGCGGTGCATAGCACAACGGCCGCCGCCATCCCCAGCGTCGCCGCGCCGGGGCGCAGCAGCAGGCTGCCCCACCGGAGACGAACGCCCACGCGCACATGAATGTACCACAGGTTGATTGTCATGGAGACCAGATAGCACGAAAGCGAAGCCAGCGGCGCGCCGTAGATGTTCAGGGAAGGAATGGCGACCAAGATATAGTTGAGGATGATTTTGCACACGACGCCCGCCACCAGCGAATACATCGGTACTTTTTGCATGCCCGCCCCCTGCAGGACGCCCGTCGTGGCCTGCACCATGGTAAAGGGAAGGATGGTCAGCGCGCTCAGGGACAGGATTTGCCCGGTGATGACGATTTCTTCCGCCGGCACGCTGTAGATAAGATGGATAATGGGCTCGGCCAGCAGCGACATGCCGACCGCACAGGGGAACCCGATAAGACTGCCCAGGCGCAGGCCCAGCATGCTGGTGTTTTCCATGACCGTGCGGCGGCCGTCGATACGGGCGGCGGAGATGGCGGGGACAAGGTTGACGCATACGGCGGTCGCCAGCACCGTGGGGACGTTGATGAGGGTATAGGCGGCGCCGGAAAGCATGCCGTAGAGCGTGGTGGCCGCGGAAGGGCCCAGGCCCGCCGCGGCCAGGCGGCCCGGAATCATGGCCGAATCGATGTAGCCGGCAATGGGCACAATGGTGGAGCCAATCGTAATGGGGATGGCGACGCGGATAATCCGCCAGGCCAGCGTGCGTGTCCGCGGCGGAGGCTCCGCCTGGGTGGCTTCCAGTGCGCGCTGCGCAGGCCTGCCGCGCAGATAGACGATAAACACATACGCCAGCGCCAGCAGCTCCGAGAGGGAAACGCCCAGCAGCGCGCCCGCGGCCGCCCATACCAGGCCGAAGCGCAGGCCGTATATGGCAAGCGGCAGGGAAAACACAAGTTTCCCTACCTGCTCTATCATCTGCGAAACCGCCGTAGGCCCCATGTTGCTGTGGCCCTGGAGAAAGCCGCGAAACGCGGACATGACGGAAACAATCAGCACGGCGGGCGCCAGGGCGATAAAGCCGACGGAGATTTCGGGATTGCGGCGCTGCGCGGCCAGCGAATCCGCGCTGGCAATCATCAGAATCATCAGAAACAGCCCGATGCAGCTCAGCACGGGCAGGGCCGCGCGCAGGACGGCGCGGGCGTCGCGGTGGCGGCCCAGCGCAACGCTTTCGGATACCAGGCGCGAGATGGCCACCGGGATACCGGCGGTCGAGACGGCCAGAAGCATGGTGTAGGTGGGATAGACCAGCTGATACAGGCCCAGGCCTTCCATGCCGATAGCATTGGTCAGCGGGATGCGGAAGAGCATGCCAATCACCTTGGACAGCAATCCGGCAATGCTCAGAATCGCAACCCCGCCCAAAAAGCCGTTTTTCTTCTGGCTCATAGTTCCTCCATCCAATAGAAAACCGCAATCTGCCCTTCTATTATAGCAAATTGCGGTAAAATGGCAAGCGCTGCGCCATCGTCAGGAAGCCAGGCAAGGCGAGCCGATGCAGCGACGGCTTTGAACTACTGCTCCATCTGCCGTCCGACGATGCCGGCGGTGGTCTCGGCGACCTTCAGCTCCGTATCGCCCATCTTGACGCCCTGCTCTCTGCTGAGCAGCAGCACGCCGCCGATGGCTTCTCCGTCGGCAATGATGGGGGAAAAGACCTGCGCGGTGTAGGGGACGCCGTCTTCCTCGTTGGTGACGGCGAAAACCTTGCCGCCGCTGGAGCGGTTGATGGCCATGCTCTGCCGCCCTGCAATGGCCGCCTCCAGGTCGCGGCTGATCGGCTTGTCCCACAGCTCCTTGCGCGGGACGCCGGATGCGGCGACGACCATATCGCGGTCGCAGATGCAGGCGATATGGCCCAGGGAACGAAACAGGGACTCGGTATAGTCCTTGGCAAACGCGGCAATTTCGCCAATGGGGGAATACTTTTTCAGAATGACTTCGCCGTCACGGTCGGTGTAGATTTCCAGCGGGTCGCCTTCGCGAATGCGCAGGGTGCGCCGAATTTCCTTGGGAATGACCACGCGGCCCAGTTCGTCGATTCTGCGGACAATGCCCGTAGCTCTCAAAGCAAACGCCTCCTTGTGTCTTTGAATCCTTCGCGGTTTGACGCGCCTAGTATGAAGCCGACGGGAAGTTTTTATGCCGCGATTTGCTCGGTTGCTTTTTGCGCGTTCAGCGCGTATAATATTTGTAGCGTGCAATTCATGAGACAGGAGGAGTATCATGACATCGGTTCAAATTCGTTTGTGTCTGGCCGAGAACGTTAAGGCTTTTGTCAATGCGGTCAACCGGTATCCCTTTGATATGGACCTGCGTTCGGGCCGCCATGTGGTGGACGCCAAGTCCATTTTGGGCATTTTCAGCCTCGACCTTTCCAAGCCGGTCACGCTGGAAATCCATGCGGACGACTGCGGCGCCCTGCTGGAGGACATCGCGTCCTTCATCGTCTGACCGCCATGCAGCGCCGTCCTTCCGACCTGGAAAACAAGCTCCTGCTGCTGCACGCCGTAGACCGCCTGGGCGCGGTGACGGCGCCGCAGCTTTTGGCGTTCATGGCGGAAAATGACGGCATGGATTACATCACGCTCCAGCTGTGCCTGGCGGAGCTGGACGACGCAGGGCTGCTGCGCCGCCGCCCGCACGCGCTGGGCATGCTCTATACGCTGACCGGGGAGGGCCTTGACACCCTGTCCATGTTCCGCGCGCGCGTGCCGCATTCCCGCCTGGAGGGCATCAACCGGGTCGCGGACAACTGGCGGATACGCTTCCGGCGGGAAAGGCAGATGCTTTCCGATTTTGAACGCGCGCCCAACGGCGATTATGCCGTGCGCCTGCGCGTGATGGAGCGGAACGAGCCGCTGCTGGATATGACCATTTCCGTGCCCACGCACGGGCAGGCCCAGCGCATGTGCGACGCGTGGGCCGCGCGCGCGGGGGATATCTATGCGCATATCATGCATGCGCTCGGAGAAGAACAGACGCCGCAAAAATGAAAGAATGTGCGGGAATGCACGCACTGCAAGCCGTTTGCCCGCGCCGGGAGGGCGGGCGCCATCATACCCGCAGGCCGGTAAGGGCCTGCGCCTTAACGGCCTGCTGCGGTGATGTGCGGCAATCGCGACGAATCAGAGGGGCTTGCGGTAACGGCCGTGCATGCGGATTTCAAAATCGTATCTGCCGCCGATGATGCTGCAATGGTCGGCGCAGACCGGCTTGCCGGCGCTGTAGCAGTTTCGTATCAGATAGATGAGCGCCGTGCCTACGGGAACCTGAAGCATTTCCGCCTCGGAAAAGGAAGCGGACTTGGCGGTAATCCGGTCGTAGGCCGAATCAATGACAATGCCGTATTCCGTTTCCAGAAAATCATAGAGGCGATGAAATTTTCCGGAGTGCCGCTCTATGCCGGGAACTGCTTCCGCCCGCAGGTAGTTGTGCATGATGGCGATGGGTTTGCCATCTGCGAGTTGTATGCGCTGAATGCGGATTAACGTAGCGCCGGGGGCGACCTCCAGCTCGCGGGCCAGTTTCTGCGACGCCTCGATGCGGTCAATATACATGCTCTTGGGCACGACGGTAAAACCCTTGCGCTCCAGCGTTTCAGAAATGGACGTCACTTCGTTCAGGTTCTGACGGGTGCTGAAATCCAGCACCACCGTCCCGCGTCCCTGTTGGGCCAGGACAAATCCCTCGCGCGACAGGTTTTCCACCGCTTTGCGGACCGTCGTCCGGCTCACGCCGAACTGGCGTTCCAGCTCCGGCTCGGACGGCAGCAGCTCGCCCACGCCGTAGTCGCCCTCCAGGATGCGCGCCTTAAGAGCGTTGTATACGCGCTGATATGCTGGTATCTTGGCCTGCATGGGGATTCCTCCGTTTGTCAGATAAGAGCCGTCCGGTCATGCCGAACGGCCCGTACCTATATTTTACACGATGGTATATCCACCGTCTACCACCAAATCCGAGCCGGTGGCGAATTCGGAAGCGTCGCTGACAAAATAGACATACGCGCCAATCAAATCCTCCGGGAAGCCGAGACGGCTGCCTTCCGGCATCATGCCGCTCCAGGTGGAGAGCATGTCCTTCATGGTGGCAATCAAATCCGTCTGGATGTATCCGGGGCTGACCGTGTTGCAGCGGATGTGGTATTTGGCCAGCTCCACGGCCATCCCTTTGGTCAGCTGGATAATGCCCGCCTTGCTGGCGCAATAGTTGGCAATGGTCTGAGGACGGTTGATGATATGCGCGCTCATCGAGGCGGTGGAAACGATGGAACCGCCCTTTCCCTGTTTGACCATCTGGCGTGCGGCTGCCTGCGCGGTGTAAAAGACGCCGTTCAGGTTGACGTCGATGACGGATTCATAGGTTTTCGGGTCGATGTCCAGTACGCCTTCCCCGGTAAAAATGCCGGCGTTGTTCACGGCAAAGGTGATTTCCCCGAAGTCGTTCAGGAAGCTTTCCATCATGCTTTGCACCTGGGCAGGACATGTCACGTCGCACGCGTAGGCCTTGACCTTACCGCCTGTTTCCCGGGCGATGGCCTGCGCGGTGGCGGAAGCCTTTTCCGGGTTGATGTCCACAATGCCCACCTCTGCGCCCAGCTCCGAAAACGCTTTGGCGAGGCATGCGCCGATTCCCTGCGCGCCACCGGTGATGAATCCCTTTTTGCCTTCCAGACTAAACAGTTTTTTCACGTCCATGAGAAGTCCTCCCTTTCCTGAGATGTACGTGCGTCAATTGAACGTATTTGCCCGCAAACAGGGACAACAGCAGGATAAGCCCCAGCACGAAATTTGTCCAGGCCGAGGACACGCCCAACATGTTTATCCCCGTTGTGATCATGGTGATCAGCAGGGCGACCAGCGCAATGCCGTGCCCCTTAAAACGACCGAAAATGACGCCGGAAAACACGGCGATGGTCATCGCGTTAAAGAGCCATCCGTCGCCCATGTTGATGGTGGCGCTGGTCAGCTTGCCGAACTGGAGAATCCCCACCACGCCGGCGATGGCGCCCGAGAGCAGAAACGCCAGGAAGGTGTAGCGCCGCACGGGAATGCCGATGTAGTCCGAGGCGATGATGTTCGAGCCGGTAAACTGCATCCTGCGCCCGAAAGAGGTTTTCTGCATGATAAAGCCGACGAGCGCCAGGACAAGCGCCGAAATCAGAATCAGGTTGGAAATCCCCAGCGCATTGCCCTGGGCCAGGGCTTTGATGGTGTTGCCGGACCGGTAGCTGTTGCCGGCGGTAATCCATTGGCGAACGCCCACCAGCACAAATTGCATGCCAAGCGTGACGATAAACGAGGAAATGCCCATCCAGGCCACCAGGAAGCCGTTTACCGCCCCGATGGCGAGCGCGCAGGCGAGCGCCAGCAGGATGGACGGATAGGGGTCCATGCCGGCGGTGCGCAGGAAGTATCCGCACATCAGCGCGGCAAAGCCTGCGGTGTGGCCGATGCACAGGTCAAAGCCGCCCGCGGAAATGACGACGCCCATGCCGGCGGCCAGCACTGCGGAAAGGCAGGCGCTCAGCACAATGGAATACAGGTTATCCAGCGTCGCATAGGCGGGCTTGAGCAAACCGAACACCAGCAGGCACAGCAGCATCAGCCCGACGAAAGACAGCGTCTGAGGGCTGGGCAAAAGCTTTTTCCAAGACAATTCGCGCTTCATCCTTTGCCACCCTCCTTAAATCTTTACCTGCTGAATCGTCGCGCGATTCTTAAAGCAGGACAGCCCCACGGCAACAATCAGAATCAGGCCCTGCACCAGCGGGGTGAAATAGTATTGCGCGGAGAGCAGGGTCATAAAGTTGGATACGCAAATCATGAACAGCGCGCCCACGAACGTGCCGGCGATGTTGACGCTGCCGGGCTTGAACATGGTGGAACCTAGATAGCAGGCGGACAGCGCCGGCAGCATGTAGTTTTGTCCCGCCCCTACGATGGAACCGCCGTACCGGATGGGTTCGGTGGTGGAAGCCAGCGCATACAGGGCGCCTGCCAGCAAAAACGCCAGTATCTTCATGCGCCGTTCCGCAATGCCGGCCTCCATGGCGGCGAATCGGTTGGCGCCCACGATGCGCAGCTCAAAGCCAAAGCGCGTTTTCTGCACGACCCAGAATGCGACGACGAACAGCGCGATGAATTCCCAGCCTAGCACGAAAAAGCCGCCCCACTGCATGCGCCCAATGGAGAGCACGCTTTCGTTTTGCAGCCAGATGGTGATGCCTTCGTTGAAGGAACGCTCGATGCCAAGCCCCATGAACATGACCGCAATGGAAACGATAAAGGCGGAAAAGCCGAAGCGTGTGACGATAAAGGCGATGAAGCATCCGATGGCCATGCCGATAACCAGCACGATGCCGAGCGCAGGCAGGTAGCCGACTCCGGCGTTGATGAGCATGGTGAACACGGCGCTCATCATGCCGAGCGTGCCCGCAAAGGAAATATCGCTTTCTCCGGCAATCATCACAAAAGAAAGGCCCAGGGAGAGGAACCCAAGCACGCTGGCCTGCAGGAAAATGGTTTTGATGTTTTCGGCGGACAACAGGTTTGCGTCCGGTCGGCACAGCTGCATGGCCAGAACCAGCGCGAGCAGCACCACCGGCATGGCGAATCTTGCGAACGCCGCGGACATGACCTTACTGCGCACGATTGCCACCTCCCATAATATAAGCCAGCAGACTGTCCTTTGTGGTTTGCGACGGGGTGCATTCGTGCACAATTCTGCCCTTATACAATACGATGATTCTATCGCTGATACCCATCGCTTCTTCGATGTCTCCGGTGGCCAGCAGCACGGCGCTGCCCTGCTGGACAATCCGGCCGATGATTTTGTATATTTCCGCCTTCGCTTCGATATCCACGCCGGCGGTCACCTCGTCCATCAGGTACAGAGGATAATCGCTGGTCAGCCATTTCCCGACGACGACCTTTTGCTGGTTGCCGCCGGACAGGCCGGTCATCCTGTAATGGATGTCGTTGGGCCGCACGTCGAGCTGATGCACCAGCCCTTGGGCCAGCCTGTCCTCCCGTGCGCGGCTGAAAACGCCCAGATGGCACGCCTGCGGCATGTCCACGGAGGAGAGATTCTCGCGCACGGCATAGTCTCCAATCATTCCCTGCAGCGCGCGGTCCTCCGGGATGAGCGCCATGCCCATGCCGATGGCGCGCTGCGCGCCATGGCTGCGGCCCAGCGGTTTGCCGCGAAAGACGATTTGTCCCGCGTCGGCCTTGCGCAGGCCGAACAGGCATTCCAAGATTTCGGTCTTGCCCGCCCCGACTGCGCCCACGAGCGACACAATTTCTCCGCTGCGCACGGTGAACCCGACGCCGTTAAGCGTTTTCGGGTCGCGCAGATTCTCCACGCGCAGAATCTCTTCGCCGATGCTCGCCTGCACCTTGGGAAAGAAGGTTTCCATGCGCTTGCCCAGCATGGCCTGCACCAGTTCCGCCTCGCCAAGCGCGTCCGTCTCGCGGCTGAGCACATGCATGCCGTCGCGAAAAATGCTGATGCGGTCGCAGATGGTGTAGATTTCGTCCAACCGGTGCGAAATGTAAATGACGGTGGTTCCCTGCGCTTTGAGGGTGCGGATGAGGGAGAAGAGCTTCTGCGTTTCCTCCATGCCCAGCCTCGCCGTCGGTTCGTCCAGCACCAGCACTTTGGGCTGGTGGATGAGGGCGCGCGCGAGAATGACAAACTGCTGCTGCGAAACCGAGAGCGCTCCGGCGGGTGCGCGTAAGTCCAGCGGAAAATCGATGCGTTCGAGAATGGCGCGCACCGTATCCGCGCCCGATTTCCATTGCAGCACGCCGTGGCGAAGCGGGGGATTGGCCAGGAGAATGTTCTCCAGCACAGACATGCTGCCGACGATATTGAGTACTTGGTGTACGACCTGTATGCCCAATTCCTGGAGCTTGAGCGGCGTCAAACCCGTGATGTCCTGACCGTCCAGGAATATTTTTCCTTCATCCGGCCGATAGATACCGGCAAGCGTTTTCATCAGCGTGGACTTACCCGCTCCGTTGGAGCCCACCACTGCGTTGACCTGCCCCCGAAGAATATCCAAATCCACACCCTGCAGCGCCCGGGTGGCGCCAAAGGATTTATGGATGTTTCGCATCTGCAAAATTGCGTTCACGCGCTCACCCCTGTTTTCATATGAGCTCAGGCCGCTGCGCGGCGGCGGTGCGGAAGACCGCCCGGTGCGGCGCGCAGCGGCCCTGTGCGGGGATAGGCCTTACTTCAGATAGTCTTCCAGCGTTCCCAGCACCGGTTCCAGGACTTCCGTCCAATGCTCCTGCGGCGTTTGAATCTTCACGGTCTTGATGTCGCCCAGCACATAGTCGTCGTTGGTGACAAAGTAGGTAGTGCCGATTTGCGCGAAGGGGACATCGCCGCCCTGGAGATGGGTCAGCACGGACTGAGCGGCAAGCGTGCCCAGCTCATAGGAATTCTGTCCCATGAAGCCCCAGGCGCCGGCGGTGTCTTCCAGCATGGCGCTGATGACGTCGTCGCCGGTATCGGCGGAGATGATGGTCACGTCCTCCACCTTGCCCATTTCCAGCAGCGCGTTGTATACGCCGACCGCGGGCATGTTCCAGGTGACCAGCACCGCCTTGATATCGGGATCGGCGGTCAGCGCGGCCTTGGTGACTTCATAGCCCTGCGTTACCGGGTCGGCAGCGGAGACCTCGCGCGTTTCGCCGACTTTCTGGATGTTGCTGAAGGAGGAGAGGACGGATTCGGCGCCCTCGCCGCGATCCAGCAGCGTGGCCCAGCCGGAGGTATCCAGCAGGATGTACTTGCCTTCTCCCTGCATCTGGTTGACGGCATAAATGCCCATCTGCACACCGCCGCTCCAGTTGTCGCACATGATGCCGGTGATGGCGCCGTCCAGGAACATGTCCACGCCGATGACGGGGATGCCGGCGTCACGGGCCTGGATGGAGACGCTGTTGAATGCGCCGCCTTCGCCGCCGGCCACAATGATATAGTCTACGCCCTTGGTGATGAAGTTTTCGACAGCGGCCACCTGCTGGGTGGTCATTCCGCCGCCGTCCTGGTGCTCTACGGTGAAGCCCAGGGGTTCCAGCACGTCCTTGATGGCCTGCACACAGTTGCGGTTCCACGCGTTGCCCATATGCTGGGTCGCAACGCCGACAACCTTGCCCGTGCCGTCCACCGCTTCGGCGGAAGCGAAGGAGCACAAAGACAGCACCAGTATGGTAGTCAGGAGCAGAGACAGTACCTTTTTCATACAATGGGTCCCTCCTTGTATCAATATAGCACGAACCCGTGCTCGGGTCATGGGGTTACAGCCGCGCCAGACGCTCGCCCAGCTCCGCCTGCATGGAGGCGGCCTGCTGGAAAACGGGCAGGAGCGCGCGGTATACGGATTGAGTTTCCCGGGCGGGCGTGCAGCGGCTGCGCAGCTGATGGACGCCCTGCACGGACTCATAGCCGGGCCAGAAGCCGAGTCCCACCGCCGCGCAGGCCATGGCGCCCAGGCTGCCCGCGTCCTGCCCGACGTTGGTTTCCAGG
>DVFI01000102.1 GCA_018713305.1 Candidatus Avichristensenella intestinipullorum
GTGCGGCGGGTTCGGAAGCCTTGCGCAGCAAGGTTTCCCTGCACGTTTCCCCGGCCGCGCCCCAGGGCGCAGGGGAAACGTGTCCTGGCGGAAAAGGCCGGCAGCGCCGGCCTTTTTCGACAAGCTGAAGGCCTGTGTTTGTGTAACACAGGCCTACTACACAACAAAATGAAATCCCGGCGGATTGCTGGTATCGGATGACCGTATGGGATTGTTTCTGCGCTGCGCTTGCGCCCGTCATTGGGCTTTGCCAGGCGGCATGCTCATCCCTCCGTTTCCCTGCCGTTTCCCTGCGGGGGAATCCGGCGGCCCTAAAATAAAAAAAGCGCCTTATCCTCCATCCCTTGCATGGCCTAACGGAATGGGGTAAGACATAACCCGGCGGTTATCGCTCACAGCATAGCAAATGCCCGCTGAAAAGTCAAGCGGGAAATTCGCCCGATGCGCGATACGGGAAACGATATGGCAGCGTCAAAGCGGGCCGCCGTCATGAAGGACGCGGGAGGCCGGCGGAAGGGCGCGGGCGCCGCGGGACTTTCCGGCGGCCCGCGCGCCGCTCCGCCGCGCAGGCCCGCATTACTTGCGCCCCACCAGCATTCGGGATTCGCCCAGCATCAGCAGCGCCGCCCGGCGGCGGCAGCCGAAGGCTTCCGTGGCCGTGTCGATGAGCCGGACTTCCCGGTAGCCCATGTCGCGCAGGTCTTGGGCAAAGGCTTCCATGTCCCCGTACATCCGGGGCTTCATCTCGTCGTTGAGGGCGAACACGCCGCCCTTTTTCAGCACCCGGAGGGTCTCCAGGAGCAGTTCTCGCTTGTCTGCCCCGGTGATGTTGTGATAGACATAATTGCTCACCACGGCGTCAAAGCTCTCATCGGGGAAGTCCAGACGACGGGCGTCCCCGTGCTGAAAGCGGCAGCGGTCGGCCACGCCCTCGCTTTCGGCGTTCTTCTCGCAGAGGACCTGATTGTAATGGTACACGGCCGCCCAATAGTCGACGCCCACCACCCGGGCCTGGGGCCAGGCAAGCGCCGCCCGGATGGACAGCGCCCCGGAGCCGCAGCCCACGTCCAGCAGGGCGCCCTGTCCGTCGTAGTCCAGCTGGGAGAGGATTTTCTTGTGGACGCGCTCCATCACGCCGCCGCCCCCAAAGGCATACTGCCGCCGAATCCAGGAAATCCAGAAAAGCAGCGCCAGCAGCAGGACGGCGGTGGCCGCGAACAGTATCCCCGTCACAGCCAGACGGAACACGGCGAAAGACAATGCCGCCAGCAATACGGCCAGCGCCAGCAGGCCGCCTACCATATAGAACACGGGGGTTGACATCCAGTTGCCGTAGTTTTCGCCGTGCGTACCCAGGCGGATGTCCGCCTGCCTGTCCTGATTCTGCTTCATGAAATCATCTCCTTGCTATCGCAGTATTCCTTGCAGCCCCAGCCCCAGCCCTGCCTGGAGCGCCGCCATCAGCGGGCATAGGATGAGCGGACATTGCAGCAGATGCTCCGGCAGCGCATAGCGCGTCATCCATGCCCGGAACGAATAGCCGGGATGCCCCTCCGTGCCCGGAATGACGAAACGGCTTTTTGCTTTCTTTTGCATCAGCCAGACATCCAGAAAGACCAGGTCGCAGACGTTGACGAGCATCCACTGGACATACCCCGTCAGAAACAGCCTCCAGAACCCCGTTGTTTCGCCTTCCAGGGCGCTGACGGCGCCGTACAGGAGAAGGGGGGAAGCAGCGCCCCGAAACCAGACCACAGCCAGTAAAAGCGGCTTTCCGCCCGGGTCGGCGGCTCCGGCGCGTCTTTGACAATGGCCGCCGGATAGCAGGCAAACATCAGCCGGGGATTGTAAAGCGCCACCAAAGCGGCAAACAGATTGAAGCAGGCGGCCATGGCAAGCCCGTCCAGGAACGTGCGCGCCCAGTTCATGCGTCGTCCTTTCTGCCCGATTCTCCCAGGGCCAGGCGAATCATCTTGACCATCCCCAGCCGGTCGGAGACATCCATGCTGAGTTTCGTGGAGGCCTTCAGCCCCCGCCGCGGGATGTGCCGGTAATAGGGCTCCTCCGCCAGCACGCGGACAGCCCCGCCGACGCGGGCGGCCAGTGCCTGCGCGCTGTCCACGTGGAAAAACATTTCCGCCTCGGCATGGCCTACCTGCTTCATGTACTTCTTGCGCATCCTGGCCAGACCGCGCTGGCTGACGGCATCAAACACCATTTCGATGCGGCCATACGATTGCAGCATCCGCAGGAGGCCCAGAATCCTTTCCTCCGGGAAGTAGTGAAACAGGCCGCCGGCGGTGACGAGCAGCGGCGGTTCCGCCCAATCGGCGCGCACCCTTCTTATCCAGCCGTCGGCAAAGGCGTCTGCGGCCAGATACGCTTCACGCTCCGGCTCCGGCAGGAGCTCCCGCCGGTAGGCAATCACATCCGGCACATCCACCCCATACCAGCGGGTATGCCCGTTGTCATTCCTGTAAAAGGCCGTCTCCAGACCAACCCCAAGCTGCACAATGGCGCCCCGGGGGTTGCGGCCGAGAAAATCCCGGATGCACCGGTCCATGTTTGCCGAACGGGAAGCGGAAGCAATCAAGGGATATTGCCCCTGCCTGTCCTGTTCCAGCAGCCCGGCGGGGAGCTTTTCTTTCAGCCCAAGGGCCTTTTCGTCATAGAGAATGTCCGGGAATTGCTCGCTTGCGTAAAGCCGGCCAAGCATGGGCACAAACAGGGTGCTTTCGATTTTGCCAAATTCCGGCAAACAAACCGCCTCCAGTTCGCAACGTTCTTTGATTAGTCATATCTAACTGTCGGCATTATACACCATCCCGGGCCCAAAAGCAATCCGGGGGGAGGGACGCCAATGCGTTTTTGCCCGATTCCGCGGAGGAGGACGAAAAAGCACGGTATGCAGCCATGGCTCCGCTGCCGACGGGTTCCCGCGCGGGGCTTTCATGTTGTTCCTGGCCGCAGGGGAAGGGGCGATGGGGCAGGCCGTGGGCGTCCGTCTTGCCGGCATGATTTCGCGCATGAAAAAGGGGTTGACAAGGGGGGAACGAGGCGGTATACTTAACTTAGTAAAGTTCATTTACTAAATGGGGGATGCCCATGAAACCCTATCTCGCCACGGATTTGAAAATGATGAACCGGCAGAACGTGTACCGGCTGCTGGAACAGAAGAACGAGCTTTCCCGGGCGGAAATCTCCCGGATCACCAATATCAGCATGCCGACCGTCATGAAAATTGTCGCGCATTTTCTGGAAACCGGCATCGTTACGGAAGCGGGGGACGGCGTGACCGCCATGGGCCGCAAGCCACAGATGCTCCGCTTTGAACCGTCCGCCTACTATTCGGTCGGCGTGGAATACGAGGGCGATTATCTGCGCGCGGGCATGGTGGACTTGCGCGGCGGGATTGCGCTCGTGCTGCAGGAGCGCGTGATGGGCCGGTTCCGGGAAGTGATGACGCATCAGCTGCTTTCGCTGGTGGAGAAGGTTATCGCGCAGTCGGGCGTGGAACGCTCGCGCATTGCGGGCGTAGGCATGGGCGTCCCGGCCATTGTGGATGTGGAGAAGGTGACGGTATCCGCCGCGCCCGCGGTGGGCATTTTGGAGGATATCGACTGCAAGCCGATTCTTGCCGGCCTGTCCGAGCGGCTGAAGCTGCCGATGTATCTGGAAAACGATACGAACGCCGCGGCGCTGGGAGAATACGCCACGGGCCTGCACGACGCCGGCACGGACCTGCTGTATGTTTCGTTGGGGACCGGCCTGGGCGCCGGGCTTATCGTACAGGGCAGGCTGTGCCGCGGACGGCAGAACTTCGGCGGCGAGATTGGGTTCATGGTGTTCGACCGCGACTTCGAAACCGATCCTGCGCGGCGCGGCTGGCTGGAAAACCGCGTCAGCCTGCAGACCCTCTGCGGGAAATATCCATTCTTTGCGCGGCTGGCGGAGGGGAAGGCATGCGCGCAGGAGGGGGAAGAGACGCTGCGCGCGCTGACCGACGAGGTCGGAGGATATCTGGCGCTGGCCATTGCGAATATCAACTGCCTGCTCGATTTGGATACGGTGGTGCTGGGCGGCTATACGGCGCGCCTGCTGGGCGAGCGGCTGACGGACGCGGTGAACCGATATCTGGCGCGGCTGAGCAGCTGCCACCTGGTATGCAAGCCGCAGCTGTGTACGGAGCCAAGCATTGCCGGCGCGGCGCTGCTGGCGACGGAGCAGAAGCTGCAGGCGCTGTTTTCAGACGGATGAGAGGGACCTCTTTTTTTGCCAGATTAGTTAACAAACTTTAATAAGTAATGTACAAAAAGTGAGCTGAGCACCTTGCGTGATTTTCCGTCCCTGCCTGCGGACTGGCAGGAAAAACTGCATTCCAGACGCGCGGTTGTCGGGTTCGACGGCTTCATCGATACGCTTGTTCGCCCCGTGCGGCAGGGAAACGCGGGGGACAGCCCGTCGTACTTTGCAACGCTGGAAGAATTCGGCGACTTTGTGGCGTCCCGGCACGGGCGCAGCGCGTCGGTCGAGCTGGACCCGATTGAGGAGCGAATCGGCGGGAATGCGCCCAATACCGCGGCGGGGCTGGCGGCGCTGGGCGTGGATACGCGCCTGGTGGGCGCGCTGGGCTATCCCGCGCTGCATCCGCTGTTTGCCGAAGCGTTCGCCCCGCAAAACGTATTGACCATCGGCAATCCGGGACAGTCCCTGTCCTATGAATTTGCCGACGGCAAGCTGATGTGCGCGCTCAATCGCGACGTGAACGTGCTGGACTGGGCGTTGGCGCGCGAGCGCGCGGGGCTGCAGCCGCTGCGGACGTTTTACCGGGGCTGCGCGCTGGCCGCATTTGTCAACTGGAGCGAACTGGCCTTTGCGCAGGAGCTGTGGGAGGGCGTGCTGGAGCATGTCCTGGAAGCGGACGGGTTTCCGGAATGGATGTTTTTCGACCTGTCAGACTGCGCACGCAGGACGGGGGACGAACTGCGGCGCGTGGCGCGGACGATGCGCCGGTGCGGGCGCAGGAGCAAGGTGGTGCTGAGCCTGAACGAGAACGAAAAGCGCGCGCTGGGCAAGGCCCTGCTGGATACGGAAAACATTACCGGCCCTGCGCTGCTGTCCAGCCTGGAAGGATATGCGATTGTATTTCATCATGTAGGTGACACGCATGCGTTCGGGGAAGGGGCTTCGTACAGCTTTCCCAACCATGTGGTGCAAAATCCCCGCCTTTCCACGGGCGGCGGAGACAGCTTCAACGCTGGCCTGTGCGCCGGGCTGCTGGGCGGGCTGTCGCTCGCGCAGGCGGCAAAACTGGGCTCGCTATGCGGAAGCTACTACGTGGAGCACGGCCGGTGCGCCTCTTTCGGAGCGCTCGACCGCTACGCGCGGCAGCTGCGCATGCAATAAGAAAACGCAAGGAGGTTTCACCATGGGTAAAAGGGTACTGGCTCTCGTCTTTGTGCTCGCCTTGTTGACGGGCACGTTCTCCTCCGCGCTGGCCGCGGAGACGGAAATCGACTACAACATCAGCCGCGAGGTTCGCGTGCTGGGACACCTGGCGGACGACGCCCGCCGCGAGATTTTCGCCAATGTTGCGGCGAAGCTCAAGGAAAAATGGCCCAATATCGAGCTGGTGGACGACAGCGCGAACGATCACGGCATCAAGCTCAGGCTGGAACTGAGCAGCGGCAGCGGCCCGGAAATTTTCTCGGTGGACGATTTGCTCCAGCAGGAGCTTCTGCCCTACATCAGCGAGATTTCCGACATCGTGGAAGAACGCAACTTTGTCGAACGCTCCCTGGAAGGCGCGCTGTCCTTTAACAACCAGCGCACGCCCGGCCAGTATTACTCGGTGCCCTTCACCATGAGCCCCTGCGCCTTTTTCTACAACAAGGCCATCTTCGAGGAGCTGGAGCTGAGCATCCCGACCACCTTTGAAGAGCTGGAGGCCGTCATGGCCAAGATTAAGGCGGAGTCGGACTATCTGCCCCTGGCGAACGCGGGCCTTTCCAACCGCCAGATTCTCTGGCTTCTGTACTGCTATGTGATGAACACGGCCGGCATTGAAGACGTGCGCGCCTGGTATTTCCAGCAGAGCACGCCGGAGACGGTGAAGAACGCCTGGATAGAAGCGTTTGCGCTGCTCAAGCGCTGGTGCGACGCGGGCTACCTGGGCGATGTGGAGACCGTGCTGGGCATCGACCACCTGGTATACATCGCCAACGTGTACGGCAAGGGCAACGTGGCCATGACCTACGACGGCGACTGGCGCATTGCCGACTTCGAGGCCACCGGCATTGAAACCGGCGTGTTCCCGTATCCCGGCGAGTACGGCACCAATGCGGTGGATTTCAGCTGGGCGCTGAACAAGGACTTTGACAACGACCCGACCATGCGCGCCTTCTTCGCGGACTTTGTAGACGCGTTCTTTGACCCGGAAATCGTCGCCCAGTTCTACGAGGCGGGCTATACCCCCAGCGTCAAGTTTGACAGCGAAGGCCTGACGGTATCGCCGCTGCGCGAGGAGTTCATGGCCAACACGGCGGACCAGAAGGTGGGCTATTTCCTGGATAACGCCGCGCCCGGCATGTTCGACGTGCTGACCAAGACCAGCCAGCAGGTGATGCTGGGCGAGCTGACGCCCGAACAGGCCTGGGAGCAGATGAACGACAGGTATGAACAGGCGGTCAGCGAGGCCCAGTAACGCTCCCTGCTGACGGGCCGCGAAAAAACCGCGCCATTTATGGACGGGGCCGGCTGTCCGAAACGCTGCAGACGCTTCGGGCAGCCGGCCGGGACGGCCGGGCAGGTATCCGTGCAGACGCAGGCGTTTGCTCCCGAAGAGCGCTGGACTGACGCGCACGCCGTCAGTTTGGAGAAAACCGGGTTTCGGCAAACCCGCGACAGGGAGGGGAAGCGGCGTGAATCAACAACGCAAGGCATACGGGCTGCGAAACGATATGATTGCATACTCCATGGTTCTGCCGGGGATGGCAATCTTTATCGCGTTTGTGCTGGTGCCCTTTATTCAGACGTTTTTTATCAGCTTTACCAACTGGAACGGCCTGACCCGGTACGAACCGGTCGGCCTGGCAAACTATGTCGAGCTGCTGACCGGCGAGGGCAGCCTGTTCTATACGGCCCTGGAGAACAACCTGTTCTGGATGGTGCTCGGGACCGCGCTGCCCATTACCATTGGCATTTTTCAGGCGAACATCCTGGTACGCCACAGCCTGCGCGGCGCCAATGTCTGGCAGCTGGTCTTCTTCATGCCGCAGATTCTGTCCGTGACGGTGACATGCCTGATTTGGACCTGGATGTATGAGCCGACCAACGGGCCTATCAACGCGGCGCTGGAGGCGGTGGGCCTGGGGGCGCTGAAGTCCTCCTGGCTGGGGGATCCGTCGCTGGTGATGTGGTCGCTGCTGGGCATTTACATTTGGCTTTCGTACGGGTTTGATACCGTCGTGTTCTGCGCCGCCATGCAGGGGGTCGATCCTGCGCTGTATGAAGCGGCGAGGATGGACGGCTGCAACCGGCGCAAACAGTTTTTCCATATTACGCTGCCCAGCATCCGGGGAACGACGCTTTCGGCCGTGCTGCTGCAAATCATCAGCTCCTTTAAGGTGCTCGATGTGGTATACATCACCACCCGCGGCGGCCCCGGCTACAACTCGTATATTCTGTCCTACTATGCCTACAGCGAAGGCATACAGAGCAATCGGGTGGGGTTTTCCGCCAGCATTTCCATCACGCTGGCCGTGCTCCTGTTTACCGTGTCCCTTGTGTACAACCATGTGGCGGAAAGGAGGGCGGCCCAATGAAGAAAAGCCGTCTGTCGGAACATGCGCGGCTGTCGGACTATCTGTGGGTTCTCCTGTTTTCCGCCTATTCTCTGCTTCCCGTGCTCTGGGTGGTCATGACGTCGCTGAAGACCAACCAGGAGCTGGTGCGCATGGGCCCGCTGGCGCTGCCGCAGACGCTCCGGTTTGACAACTACCTGGAAGCCTGGAACGCTGCGAGGTTTTCCACCTACTTTGTCAACAGCATTCTGATTGCCGTGCTGACGGTGGGCGGCATTGTGCTGTTTTCCGTGCTGATTGCCTACAGCCTGTGCTATCTGCACTATCACGGCAAAAAGCTGGTGGACGCGCTGGTCATCTTCGGGCTGCTCATCCCCTTTGAGCTTATCATGATTCCCCTGTTTTATAACGTGAAGAACATGGGCATCATGAACACGCACGCCGCGGTCATTCTGCCCCAGATTGCGCTGTGGCTGGCGTTTTCGGTGTTTCTGATGAAAAGCTTCATGCGCGAGCTGCCCATCTCGCTCATCGAGTCGGCGCGCATCGACGGCGCGGGGGAGTACCGGACGCTGTTTTCCATTGTCACCCCGATGGTCAAGCCCGCCGTGATTTCCATTATTATCTTTAACCTGATTTCCAGCTGGAATAACTTTATGCTGCCCACCATCATGATTTCCAGCGACAAGCTGCGCACCGTGCCGCTGGGGCTCAACGCCTTCCGAACCAAGTATTCCATGGACGTGGCGCTCACCGCCGCCGCCGCGGTCATTATCGCGGCGCCGGTCATTGTCGTGTATCTGATTTTCCAGCGCCGCCTGATTACGGGCCTGGTGGTCGGCGCCGTCAAACAATAGGAGGGAGCCGCATGCTGATTTATGCGCACCGGGGCGCAAGCGCCCAATACCCGGAAAATACGATGCTGGCGTTTGAAAAGGCGGTGGAAATGGGCGCCGCGGGCATCGAGACCGACGTGCACCTCAGCCGCGACGGGCAGCTCGTGCTGTGCCATGACGAAACCATCGACGGGACGACCGACCGCTCCGGCTGGATTGCAAGGCTGACGTATGACGAGCTGCTGCGCGCGGACGCCGGCGTCCGCAGGGGCGCGCAGTTTGCGGGGCAGCGCATTCCGCTGCTGCGCGATTTGCTGAAGCTGGCGCGCGAGAGCGGCATTGCGCTGAATCTGGAGCTGAAAAACTACGTACTGGATTATCCGGACCTGGAACGCCTGGTCATCGAAGAAATCCGAAAATACCTGCGGCCGGAGCGCGTGCTGCTTTCGTCGTTTCGCCATCTGTCCCTGGTGCGGGCAAAGCAGATGGCGCCGGAAACCCCCACGGGGCTCCTGTATGGCTGCGATTTGTACCGGCCGGCCGAGTACGCTGCGGCCTGCGGCGCAAACGCGCTGCACCCGGATTATACCATGCTTTCCGCCGAAACGATGCGGGAGGCGAAGCACGCGGGACTGCAGGTAAACGTCTGGACGGTGGACGACCCCGCAGACATGCTGCGCATGCGCGACATGGGCGTGGATGTGCTGATGACCAACCGTCCCCAGACAGCGCTGCGCGTGCTCAAAGAGGCGGACAGACAGGGGGAAGACGCATGAAAATCTGGATAGAGGATACGCCCGAGACGCTGGCCGCAGAGGTGGCGGCGTACATCGCCGGCTACATTCGCCGGCATCCGGGCGCGCTGATGTGCTTTGCCGCAGGCGATACGCCCCTGCAGATGCTGGCACGGCTGGTGCAGATGCAGGCGCAGGGCGAGGTGGACCTGGCGTCTGCGCGGTACGTCGGCCTGGACGAATGGCAGGGAATCGGCTACGAGACGAAGGGCTCCTGCTGCCAGGTCATGCGCGACTGCTTTTATACCCCTGCGGCCATCCCCGAAGAGCGGATGCTGCTTTGGAACGGAAAGGCGGAAGAGCCGCAGGCCGAATGCGCGCGCGTGGACGCGTGGATAGAGCGCTGCGGCGGCATCGGGCTGGCGCTGCTGGGCGTAGGCATGAACGGGCATATCGGCTTTAACGAGCCGGGCGCGCCGGTGCAGCCGGCCTGCCAGGTCGTCGCGCTGGATGCGGTGACGGCGACGGTCGGACGGAAGTACTTCGGCGGCGCCGAATGCCCGTCGCATGGGATGACCATCGGCCTGCCGAGGCTTTTGCAGGCGGACGAGGCAATGCTGATGGCGACCGGCGCGAAGAAAGCGCCTGTGATGCGAAAGGCGTTGTGCGAACCGGTTTCGGCCGAAACGCCGGCGTCGCAGCTGCAAAGACATCCGAAGCTGACCGTCTGCCTGGACCGGGCGGTCTGGGAAAATCTGTAGGTGAAGCGTATGAAGATTCAGCCGGGTACCTGGATGCCGTCTGCACAGGCGGACAGGATATTGCATAAGGCGCTGGCGCTGCTGTCGCAGCTGGGCATCGCCGTTCCCGAAGAGCCCTTGCAGGCGCGGGCGGAGCAGGCGGGGTTCTCCGTCTCTCATGGCCGCGTCACGCTGCCGGAGGGCGCGCTGCGCCGGTATCTGGAAACGCTGCGCACCGCGGCGTATCCTCCGCCTTCCCGCCGCCTGGGCGGGAAAATCGGCATCTATGCCAGCCGCCTTGGCGCAGACGAGGGAGAGGCCGCGTATTTTACCCGCGAAACGCTGGCGCGCCAGACGCAGCTTTGCCAGGCGCTGGCAGAACGGTACGGCATCGAGGCCAACGCGCCGGGCTATGCGCATGACGTGCCGGGCGCGCTGGAATCGCTGCACAAGTACATGGTCAGCTGCCTGTGGTGCGGGCACGGCGACCCCGAGCCGTCGTCCGCGCTGTCGGCGGACTGGCTGTTTCCCATGGCGGAGGCGATGGGAAGTCCGATTCGGAGGCTGCCGGCGTTTCCGCCCTCGCCGCTGACGCTGGCCGGGAGCTCCGTCCTTTCCATTGTCCGGCATGCGGAGCGGCTGGATTCCGCCTATGTGTATACGATGTCCATGATGGGCATTTCCACGCCCATGAGCGTAACGGACGGGTTTGCGGTCAACCTGGCGGAAACGCTGGGCTGCGCCTATCTTCTGCATGCCATGACCGGCCTGCGCGTCGATATCCGTCCCAACCTGCTGCCCTTTGACCTGCGCACGATGGGGCTGAGCTTCGGGTCCCCGGAAAAATTCCTGCTGGAGCGGATGGCGGCGGACCTGTACGCGCAGCTGCTGGGCGAGGAGGTTTCCTACCGCTCTACCAATGTGCACACGCTGGCCAAGCGGTGCGGCGCGCAGTCCTGCTTTGAGCGCGGCTCCCTGATGACCGCGGGCTGCTTGCAGGGCGCCCGGTATTTTTACTGCATCGGCTCCCTGGCGCTGGATGAGATATTCAGCCCGCTGCAGCTGATTGTGGACCTGGAAATGATGCGGCAGCTGGAAACGCTCATCGCCGGGCTGGAGGAGGCGGAGGACGAGGAGGAGGACCTGACGGCCTATGTCCGGGAGCATCTTCAGGGCGGATTCCTCAATACGGACAGGACGCTCGACCATTACGATATGGTGAAAAGCGGGGGAATCTTTGACCGTTCCAGCCTGGCGCAGTGGCAGCAGAACGGCTGTCGTGACGCGCTGGAAGCGGCGCGGGAGCAGCTCGGAAGCCTGGAAGCGCAGCCCTGTGAAAAGAAAATCACGCCGGAACAGGAGCGGGCGCTCAACGACATATACGCCGCAGCGGAGCGGGCGCTGGCCTGAAGGCGCGCCATACGCCGCCGCCGGCAGGCTGGAAAGGGCGCGGAGAGCGCAGCCTGGCGAAAACGCAGGGAATCCCCGGCGACGCCCTGCCCGCGCCGTTCGTCACCACGCAGAACCGGCAGGCGATCACGACGCCGGAGGAGATGGAGCTGCTGGTGGTGGAAGGGTCCCTGGATACGGCCGGCAGCGCGCTGTGCATATACCGG
>DVFI01000011.1 GCA_018713305.1 Candidatus Avichristensenella intestinipullorum
AAGGAGGAGAAACCCCCATGGCGAAGCAGAAATTTGAACGGAACAAGCCGCATGTGAACATCGGCACGATAGGGCACGTAGACCATGGCAAGACGACGCTGACGGCGGCGATCACGATGGTGCTGGCGAAAGCGGGCAACGCGGAAGTGATGAAATACGACGAGATAGACAAAGCGCCGGAGGAGAAGGCGAGAGGGATCACCATCAACACGGCGCACGTGGAATACCAGACGGAGAAGCGGCACTACGCGCACGTAGACTGCCCTGGGCATGCGGACTATGTGAAGAACATGATAACGGGCGCGGCGCAGATGGACGGAGCGATTCTGGTTGTATCGGCGCCGGACGGGCCGATGCCGCAGACGCGGGAGCACATTTTGCTGGCGCGGCAGGTCGGTGTACCGTACATCGTGGTATTTTTGAACAAGACGGACCAGATGGACGATCCGGAGCTGCTGGAGCTGGTCGAGATGGAGATTCGGGACCTGCTGAGCCAGTACGAGTTTCCGGGGGACGAGATTCCGATCGTGCGTGGGTCTGCGCTCAAGGCGATGGAGTACATGCTCAACGACGGGAGCGACCCGCAGAACAACGCGGACTGCAAGTGCATTTATGAGCTGATGGAAGCGGTGGACGCGTACATTCCGTCTCCGGAGCGCGACACGGACAAGCCGTTCCTGATGCCGGTCGAGGATGTATTTTCGATTACGGGGCGCGGGACGGTAGCGACCGGGCGCGTGGAGCGCGGGACGGTCAAGGTATCGGACACGGTAGAGATTGTCGGTCTGATGGACGAGACGCGCAAGACGGTGGTAACGGGCGTGGAGATGTTCCGGAAGCTGCTGGACCAGGCGGAAGCGGGGGACAACATCGGCGTGTTGCTGCGCGGCGTACAGCGGACGGAAATCGAGCGCGGCCAGGTGCTGGCCAAGCCGGGGACGATACATCCGCACACGCATTATATGGGGCAGGTGTACGTGCTGACGAAGGAAGAGGGGGGACGGCACACGCCGTTCTTCAACGGATACCGGCCGCAGTTTTACTTCCGGACGACGGACGTGACGGGGAACATCAAGCTGCCTGAGGGAGTAGAGATGGTCATGCCGGGGGACAACGTGGACATGGAGTGCACGCTGATTACGCCGATTGCCATTGAGGAAGGTCTGCGTTTTGCCATTCGGGAAGGCGGCCGGACGGTCGGTTCGGGCGTGGTAACGAAGGTCATCGAGTAATTCACGGGCAGGCAACAACACACGGCCAAACGGCCGGACAACCGCACCAACAATTCGCCCCCGCTTCGGCAAGAAGCGGGGGCTCAGTTTGTCGAAAAAGGCCGGCTGCGCCGTCCTTTTTCGCCAGGACACGTTTCCCCTGCGCCTGGGGCGCGGCCGGGGAAACGCGCAGGGCTCGGCGTATCGACAAATTGAGAACACTTCTGCGGGGATGCAGGAAGGGGCGGCCAGCCCCTTCCTGTGCCATCCGCAGCGGCGGCGTGTACGCCGCGAGGAGCGGCTGCAAGCCGCTTCCGCTATCATGTTCCGCCCATGCGCTTCGCGCACAGGAACATGATGTTCCCTTCGCTGCAAGGCTGAGAAACAGCCTTGCAGCGAAAGGCCGTCGGAAAAGGCCGGCTGCGCCGGTTATGTTGGATTACAGCCACTCCCGCACGGCGTCCTCTATTTCCGCACGGCCGCGCGCGCCCACCATGCGGGCCGCTTCCTCGCCGTTTTGAAACACAATGAGCGTGGGGATGCTCATCACGCCAAAGCGCTTGGCCAGCGCAGGCGCTTCGTCCACGTTGATTTTGATAAAGGCCGCCTCGCCCGCCATCTTTTCCGCCACGGCGTCCAGATGTGGGGCCAGCATGCGGCAGGGGCCGCACCAGGGCGCCCAGAAATCCGCCAGCACCACCTTCGCTGCGGCAACGGCCGCGTCAAACTCCTGCTCGCCTACCTCGCGCACGAATTGGGACATGCTATTCCTCCTCTCGCCCGGCGCTTTCCCCGGGGCATTCCTGCGGGCTGAGCACCCGCACCACGCGCGGCCGCCAACCGACGCCTCTTGCGGCCAGGCGGCGGTCAATGGCCCGCACCAACAGATACGACAGCGCCAGCAGCGCCAGCCCGCACAGCACGCCGAACAGCTCGGCGTCCATGCCGACGCCCAGGCTGCCATGCAGCGCCATGCCCAGCCAGATGCCCAGCAGGAGCATGCCCAGCGGCACCAGATACGCCAGCATCGACGCCTTCACCAGCCCCTGCGCCGGCATTTCCACTTCCACCCGGTCGCCCACCTTGGCGTCCGCGGACAGCTCCACGCGCGTACAGCGCTTATCCAGGCACCCGTTGCAGTGCTGGCAGGCCTCCGGACGTTCGAAGGCCACGACCAGCTTGCCGTCCTGCGCCTGTACGACTTCTCCGATTTGCCGCATCCAGGCCCCCTCCCTTTATTCTTCAGTCAGCGTTCGAATCTTCAACAGGTCCAGCTGCTCCTGCGTCACCGCAGAAGGCGTGTTCATCATCAGGCACGAGGCGTTCTGCACCTTGGGGAAGGCCAGCACGTCGCGCAGGCTGTCGCGGCCCGCAAGAATCATGACCAGACGGTCCACGCCAAAGGCAAACCCGCCGTGCGGCGGCGTGCCGTACTGAAACGCCTCCAGCAGGAACCCGAAGCGGTTCCATGCCTGCTCGGTCGTGAAGCCCAGCAGCCGGAACATGCGCTCCTGCAGGCTGCTCTCATGGATACGGATGGAGCCCGACCCCATCTCCACGCCGTTGAGCACCAGGTCGTACGCTTTGGCGCGCACGCGGCCCGGGTCGCTTTCCATATAGGGTTCGTCCTCGTCCATGGGGCTGGTAAAGGGATGGTGCATCGCCGCAAAGCGGCCCTCTTCCTCGTCCCACTCCAGCAGCGGGAATTCCGTCACCCACAAAAGGTTGAACTGGTTCTCATCCGTCAGGCCGAACTTGCGCCCCAGATGCAGGCGGAGCTGGCCCAGCGCCGTGCAGGCGGTGTTGGGCGCATCGGCCACGAAGAACAGCGCGTCGCCGGGCTTGGCGTCCATGGCCTGCAGCAGCGCCTGGAGCACATCCGGCGCCATGAACTTGGCAAAAGAGCTCTTCACATGGCCGTCCGCCGCATCCAGCGTCAACCAGGCCAGGCCCTTGGCGTGATACGTCTTGACCAGATCGCCCAGCGCGTCGATTTCCTTGCGGGACAGGCGCGCCGCGCCGCCCTCGGCGTTAAAGCCGCGCACGCTGCGCGCCGTCTCGAACACGCCGAAGCCGCAGCCGCGCACCAATTCCGTCACATCCCGGAGCTTCATGCCAAAGCGGGTGTCCGGTTTGTCGGAGCCGTACTCGTCCATCGCCTGCCGCCAGGTCATGCGCGGAAGCGGCAGCGGAATTTCCAGCCCCTTGGTCTCCCGCAGGACGCGCGCAAACGCGCCCTCCACCACGCGCTGCACATCCTCCGGATTGACAAAGGACATCTCCAGGTCCACCTGCGTAAACTCCGGCTGGCGGTCCGCGCGGCTGTCCTCGTCGCGGAAGCAGCGGGCCAGCTGGTAATAGCGGTCAAACCCGGCCAGCATCAACAGCTGCTTGTAAATCTGCGGAGACTGCGGCAGCGCATAAAACGTGCCGGGGTGCAGGCGGCTGGGCACCAGATAGTCGCGCGCGCCCTCGGGCGTGGACTTGCTGAGGATAGGGGTTTCCACTTCGATAAACCCGCATTCCTCCAGATGCCGCCGGATGGCGGACGTGACCTGATGCCGCATGCGCAGCGTGCGCTGCATGGAGGGGCGGCGCAGGTCCAAATAGCGGTACTTCAGGCGCACGGCCTCGTTTTCGGCCGTTTTGTCCTCGATATAAATCGGCGGGGTGGACGATGCGTTGAGCAGCAGCGCGCGCTGCACGAGCACCTCCACGCGTCCGGTGGCCATGCTCTCGTTCACGTCCTTTTCCGCGCGGCGGACGACCTCGCCCGCCACCGCCACGACATACTCTCCGCGCAGGCTCTCGCCCAGCGCAAAGGTCTGCGCGTCGCAGTTTTCGCTGTTGAACACCGCCTGGACCAGGCCCTCGCGGTCCCGCAGCCAGACAAAGATAACGCCGCCCAGGTTTCGTGTGCGCTGCACCCAGCCGTTGAGCACCACGGACTGTCCGCACTGCGCCTCGCTGATTTCCCCGCACATATGCGTGCGCTGCCATGTTTTCAGCATTCTTCTTTTCCCCCTGCCAGTATTTTCGCCGCGCTTTCCAGCGGAATTTCGATTTCTTCCCGGGTCTGCATGTCGCGCACCCGCACCGTGCCGCGCGCCAGCTCGTCGCCGCCCACCATCACCAGGCGCGGCGCGCCGAGCTTGTCGGCGTGCTTGAACTGCGCCTTGAGGCTTCGGCCCGTATGATCCATCTCCGCGCGCAGGCCGACGTCGCGCAGCCGCTGCGCCAGCGCCAGCGCCGGGATGCGCGCGTCCGCGCCCAACGCCGCCACATAGACGTCCGCCACGCGGGGCTCCGGCAGCGAGACGCCCTGCTGCTCCAGCAGCATCAGCACGCGCTCCAGGCCCATGCCAAAGCCCATGCCCGACAGACTCGGGCCGCCGAGCTGCGCCACCAGCCCGTCATAGCGTCCGCCGGCAAACACGGCCTGGGCGGTGCCTTCGGTTTGCATGACCACTTCAAACACCGTGCGCGTATAATAGTCCAGCCCGCGCACAATGCGCGCGTCCAGCACGAAGGGCACCTCCAGGGCGCGCAGCGCCTCCTGCAGGCCCTCAAAGTGCGCCCGGCAGGCGTCGCACAGGCAATCCTGGATGCTCGGCGCGCCCTCCAGGAGCCGCTGGCAGCTTTCTACCTTGCAGTCCAGGATGCGCAGCGGGTTGCGCTCATAGCGCGTGCGGCAGGTCTGGCACAGGCCGTCCAGCCGCCCGGCCAGAAACGCGCGCAGCTTTTCATGGTAGACCGCGCGGCATTCCGGGCAGCCGATGGAATTGAGCCGGACGCACAAATCCTTCAGCCCCAGCGTCCGCAGCACGTTCAGCGCCAGCGTAATCACTTCCGCATCGCATGTCGGCTCCGCCGCGCCGAACACCTCGCAGCCAAACTGATGGTGCTCGCGCAGGCGGCCGCTCTGCGGCGCTTCGTAGCGAAAAATCGGCGCGTTGAGGTAATACATCTTCATCGGCAGCACGCCCGCGTACAGGCTGTGCTCCACCAGCGCGCGCACCGCGCCCGCGGTTCCCTCCGGCTTGAGGGTCACCGAGCGATGGCCCTTGTCCTCGAAGGTGTACATTTCCTTTTGCACGATGTCGGTGGTGTCGCCCACGCCCCGCAAAAACAGCTCGGTGTGTTCAAACACGGGCGTGCGTACCTCGCGGAAACCCGCCCGCGCGGCGATTTCGCGCATGACGGCCTCCACCGCCTGCCATTTCCAGCTGTCCTGCGGCAGCACGTCCTTGGTGCCCCGGGGAGCCTGTGTCAGCATTCCGTTTTCTCCTTTCGTTCGGTATACAAAACGGCCCTCGCCCCTATGGGGCGAAAGCCGCGGTGCCACCCATATTTGAGCCCGAAGGCTCCTCCCGCGCCGTATCGCCGCGCCGCGCCGCCGTTTCCGACGGAGGCTCCGGGGTCGTCACGCCCTTCATCGCCGGGCCTCATTATAGCATGCCGCGCAGACGCTGTCAAGCCGGCCGTCCGCCCCGCAGGGCCCGGCCCGCGCCGCCGTGCGGCGCTCCGCCGTTGCGGCGCCGCTTTCCGCCCTTTCCATCTCCGGCGAAATATGATATGATACGCGCGAGGTGAGGAACATGACGGTACGGGATATGGCTGCCTGTGCGCGGCAGGCGGCCTGGGAAATGGCGGTGCTGCCCGATGCGCTCCGCCGCCGGGCGCTCCTTCAGATGGCCGGCGCGCTGGAGGCGGAGGCAACGCGCATTTTCGAGGCCAACGCGCGGGATATGGCGCGGGCGGCGGAGGAGGGGCTGGCCGCGCCGCTGGCCAAGCGCCTGCGCTTTGACGGGGCAAAGCTCGCCGACGCATGCGCGGGCTTGCGCGCGCTGGCCGCGCTGCCGGACCCGCTCGGCCGCACGCAGCTGGCCACCGAGCTGGCCGAAGGGCTGGAGCTGTATCGGGTGTCCTGTCCCATTGGCGTTATCGGCGTCATTTTCGAATCGCGCCCGGACGCGCTGGTACAGATTGCCGCGCTGTGCGCGCGCAGCGGCAACGCGGCCCTGCTCAAGGGCGGGCGCGAAGCGCTGGAAACGAACCGGACGCTGTTTTCCGTCATGGACGGGGCGGCGCGCGGCGCCGGACTGCCGGCGGGCTGGGCGGCGCTGCTGGAAACGCGCGAGGACGTCGGCGAGATGCTGGCGCTGGACGATTGGATAGACCTGATCATTCCGCGCGGCAGCAACGCGTTTGTGCGCTATATCATGGACCATAGCCGCATCCCGGTGCTGGGCCATGCGGACGGCGTCTGCCATGTGTATGTGGACAGGGCCGCCGACATCGATATGGCCGTGCGCGTGTGCGTGGACAGCAAGGCGCAGTATGTGGCCGTGTGCAACGCGGCCGAGACGCTGCTGGTCCACCGGGACATCGCCCCGCGCGCGCTGCCCCCCCTGGCCGACGCACTGCGCAGCGCCGGGGTTGCGCTGCGCGGCTGCGCGCGCACGCAGGCGCTCATCCCCTGCGAGGCGGCCACGGACGCGGACTGGGATACGGAATACCTGGACTATATCCTCTCCGTGCGCATCGTCGATTCGCTGGAGGAGGCCATTGCCCACATCAACCGGCACGGGTCGGGCCATACCGACGCCATTGTCACGCAGGACGAGGACGCCGCGCGCGCGTTCCTGTCCCGGGTGGACAGCGCGGGCGTCTACTGGAACTGTTCCACGCGCTTTGCGGACGGGTACCGCTATGGCTTCGGAGCGGAGGTGGGCATCGCCACCGGCAAATTGCACGCGCGCGGGCCGATGGGCATCGAAGGCCTGTGCAGCTATAAATACAAGCTCCTCGGCCACGGGCAGACCGTCGGCGGGGGCGTGCGGTTTACGCACCGGCCCCTGCATCGCGATTGCCCGCTGGATGTGCAGTCGCCATGATGACGGACATCACCTGCCCGGTCGAGCTGCTTTCCCTGGAGCAGGCGGCGTTCGACCAGGGCCGCCGCCAGGGCTATCTGAAACTGCGCAACGAGGGCGCCGCGCCGATTTGCCTCGTCGAAGGCACGCTGGCGCTGCTGGATGCGCAGGGCGCGGCGGCCGGCCGGCGGCCCGTGCGGCTGGAGCCTTCCGACGCGCCGCCGGGGCAGCCGTTTGAATGCCGCCTCGCGCTGGACGAGTATCCGCCCTTTGAAAGCGCGCTGCTCCTGGCCGAGCGCGTTGCCTTTGCGGACGGTTCCGTCTGGACGCCCGACCCCGCGCGGATGATGGACGCGACGCCCCCGGCGCTCGAGCAGGGGCCGGAGCGGGTCGCGCTGGTGGCCGTCGCCGGACACGACGCGGTCTGCTATCCGGAGCGCAGGGACAGCCTGTGGATTTGCGCCTGCGGGCGGTTCAACCGCTGGCGGTGGCACGCCTGCCGCCGGTGCGGGCGCGACCGGGACGAAACGCTTTCCCGTCTGACCCCCGCGCGGGTGCAGGCGGCCTATGCGCGTTTTGTCGCGCTGGAGCAGGCGGAGGAGCAGCAGCGCCTGATTCGGCGCGCGCAGGAAAGCGCCCGGAAAAAGCGCCGGCTCCGGGAGGCAGCCCGGCGTGCGCGCCGGGCCGCGCTGCGAAAGCGCAGGCTGCTGGCGGCGCTGGCCGCCCTGGCGCTGCTGGCGCTGCTGGGGTATGGGTTGGCGCGCCTGTTTACCTATGCGCCGTACACGGGCGACGGGGTCACGGTCGAGCTGTCGCCCTCGCCCAGCATCGACTATCTCCGGCCGGTGTCCGGAACGGGCATGCCCATGGCTGCGCAGCGCCAGGCATGCGCTCCCGAAGCATGCGCGGGACGGGCGCGCACGCCGTCCGTTCGGGGGCCGGGGGCCGGCGTGACTTTGCAGGGGCTTTGGACAAAGTCTCCGACCTCTTTCGTTTTATAGGCAGACCAAGCGTCGAAGAACAGGAGGCAGCATGAATCTGTACGATAGCGCCCACGCGCTGGCGCGGGCCATTCGCGAGAGCGAGGAAGTCCGGGAATGCGCGCGGCTGAAGGAAATTGCCGAGGCGGATGAAACAAATCGCACCCTTTTGGGGGAATATAAGAGGCTGCAGGTAGCCCTGCAGGTGCAGGCGATGGGCGGCGCGCAGGCCGGGGAGGACGACATGCGCCGCTTTCAGCAGATTTCGTCCCTGCTGTACATGAACAGCGACGTGCAGGCGTATCTGCTGGCCGAGATGCGGCTGCAGCGGATGATGGCGGATGTCTTCCAGATCATTACCGAGGCGAGTGGGCTGAACCTGGACATGCTCAACGCCTGAGCGGGCACGGCCCGGAAAGGGGTGGCGCGTGAAAAAGCGCGAGCGCTACGATCATCAGTCCCTGCATGAAGAACGCAGGTACGGGCTTTTCTGGTACGATTGGCTTTGGCGTATCGCCAGGCCGGTGCTGGTGTGCGCGGCGGCGCTTATCCTGGTGGCGGGCGTGCTGCTGACGGCCTGGGACAAGCTGGGCGAGCGGTTTTTCTATCCGGTGGACCCCAACGACAATACGCCGGTGACCTTCGTGGTGGAAAGCGGAAACTCCCTGACGACGGTGGCGAACAACCTGGAAGAGCAAGGGCTCATCCGCAATCGCTCGGTGCTGAAATACCTGATGGACTTTCAGGGGCTGAGCCAGAAGGTGCAGACGGGTCAGTATACGCTGACCCGTTCGATGACGCTTTCGGAAATCATCGAGCAGATTACAACGGGCGACGGCAATCCCATCACCCGCAACATTACCATCATTCCGGGCTGGACGGTGGAGGACATCGCCGAATACCTGGTCGGCGCGGGCGTGGCGGAGACGGAGCAGGAAGTGCTGGACGCATGCAACGACGCCGAGACGTATGGCAAGTACTATTACATCGACGAGGTGCTGCAAACCGAGGACCACGACCAGCGCATATACCTGCTGGAGGGATATCTGGCCCCGGATACCTATGAAATCTATACCAACGCAAGCCTGGACAGCGTCCTGAACATGCTGGTGTCCCAGGTGGAGGCGGTCTATACTTCCTCCTACCACGACCGCGCGGCGGAACTGGGCATGACCATGGACGATATCATCACCCTGGCTTCCATGATTGAAAAAGAAGCCAAGAACGAGGACTTTGCCCGTGTATCGGCGGTCTTCCATGGCCGCCTGCGCCAGAATATGGCGCTCGGTTCGGACGTGACGGTCAAGTACTACACGCATTCGGACAAAATGGCCCTGACCGACGCGGAGCTGAGCATCGCTTCCCCCTATAACACCTATCTTAACCAGGGCCTGCCCGTCGGCCCGATTTGCAGCCCGTCCAAAGCGGCCATTCAGGCGGCGCTCTATCCGGACGAGACGTTCCTGAGCGAAGGCTACCTCTACTTCTGCTCCACCAGCCCGGAAGAGGGTACGCTGGTATTTGCCAGGACGCTGGAGGAACACGAGAAAAACGTGGCCATATACAGCCCGCTGTGGGAGCAGTATGATGCCGAGCGCGGTGTGTAGACGGGAGCGCGCGGCATGACGCGGACGATACAACGCATCCTGAGCGCGGCCTGCGCCGTGCTGACGCTGTGCCACGCCGGGCCGGCCGCCCAGGCGGCCCGCACCGTGCTGCGCGATGAGCGTTTGGGGCTGGTGCTGCGCGTGCCGCACGGGTGGCAGGCCGCCTGGAGCATGGAACGGCTGGACGATGCGGAAACGGTGCTCACGGCGGTCTGCGAGGACGCCGCGCAGGACGCGCTGTTGACCGTGGCCGAGGAGGAGGCGTTCTTTTCCGCGGCGATGCTTTCCGAGGCGGAACAGGCGCAGTATCTTGCGTCGGTGCGGGAGGCGTATGAACGGATGCAGGGGGAAGAGACGCCCGCTTCGGATGCGTGGATTTCCCCGCACGCGCAGACGCCCTTTTTCTGCATTCTGCTGGAAGACGGCCTGCCGGAAGGCATGGAAGGGCTGCTCCTGTGCATGACGGTACAGGGCGGACGCCAGTATACGCTGGCGGTGCGGAGCTATGCGGCGGACGCGCAGGCGCTGCGCGGACAGGCGCAGGCCTGGATGGACGGCCTGACGTTTGACCCGAATCCCGAACCGGGGTGGGGCGACTGGATACGGCTGTGGCTGCTCAGGCCGCAGGTTCGTCTGGCGGCGTCCGCGCTGGTTTTCGCGGCGTGGCTTGCGGTCTTTGCCGGCCTGTGGAACCGGGCGCGCCGGCGGCGCGGGGAGAGCGCGGGCGGACTGCCGCCGGACGCAGAGCGCTAGCGCCCGCGCAGCCCGCGCTCGAGCATTTGAATCGCCTTTTTTTCCAGGCGGGACACATAGGAACGGGAAATGCCCAGCGCGCGGGCGATTTCATATTGCGGGCGGGGCTGGCCGTCCAGCAGGCCGTAGCGCAGCTCCAGCACGGTGCGCTCGCGCTCCGGGAGCGTCTGGCGCATCAGGCGGCGGATGCGTTCCAGGCTGATGCGCCTGTCGACTTCCCCCTCTACGGCGTCCGGTTCGCTGCCGAGCACGTCGATGAGGGTGATTTCATTTCCTTCCGCGTCCGTGCCGATGGGGTCGTGGAGCGAAACGTCGTTCCGGCGTTTTTGGGATGCGCGAAGGCACATGAGGATTTCGTTTTCAATGCACCGGCTGGCGTAGGTGGAGAGCGTCGCGCCGGTTTCGGGGCGGAAGGTGCCCACCGCCTTGATCAGGCCGATGGCGCCAATGGAGATAAGATCGTCCGCGTCCTGGCCGGGGACGGTATATTTGCGCGCGATGTGCGCGACCAGGCGCAGGTTGTGCTCGATGAGCATGCGCCGCGCGCTGTCATCGCCGGCCTGCATCCGCGCGATGCATTCGCGTTCGCGGGCGGGGGACAGGGGCTTGGGAAACGCGGAATGCCCGGAGACATATCCCAGAAAGAACAGCGCGTCCTGCAAAAGCAGCAAAAGCGTGGTCAGCATACGCCACCTCCTGGGGGAGGGTATGCACGCCCGCGCGCGGGCATGCGCGCGGGCCGTTGGCAAGCGCGCGCAAGCCTGGTATACTGATGCCATGAACAGAGAAGAGATACGCCGTACCCTGGAAGAAATGGCCGAACCGGACTATGCGCGCTTTGCCCGCTCGCTTTTGCCGGGCGTGGAGACGGTGCTGGGCGTGCGGCTGCCCGCATTGCGCCGCCTGGCGCGCCGGATTGCCCGGGACGGAGCGGCCGCGTACCTGCGGGAGACGCCGGGACCGCTGCTTGAGGAACAAATGCTGCGGGGCATGGTCATTGGCTGTATGGCCGCCGGGACGGAAGAGCGCATGGCGTACGTGGCGGAGTTTGTGCCCTCCATAGACAGCTGGTCGGTGTGCGACAGCTTTTGCAGCAGCCTGAAAGCGGTGCTTGACGACAGGGAGCGCTGGTGGCGCTTTCTTGTCCCGTATCTGGAGGACGAAAGGACGTACTGCGTCCGCTTCGGCGTGGTCATGCTGCTGACCTATTATCGGGACGAGGCGTATATCGATCGGGTCCTGGAACGGCTGCGCGCCGTGCGCCACGGCGCGTACTACGCGCGCATGGCCGTGGGCTGGGCGGTCGCGCTGTGCTTTGCGCGCTTCCCGCAAAGGACGTATCCGCTTCTGGCGGCGGGCGTGCTGGACGACCAGACGCGCGGCATGGCGCTGCGCAAAATCCTCGACTCGCGCCAGATTCCCCCCGAACAGAAGGCGCGCATACGCGCGATGCGCTGAAGCGCTGCGCTTTGGCCAAGGCGTTGTCGGCTATCAGGCCGCTCTGGGGAGACTTCACCGGCGCTGGCGACCATGCCCGGCCGGGCAACGCACAGACGGGCCTTGACAGCGCCTATTACGACGGGCAGTCGCTTCTGGTCGCCTGCGCGCTGCAAGACGTGGTCCGCGGCGAGCCGTATGCACCAACGGCGGCGGAACTGCAGGCGATGGAGCCGATTGACGTGGAGACGCTGGATCCGGCGGAGGACGGCGCGGCATGCGCAGTGCGCGGCTATGCGTTCCCGCTGCCGGAGGCAGCGCAGGACCTGGACGCGCTCTGCCTGGACATTGCGCCGTACCGGGGTGTGTCATAGGGGTGCCTGGACGGGGAGACCTGCCGTTTCCGCGCGGAGCGGCCAGCGCACGATGCCACGCGGGCAGTGCAGCGCGCGGACGTGCCGGCGGCCACGCCTGCGGGCGGGGCGTCTGGCAGGGCATCCCGGTGTGGGGTGAAGCGGTGGTCGGCGCCTCGCATACCAGCCTGCCCCCGACCGCGCAGGAGGGCGCGTCCCCTGCCTGGGCGCGGATAGCCGGTACCGGCTGCCGCAGGCGGACGAGGCGGGCCGTGCCCTGCGCGACCGGGGCGGCGACAGCGGCGGCGCGGCGGGGGACCTTTGCGGGCACGGGAACGATGCCGCAGGCGGCAACCCTGCGCATCGCGCGGGAATCCGGGGGCGAATCCGCCCGGGAGAAGGGCGGGCTGCCGGCATGAAACGGCCGGCATATCCGGGGCCGGCGGGGACATCCTGCCTGAGGCAGAACCACGGAAAAGGGGCGCCCGCCGCCTGACCATGCGGCAGAGCGCGCCGTCATCGGGCACAATGCGCCGGGTGCGCCGGGAGCTGAACCCGGCCGCCTGCCCTCTCGAAAGACGGTGCGCCGCCGGGGAACCTCCCGCAGAGGCGGGGAGAAGGGAGCGGCCATGGCAAGCGATATGGCGGAACGGGTCTACGCGCTGGCGAAGGCGATTCCGGCCGGGTCTGTGGCGTCCTACGGGCAGCTCGCCGCGCTGTCCGGCCATCCGCGCGCCGCGCGCATCGTCGGGCAGCTCATGCGGCGGTGCGCGCCGTCGCGGGGCGTGCCCTGCCACCGTGTCATCATGGGAGACGGAAGCCTCTGTCCGGAGGACGCCTTTGGCGTGCCGGGGCTGCAGCGCGCGCTGCTGGCCGCCGAAGGCGTTCCCTTTTTGGCGGACGGAAGGGTCGACATGGCAGCCTGCCGCTGGCAGGGACCTTTCGAAAAGGAACAGAAATTGTAAATCATTTTTCAAAGGGCTGGCGCAGATTCGTAATCAAATTCAGAATTTCACAATAACCGACCCGATTCCGATTTTCGACTGCCGGTTGGTTTTGGACGAAGGAGGGCGGTTTGTTTTCTGTTTTGGGGATAACTCCGTTTTTTCCCGCCCATTTGACTGCATGATTGTGGATAAGTGCTCCAAATCAAGCGGGAAACAGGGGAGAGCTGTGGATAACCTTGTGGATGATGTGGAAAATCCGCTTTTCGAGCAAATTTGCGCCATGATGTATAAAACGGACGCATCCGCTGTATTTCCGCCCAAATCATCAGGATAAACGCATACTTTGTCGGCTTTTCCGGGGGCGCGCGGGTTGCATATTGTCGCATGATGTGGCCGGACAAAACAAACTTTCGGTCTGTTTTTCGCCAAACGCGGCATTTTTGCCGTCCGTCCTGCATAGGATGCCGGCGAAACGGAGGGCTGCCTGTGGAAAAAAGAGCGCGCAGCCGCATTCACCGCAGCCTCGCCGTGCTGACGGCGGCCTTTGCGCTGCTGGCAGCGGCGTGGGCATGGGAGGCGGGACCGCAGCCGACGACGGCGCCGGCGGAAGGGCCTCTCTCGGGCCGCGTCATCGCGGTGGACGCGGGCCATGGCGGCTACGACGGGGGCGCGCGCGCGCCCAACGGGCGCTGGGAAAAGGCGTACAACCTGGATATCGCCGTCCGGCTGCGGGAGTATCTGGTCTCATTGGGGGCGAAGGTCATCATGACGCGCGAGGGCGATTACGCCCTGTGCGACCCCAACCCGCCGGTGCGAAAGAAGCGGCAGGACATGGAGCGGCGCGCGGCGCGGGTGCTGGAGGGCGGCGCGGAGCTGCTGGTAAGCATCCACATGAACGAGTACCGCGACAGCGGGCAGAGCGGCCCGCAGGTGTTTTACCGCGAAGACTGTCCGGCGGGCCGGGAGCTGGCGCGCACGGTGCAGGCGCAGATGATTCAGGCGCTTTCGCCCGCACGGGCGCGGGAGGCGCTTGCGGGCGACTTTTACATCCTTTCGCTGGGGATTCCCTCGGCGCTGGTGGAGTGCGGCTTTCTGTCCAATCCGCAGGAGGAAGCGCTGCTGCGGACGGACGCCTATTGCCAGCGCGTGGCAGAGGCGGTGGGGGACGGCATTGCGGCGTACCTGGCGCTGCCGGAACGCGCGCAGCCCGCCGAGCGCGAGGCGAGATGACGGTAAATTTGTGCCGGAAAAAGCGGAAAAAAATGGTCTTTCTTTGCCGGCCGGTATCTTGTCCGCATCCTAAAGTCATGGTATAATAATCGGCGTCGACTTTGAAGCCGCACGTCGCGAGGAGGCACATGGATGTGGATTGTCATTCATATGGTTCGGTCGCATTCCCAGGCCCAGACGGTGCATGACCGGCTGGCGGAAGAGGGCTTTTTGGTCAAGCTCACGCCCGTGTACCGTGCGGTCAGCGAAGAAGAGAATTACTTTGAGATTATGGTCCCGGAAGCGGAGGCTGCCGAAGCGCGGCAGGTCCTTCTCGATCAGGGCCTGTGCTGAAGGAGCGAGGCAACAATGCGCAGAATCGCTGTATTGACTTCCGGCGGCGACGCGCCGGGCATGAACGCCGCGGTGGTTTCCGTCGCCCGTTCGGCCGCGTTTGAGAACATGCCGTTGATGGGCGTCAACCGCGGCTACAACGGCGTTATCCGGCGCGACCCGGCGCTGTTGGAGGCGCTGTTGCGGCGCGCGCGCGAGGTGATGGCAGGCTGCGAGGAGGACGAAAAGCTGCTCGCGCAGATTGAAAAGGCCGTGCGGAACCAAGCCAGCAGCGCCGTGCCCGACCCGCGTCCGCTGCTGCGCAAATATCGCGACCAGCTGTGCCTGTTTGAGACGCTGGAGGAGTTTATCGCCGCGTATCCGGCCTTTGCCAAGGATTTTGTCAACCTGGACCTGGATACGGTGCTGGATATCGCCGACAGGCCCGGAACGCATCTGCGCACCGCGCGCTGCGACGCGTTCCGCAATCCTGCCAATCAGCTGCTGGCCGTGCTGAACCTGACGGCCATCGGCGTCGTCGGCATGGTCGTCATCGGCGGCGACGGAAGCTTCCACGGCGCTTCCAAGCTCTGCGATTTCGGCATGCCCTGCATCGGCATTCCGGGCACCATTGACAACGACCTGACCTATACGGAAATGACCCTCGGCTACGATACCGCCGTCAACGTCTGCGTGCAGGCGGTGCGGCAGATTCGCGCCACCTCGCGTTCGCACGACCGCCCGCATGTGGTGGAGGTCATGGGCCGCGCCTGCGGCGATATCGCGCTGCGCACCGCCGTGGCGACGGGGTCGGAAATCGTTATCGTGCCGGAGATGCCCTGGAGCGTGGAGGAAGTCGCCGGCAAGCTCCAGCGACAGATCAATCATGGCAATACCCGCGCCACGGTGGTCGTGGCGGAGGGCGCGTATGCGTCCATGGCGCCCTTTGACGTCTACGGCTTCCTGATGCCGCGCGGCAAGCAGTGCTTCCCCGGCGAGACGATGAGCGCAAACCGCCTGGCTTCCGTGCTCAAGCGCATGTGCCACGACGAGAACGGGCAGGATGTCGAAGCCCGCGCCACAGTGCTGGGCTACACGCAGCGCGGAGAATCTCCGTCGGCTTACGACGCGGCGTTTGCCTTTGAATCGGGCAATCGCGCCGTGCGCCTGCTGCTGGAAGGCCAGGAAAACCTGGTCATCGGCGTGAAGGAGGGCAAGGTGTTCTCCATGCCCATCAAGCAGGCGCTGCGCCTGCAGGAGGCCCGCAGCGAGTATTTTGACCGCGATCTGTACGAGCTGGTCAATTCGCTCTGAGCCAGCGTGCGCCTGGGGCAGGGCGCGATACGGGCGCATGCCGGGAGGCGGGAAGGGCTGTCGATACAGCCTGCCGCGGAGGCTGGCCGGGAGAGAATATATATCGTAAAAAAACGCAGGGCCGTCGCTTCCGGGCGGCGGTCTCGGGCTGTTGAGGAAGCCGGAAAAGCGCGAGAGGGCCGGGCCCTTTCGCGCTTGCGCGTATTGACAAAGCGGGCGCACCTCCGCGGGGATGCAGGAGGGTTCCCATGCCATCCGCAGCGACAAACCCCGTTGGGGAGGCTTGGAGGGCTTCGGCCCTCCAAACCTCCCTAATGGGGGGTGCCCGCAGGAGCTGCCTGCGCATGGGCAGGCAGCCTGAGGGGTGGAGCGATGGGGTCAGGAAGAATACTGCACAGCTTTGTGGGGCTCGTCCCACTTCTTTTCATTGCCATGGGCAGAGGTCGCGCCGATGTGCATGT
>DVFI01000103.1 GCA_018713305.1 Candidatus Avichristensenella intestinipullorum
GGTCGACCACGGAATGGCCTGGTCAAACGCGCCCATGAACATCTCGTACAGCCGGAAAGCGTCCGCGCCCAATTCATCGACGATATCGTCCGGGTTGATGACGTTGCCGCGCGACTTGGACATTTTCTGCCCGTCCTCGCCCAGAATCATGCCGTGCGAGGTGCGCCTGCGGTACGGCTCGGGATAGCCGACGACGCCGATATCGTAGAGGAAGCGGTGCCAGAAGCGGCTGTAGAGCAGGTGCAGCGTGGTATGCTCCATGCCGCCGTTGTACCAGTCCACCGGGCCCCAGTAATTCAGCTGCTCCGGGTCGCCGAGCGCCTTATCGTTGTGCGGGTCCATGTAGCGCAGGAAATACCAGCTTGACCCGGCCCACTGGGGCATGGTGTCCGTCTCGCGCCGCGCGGGGCCGCCGCAGTGCGGACAGGTGGTCCGGACCCAGTCCTCCATGGCGGCCAGCGGGCTTTCTCCGCTGTCGGTGGGCTCGTAGTTATCGCAGTCGGGCAGGAGCAGCGGCAGCTGGTCCTCCGGCAGCGGCACCCAGCCGCACTTTTCGCAAAAGACCAGCGGAATGGGTTCGCCCCAGTAGCGCTGGCGCGAAAAGACCCAGTCGCGCAGCTTATAGTTGACTTTCTCCTGGCCCAGCCCTTTCTCGCGAAGCCATTGGGTAATGGTCTTCTTGGCCTCTTCCACCTTCAGGCCGTTGAGGAAGCCGGAATTGACCATCACGCCGTCGGCAATGTCCGTATACGCTTCCTTGTCCACGTCGCCGCCCGCGACCACTTCGATAATGGGCAGCCCGAACTTCCGGGCAAACTCCCAGTCGCGCGTGTCATGGCCGGGCACGGCCATGATGGCGCCCGTGCCGTAGCTCATCAGGACATAGTCGCTAATCCAAACGGGGATGCTCGCGCCGGTCACGGGGTTGACGGCGCGCAGCCCGTCAATCTGCACGCCCGTCTTGTCCTTGGCCAGCTCCGTGCGCTCAAAATCGCTCTTGCGGGCCGCGGCGGCACGGTAGGCCATCAGCTCGTCGTAGTTGCCGATGCGCTCGCGCATCTCCTCCAGGAGCGGGTGCTCCGGTGAAATGACCATATAGGTCGCGCCAAAGAGCGTATCCGGCCGCGTGGTAAACACGCGCAGGCGGCGGTCGGTGCCCTCCAGCAGGAAGTCCACCTCCGCGCCGGTCGAACGGCCTATCCAGTTGCGCTGCTGCGCCTTGACCTTCTCGATGAAGTCCAAATCGTCCAGCCCGTCCAGCAGCTTCTGCGCATATTCGGTAATGCGCAGCATCCACTGGCTTTTTACCCGGCGCACGACCTCTCCGCCGCAGCGCTCGCAGACGCCGTCCACCACCTCTTCGTTGGCCAGGCCGATTTTGCAGGAGGTGCACCAGTTGATGGGCATTTCGGCCTTATACGCCAGCCCCTTTTCGTACAGGCGGAGGAAAATCCACTGCGTCCAGCGGTAGTAGGCCGGGTCGGTCGTGTTGACCTCGCGCGACCAGTCGAAGGAAAACCCCAGCCGCTTGAGCTGGCTGCGGAAACGATTCACGTTGTTTTCGGTGACGATGCGGGGATGAATCTTGTTTTTGATAGCAAAATTCTCCGTCGGCAGGCCGAAAGCGTCCCATCCGATGGGATAGAGCACGTTGTATCCTTCCATGCGGCGCTTGCGGGCGATAATGTCCAGGGCCGTATTGGAGCGCGGATGGCCCACATGCAGGCCCGCCCCGGAAGGGTAGGGGAATTCGATAAGGCAAAAATACTTGGGCATGCCGTGATTGTCCAGCGCGCGGAACGCGCCCGTCTCTTCCCAATGCTTTTGCCACTTCGGTTCGATGTTTCCAGGATTGTATTCCGGAATCTGCATGACAAAGTCCCCTTGTTCATATTTTTACAGTATAAGAGGATAGCAAGGGGGAGACGCAATGTCAAGCGTTTTGGCGTTTTTGCATCGCGCGGGCGCATTTTTGCTGGCCCTGATGGGCGGCTGGGACGGCACGCTCCGCCTCCTGCTGGTCATGATGGCGCTTGACTATCTCTCCGGACTTGTGGCGGCGTGCCTGGGCCGAAGCCCGCACACGCTTTCCGGCTGCATCGACAGCCGCGCGGGGCTGACCGGCCTGCTGCGCAAGGGCCTCATCCTCATGGTGCTGGCGGTCGCGGCGCAAATCGACACCACCATTGACGGCACGTTCGTCCGCGCGGCCACCGCCTGGTTCTATATCGTCAACGAGGGGATATCCGTGCTGGAAAATGCGGCCATCGCAGGGCTTCCCCTGCCGGGTCGCCTGCTGGAGATGCTGGGCCGCAGCAAGCGGAGGGCCGGCCAGACGCCGCTGTAAACCGCGCGTCCTCCGCCGCCGGACGGCGCCGTTTTTCCCTTCGCCGCGCGGGCGTTCTTTTCCGTCCTCTCCCCTTGTAAAATGGGTGTGCTTGCGCTATAATAACCTATAAAGCAGCGAGGGGTGAAAACCGGTATGAGCGCAGGCAGCGATACGATGCAATTCAGGCCCATTAACGAGCCGCACGATTCTGCGGAGAGTATCATCATGCGCGTATACGAAGCGCTCAAAGCCAAGGGATACGACCCGATTATCCAAATCGTCGGCTACCTTATCTCCGGCGACCCCACCTACATTACCAGCTATCAGGGGGCGCGCTCGCTGATTTGCCGGCTGGAGCGGGATGAAATCCTGGAAGAGTTGACGCAGTTTTATGTCGCTGCGCGCGACAAGGGATAATATGCAAAGGGTACGGCTTGGCGCGCGGGGCCCCGTGGTTCCGCGCCTTTTGTTTGGAACGTTGACCATGGGCCCGCTGCAGCGAAACCTGCCCGTGGAGCAGGGAGCCGCGCTGATTTGTCATGCCGCCGCGCACGGGGTGGATTTTGTCGATACGGCGGAGTACTACCACACCTACCCCTATATCCGGGCGGCCATGCGGACGTATCCGAAGCTGATGGTCTGTACCAAATCCTACGCCTATGATGTGGACGGCGCGCGGCGGTCGGTGGAACTGGCCCAGGAAGGCATCGGCCGCGCCTATATCGACGTGTTTTTGCTGCATGAACAGGAAAGCGGGCATACGCTGCGCGGGCACAGACAGGCCTTCGAGTATTATCTTCGCCTGCGGGAAGAGGGCGTCATCGGCGCCGTGGGCATTTCCACCCATCATGTGGCCGCCGTGCGCGCGGCGACGCGCTGGCCCGGCATGGACGTGGTGTTCCCCATTGTCAACCGGCGCGGCCTGGGCATCGTGGACGGCACGCGCGAGGAGATGGAGCGCGCCGTTTTGTCCGCGCATGAGGCCGGCCTGGGCGTGATGGCCATGAAGGTGCTGGGCGGCGGACACCTGATTGGCGCGCGGGAAGAAGCCCTGGACTATGCGCTGCGCCTTCCCGGCGTGGACGCGCTGGCCCTGGGCATGCAGTCGCAGGCCGAGATTGATTACAACATCGCCTGCGTTGAGGGGCGGCAGCCGGATGCGGATTGCGTCCGGATAACGGCCGGCGCGCCCCGCAGGCTGTTGGTGGAGGATTGGTGCGAAGGCTGCGGCCGATGCGTGCAGCGGTGCGGGCAGAAGGCCCTCTCGCTGCGCGACGGACGGGCCGTGGTAGAGGACGCGCGGTGCGTGCGCTGCGGCTACTGCGCGGCCGTCTGCCCGCAGTTCTGTTTGAAGGTGGTGTAGAGATGGAGCGTATTCTGGCGCTGGATGTCGGCGAAAAGCGCATAGGCGTGGCCGTCAGCGACGAGCTGGGCCTGACGGCGCAGCCGGTCGGCCTGATTGTGCGCGTCGGATGGGGGCCGGACACCAAAGCCGTGGCGGCATACGCGCAGACGTATCAGACGCGCACGGTACTCTGCGGCCTTCCGCTGAACATGGACGGCAGCGAAGGCGCGCAGGCGCAGAAAACCCGCGCCTTTGCGCAGCAGCTGGCGCAGGCCGGGCTGACCGTGCTCTTCTGGGACGAGCGGATGACCACGGTCACCGCGGAGCGCGCGCTGATAGAGGGCGGGAAGCGCCGCGCGCAGCGGCGCGACCTGGTGGACCGGACGGCGGCGGCCGTTATCTTGCAGGGCTATCTGGACGCACATCGTGAAAAAGAGAGGGATAAGGCCATGGAACGCAACGAAGAGAATATCGTGGAACTCATCGGCGAGGACGGCACGCCCGTGTCCTTTGAACACCTGATGACCCTGGAACATCAGGGCCAACGGTATATCCTCCTGACGCCGGCAGAGCCGGAAACGCCCGATGAAGAAGGCTCGGTCGTCATCATGCGCATCAGCCGGGACGAGCAGGGCGAGGACTGCTATATCGTCGAGGAGGACGACGAAATCCTCGACGCGGTCTTCAACCGTTTCCTGGAGCTCTCGGAAGAAGAGGAAGACGAGGAAGAGGAATAGCGCCGGCGCGCCCTAGGACACGATGTGCTCAATCCACTCGCGCTGCAACACGATGATGGCGCCGCGCAGGACGCTGCTCATCTCCTGGGGGGCTGCGACGATGCAGGGGAGCTGACGGTCGCCGCCGCTCTGCCGGCGGAGGGCCTCGCAGACCTGCTCGATATACATCTCGCCAAAGGGGCCCGCATAGCGGCAGTCGATGACGATATGCGTAGGATCCAGCAGCCACAGCACGCCGTGCAGCATATCGGCAGCGCTCTGAGCCGACTGGCACAGGGCCTGCCGATAGCGCTCCGGCGACTGCGCGGCAACCTGCGCAATATCCGTCGCCTGCACGTCCCGGCCCGTATCGCCGCACAGGCCAAGCCGGGCCGCGAAGGCCTGCTGGGACAAATCGTTTTCATAAATGCCGTGGGGCCCGAGCAGCTGGCCTGCGTCGCCCGCGGTGGCGTTCAGGCCGCGGAGAAGATTGCCGTTATGCACCGCGGCGCCGCCCACGCCTTCGCCGATATAAAGGTAATACAGCAGCTCGCAGGTGTTCTGCTGGGTCAACGCGTCAAAGGCCCGGACAGCAAACTTGACGTCCTCGTCCACATAGTATTCAAAGGGGCCGAGCTGTTCCGTCAGCGTCTGTTTGATGCGCAGCGCATTGAGCTCCGGCAGCCGCTGGTTGGTGATGCGGTCGCGGGCGATTTCGTAGGGGCCGGGCGTCACCACGCCGACGCCCAGCAACGCCCGTCCGTCCAGCGCGGCGTCCAGCTCCCCGCGCACCCGCCGCAAAAAGGCGTACAGGCTTTCGACATATCCGCCGGCCGCCTCCTCCGAAGCGCCGGTGCGCACCACCGTCAGGTCAAACCCCATCAGGGTATAGCGAAAACGCCGCCCGGACAGGTCGAGAATCAGCCATGCATGCCCGTCGCCGCGCAAAGAGATGTTTTCGGCTTTGCGTCCGTAGCATTTGCGCCCGTCTCGCTGCACCGGAGAAAAAGCCAGCACCTGCTGCTCCCGCAGCACATCTATCAGATTGGTCACGGTCATCAGGCTGACGCCCGTGGCTTCCGTCAGCGCCTGCCGGGTCATCTGCGGATGCCGGATGAGCTGCGCGAGGATTTTGCGCATGTTCTGCTTGCGGATGGCGGATTGGTCAATCGTCTTCATACCATCATCCTTTCAGACGCCTTTCAGACAGCGCGCCAGCGCCCGGCCCATTTCCTCGCCCAGGCGCTCTGCCTCGCCGGGCGCGGCGGGCAGCCTTCCGTAGAGGAAGGCGGATTCCCGCGCGGCATACGCGCCGCGGCGGATATCGTCCCTGGTGGGCAGATAGCCCAGCAGCTCCTCCGCGCAGCCCAGGGTCAGGGCGTCCGGGCGGCAGAGAATCTGGCGAATCTGCTCGCCGGTTTTTGTGAACCCTTCAAACGGAAACGCGATGACCGGCACGCCGCCCAGCACCACCGCCTGCGCCGCAATGGACTCCTGCGTCCGCAGGTTGGGGAAGCTTTCCAGCATCTTTTGCTTCCATGCCAGCGCGACGCGGCCCGCCGGAGTTTCCTCGCCTCCCGCGCGCCTGGCCGCCTGACCCGCCATGTCGGCGATATCCTCCCGGGTGGCGGGCGTCAGGCGCAGCACAAAGGGGATGCGCGCCGCCCACAGCGTGGCGGGACACGGGCGAAGGGAGGACAGGAAGGCGCGCGCAATCTCTGCCGCAAAGGCTTCCATCCGGGCTTCCGTAGGCTTCCAGGGGTCAATGTCGCCGCAAAGGCCGTTCAGATACAGGCTGTGGCAGCCACGGCGTTCCATCTGACGGCAGACCGCCCCGGAAAAATCCGCCGAAATGCCCGGAATGCGCCCGCGGAAGACGCCATGGCAGGCCGCGCTGACCATCGCGATGGGCGTCCCTTCCCCACGGTCCAGCCAGAAGCCGCGCACCATGCGGTCCACCGGGCCGTCCGGGCTGGCGCGGTTATACAGATAGTCGCCCTGCGCCGGAGCGGCCGCGCGGCGGATCCCCGTGACCTCGCGCACATCCCCGGCGGCGGCGTCCACCGCCCTGCAGATTCGCGCCGCAACGGTCGCCACATACACCGCGTCGGGCACGCCGCAGCCCTCATGGTATTTCACGCAGGGGCCGGTATGCGTATGGACGCTGACCAGCATCACCGCATCGGCGGGCACGCCCAGCGTCCCCGCGTGCCCGATGACCTGCGCGCATACCTCTGCGCTCAGGCCCAGCAAGTCGCAGGAAATCATCAGCGCCCGGCGGGCGCCGTCCTCCAGCAGCACCGCCCGGGCATACAGCGGGTCGAGCACATATTTCGCCTGCCGCTGCAAATAGTACCCATAGCCGGCCAGCTCCACGCCCAGGGGCGGGGTCAACAGGGTTTTGCCAAAGCCCGCGCGCATAAGCCGCACACCTCCTCAGGCCAGGCCGGGAACGCGTGCCCGGTACCGCTCCAGCAGCCGCGCGTTCCAGGCGTCCCCGCCGTCCATATTGCTGGATTGGAAAAAATCCGCCGCAAAGCCCTCTGCCAGCGCAAGCTCCTTCACCCGGCAGACGATGGCCTGCAGGATTGCCGCGCCTACGGCCGTGGAGGTCGGCCCCACCATGCTGCCATCCGCCGCCCGAAAGGAGGCGTCGCCGGGCGTTCCGCCGTTGTCCAGCACGATATCCGCCGTCTCGTACAGCCGAAGGCCCGCACGGTTGCGCGGCGCGACCGCGGCGGAATGGGCCAGGGAGGTCAGCGCAATCACGCAGGTTCCCTGCGCCCTCAGGCGCTGCGCCAGCAGGACGGGCACGGCGTTGCGGCCGGAGTTGGACGCCACGATGCACACGTCTCCGGGCGCGACCGGGTATTTTTCCAGCAGGATGTCCACCCAGCGGTCGTCCCGCTCCTGCAGGGAGCTGCCCGCCGCGCTGCGGTGCAGCATCAGCGCCTCTTCCAGCATCGGGCAGACGCACGCCAGCCCGCCGGCGCGGTAAAACACTTCCAGCGCCAGCAGGTGCCCGTGCCCTGTGCCAAAGGTATAGACCATGCCCCCGTTCCGGATAGCATTCGCGATGCGCCGCGCAGATTCCTCCATGGCGTTCCGCTGGGAGCGCAGCGTTTTTTCCAGCAGCCGCGACAGGTTGGTGAAATAGGCTTCAATGGCATCCATGGTATATCCCCCTGTACGTTTTTTGCATCCGTGCCAGCACCTGCGCGTCCGGCTCTCCCTCGCGCAGCAGCAGATGAATCACGGCGCCCAGTTCCGGCGGGCAGTCCAGCCGGCAGACCTCGGCCTCCGGGCACTGCCGCGTCAGCGCGGCGGCAAACAGGCTCCGCGCCTGCGCGCTGTGGTTGAAAATGCCGCCGTACAGGCCCACCCTGCGCACGGCCGGCGCTTTTTTCATCATGCAGGCCGCCTGCGCCGCCAGGCGCTCCATATTGCCGCGCAGGATTTGCGCCGCGGCGGCATCCTCCCCCTGCTCCGCCCGCGCCAGGACGCAGCGGGCAAAGCCGGCCATCCGGTCCGGCGTAAAGGAAGGCGCGTAGACAACGTCGATAAGCCCCCGGGCCGTCTTCGCGCCGAAGCAGTCCAGCGCGTCCGCCGTCAGGGCTGTCGCGGGGCCTACGCCGTCCGCCTCGGCGGTGACGGCCAGCAGCGCTTCCCGGGCCAGCGTATAGCCGCTGCCCGCATCCTGCAGGAGATACCCCCAGCCGCCGCTGACGTACTGACGCCGCCGTTCATCCACCATCAGCAGCATGGAACCCGTCCCGCAGATGACGATTAACCCCGGCGCGCCCTTGGCAAAGCCCACCAGGGCAATATAGGCGTCCGACTGCAAATCCAGCGGAAACCCCGCCAGCTCTCCCACGGCGAACTGGCGCAGGGTTTTTTCGTCCGCCGGCCCGTCCAGCGCAGACATGCCCACGCAGACCCCCAGCACGACGGGCTCGCCGCATTGCGTGCGCAGCGCGCGAATCATCCCTGCCAGCCTGGTCCGGGCCGTCGGAATCCCGATGTTGTGATGGTTCAGACCTTCTCCGTAGGTTACGGCCAGCACGCGGCCGTCCGGCGCCACGGCCACCGCCGTGGAATGGGTGCCTCCGCCGTCGACGCCAATGAGAATACCCACGGTGCCGCCCTCCTTCCCGCATCATACCGCTTTATACATTCCACACGGGCGATACATAGGTGCTGTAAAACTGCATGCCGAATTTCCGGCTGCTGTCCAGCGGTTCCTCCTCCAGCTCGCACAGAGCGGACAGCGTGCCCGCGCAGTAGCGGAGGACGGCGTCCTGCACATCCTCCAGCCGGCCGATGACGCTGCCGTACCGCAGGGCCATCACCTCCCAGCCGTTGCGCTTGTTGTCCCGCTCCCACAGCGCCCGGTGCTGCGCGCGCAGGGTTTTGTACGCGTCCAGCAGCTCGGGGATGCGCCGCCGCGCCATATCGTCCAGCCAGGCCCGGTCGCCGGCCAGGTAGCGGGGACGCAGCTCCGTCAGCAGCAGAGCCTTCTGCCGGCACACCTCGAAAAGCGCAGAGGCGTAGCGGCATTCCGGCAGATGCTGATAGGGCGCCAGCAGCGAAAGCGCCTCCTCGCTGCGGGCGACGCTCTCGCGCAGCTCCTCGCCCTGCGGGCCCAGGGGATAGAGCAGGTCGCAGTACACCAGAGCTTTCCCCGTCCGCCTGTCCCGCTCGTCGGGGTAGAACATGCCAAAGGCGCGGAACGCATCCCGCGGCAGGCCGCTGATGCATTCGCCGGCGGCTTCCACGGCCTCGCGCGTGCAGCCGTTCCCACGCCAGCAAAACTCCGAAAACAGCGGCAGCTGGCTGACGGCCAGGAAATGGTTCGTCTCCGCCCCATCGTCTCCCCACAGGGTCGCCATCACGGTTTTGACCCCGCGCCGGGCGCAGACTGCCAGGGCCGGCTCCATGGTCGCATAGCTCAGCCGCACATGGGGCAGAAAGCCGCTCCATGTCCAGATGCCGCCGGCAAATATCGTATGCGCGTTCATCCGCTCATGCTCGGCCAGCATGTGCTCATACCAGTCCGCGTCCGTGTGATAATAGTCCCAGTAGACCAAATCGACCTCCGGCAGCCCGTCGATAACGGACTGCGGAATGCGCGCGGCGCGGTCATAGTACTCGTTGTCCCGGGAGCCCAGGCGGAAGAACATATCGCTCCACATCATCGGGCGGAAGCCGTATTGTCTGCACAGCGCGACCACCTTGTCCAGATGGCGGCTGAGCAGCGCGAAGCGATCCGTCGGCCCGTGCTTGGCATAGTAATTTCCCAGGCCCACGCCGTGCGCCTCGTCCATGCCGATGTGCAGCCGTGCGCCGCGCACGCAGGCCCGCATGGCGCGAATCTCCGCCTCGATAAACCGGTAGGTTTCCGGCTCGTCCGCTAGGATGACCGCCGGCTGGTCGCGCAGGTGAATATTTTCGTTCCATTGCAGAAACTGCCCCAGATGGCCCAGCGTCTGGATGCAGGGCACCAGCTCGATGCCCAGGGAGGCCGCGTGCGCGTCCAGCGCCCGCAGCTCCTCCGGGGTATAGCGGCCGCGCAGATACCCCAGATACCGGTATTCCGGCACGGTAAAGGTATCTTCCGTATAGAGCACCAGCAGGTTCATGCCCAGCGCGGCAAGAACGTTCATGTACCGCTTGCAGGCCTCCACCGTCATCACGGCGTTGCGCGAAACGTCCAGGAAGCAGCCGCAGGAGTCAAACCGCTTCCGCTCGCGGACGGACAGCACCGTCTGCCCGCCTGCCAGCTCCTGCGCCAGCCGAAAAAAGCCGCGCGCCAGGGCGGGCTTGCTCTCCGCGACGATGCGGACCTGCCGGGCATCCCCGAGCACCGAGAGGCCCTCGCCTTCCTCCACATCCACCCGTATGTCGGCGTTACACCCCGTCAGGGCAAAGACCATGCTGCGAAGACGGTCGATTTCACAGGACGAAAACACGGCTTCTCCTCCTCCCTGCGCGGCCGCCGCGGCCACGCATGCTTTCCGCATAGTAAGCATGCTTCTACGTCCGTTCTGCAGTTTCCTGCAAAAAATGCATTTTATAAAAAGATTTTATAAATGCTTGATTTTAAGTAGGCGCTATGCTATACCGGCCTTGGCCGATAGAAGAGAAGTTTGGGAGGTGAGGCGTATGCGGCTTGCTCCTCTGGATGCGAGGAGGGAGGCGCCCGTCCGCAAGCAGAAGCGTCGCAGATTTCGCCTGGATGACCTGGAGCTGTCCCTGCTCAGCCTGCCGACGGTGCTGTGGTTCATCGCGTTTTGCTATGTGCCCATGTTCGGCATCGTGTTCGCCTTCAAGAACTACAAGTACAGGCCGGGCAAGGGGTTTCTGTACAGTCTCTTCGTGTCAAGCCGCTGGGTGGGGCTGAAGAATTTCGAATTTCTGTTCCGTTCGCCGGACATCCGGAATATTTTCCGCAATACCATCGGCTACAACATCGCCTTCATCTGCATCGGCGTGACGCTGCCGGTGGCGCTGGCGATTATGATGACGCACCTGCATTCGCGCAAGCTGGCCAAGGTCTGCCAGACGGCGGTGTTCCTGCCCCATTTTCTGTCCTGGGTGGTGGTCAGCTACTTTGTGTACGCCTTTCTCTCCACCGACAAGGGCCTGATCAACGCGATGCTGGCCTCCATGGGCATGAAGCGCGTCATGTGGTATCAGGAAAGCGCCTACTGGCCCGGGCTGCTCATCTTTATCAACACATGGAAGACCTTCGGCTATTCCATGGTCGTATATATGGCGACCATTACCGGCATTGATCAGACGCTCTATGAAAGCGCCGTCATTGACGGCGCGACCAAATGGCAGCAGACGCGCTCCATTACCCTGCCGCTGCTGCGCCCGGTCATCTCCATTATGTTTATCATGAACGTGGGACATATCTTTTCCACGGACTTCGGCCTGTTTTTTCAGGTCACCCGCGACTCAAACTCCCTTATCAGTGTAACGCAGACCCTGGACGTGTATGTATACAAGGCGCTGATGCAATCCCATAACTACAACTACTCCTCCGCCGTAGCGTTTCTCCAGAGCGCCTTGGGCTGCGTCCTGCTGCTGATTGCCAACCGGACCGTCAAGCTCATAGACCCCGAAAGCGGTATTTTCTAATACGGAAGCAGGAGGGTATCGCCATGCCAAAGAGCCGGAAAAAAAGCCACGTCGATGGGCTGGGACGCTTCAACGCCATACGGCCTGCGGTCAACGTGCTGTATTCTCTCCTTTGGGAGAAGGTCTACGCGGACTATGAAAACGCCATCTTAAGCACCCTGGGGTCCTTCAGCTTCGACAAGACCAACGTGGAACCCGAGCATGCCGCCTGCAACGCCGTCATGGGAAAATACATGGCGGAGCTTTACACGGGCACCCTGGACATCGACGAAATGCTGCCGACCATCCAGGAAGAACTGCGCGTTGCCGGGTATGAGACCGTCATGGCCGAGGCGCAGGCACAGCTGGATGCCTACCTGGCGGCGGAAGCCGCCGACTGATAGACGTTTCCGACGATTTCGAGGGGGCGAAGGCAGGCCTTTGCCCCCTGTCTGTCGAAACCCCGTCGTTGGTGGGCGGAAAAGGGCCGGTCCCGAAGCCCTCCGCCGGGGCGCAGGCGGCGTCCGAAACGGAACGCATCCCCCAGGCAGAGGCAGGTGTCCGTTCCTGCCCATGCGCCAAGTCCGCCGTGAAAATCGAATGCAGACCTACCGTCATGGGGGCGAAGCTATGGAACATACACAGATAGCCGTTGACCAGCAGGAACTCGTCCGCATCCGCCGCGAACTGCATATGTACCCGGAGCTCGGCTTGGAGCTTCCCAAAACGAGCGGGCTTGTGCGCCGGGAACTGGACGCGGCAGGCATTCCCTATGAAGCGGACGTCTATGGCAAAAACTCGGTGGTCGTCACCATCAACCCGGACATGGACCGCTTTACCATCGGCCTGCGCGCGGACATGGACGCCCTGCCCATCACGGAACGGAACGAGGACAAGCCCTACCGTTCCCGGCACGAGGGCATCATGCACGCCTGCGGGCACG
>DVFI01000104.1 GCA_018713305.1 Candidatus Avichristensenella intestinipullorum
CCAGGCGCAGGGGAAACGTGTCCTGGCGGAAAAGGCCGGCAGCGCCGGCCTTTTTCGACAAGCAGGAGCGGCTGCAAGCCGCTTCCGCTATCATGTTCCGGCCGTGCGCTTTGCGCACAGGAACATGATGTCCCCTTCGCTGCAAGGCTGAGAAACAGCCTTGCAGCGAAAAACCGTCGACAAACGAAACCGCCCGGCAAATCGCTTTGCCGGGCGGTGTTTTTCGGTTATGTTGTCTGGCTGTTCCTTCGGACGATTCGCTCCGTCAGCCCTCGGCGTCGCCCATCGTCTCCAGCTCGCTCTCGTCCGCGACATCAATCTGCGCCTCGGGCACCTCATAGCCGATATCCACGTTCTCCACCGTGCCGTCCGCGTGCGTATAGGAGAGCGCCTGGTCCGAACCCGGGAAGCTGGAAGGCACCATCTGGATAAAGGTCTTGCCCGGCAGCAGCGTAATCTCTTCGCCGTTCATGTCCAGGAAGACGGTGCGGTCGTTGACGGTGTTGCGCTCCCAGGTGCCGCGGATATGGCGGCCGTCGATGAAGGCGTCCATGACGCCGCCGCCGATGGTATTGACCACCGGGCGGGAAGCATCGCCGTTGAAATAGCTGGTATCGCAGAACTGCACAATGACATTGGAAGCGACAATGCGCACGTCGGTCTGCAGGCCGTCGTACTGCTCCTCGCCGCAGTACCAGCGCTCATACACGCGGTCTTCCTCGTTGTAGGTATAGCTGGCATGGTAATGCTCGCTGTATTTGATATCAATCTCCACGGCGGTATCCGTACCGCGGGTCGGCGTGTCGCTGAAGCGGAAGGCATGCACCTTGGGCTCATAGGGCGTGCCGTCTTCGTTGGTCGGCCAGGCGGTGGCGACCATTTCCTGCAGATTGGCGCTGACGTTGTCGGGGCCGCCCAGCCCGCTCTCGCGCGCGAGCAGCGCCCTGGCCACGGAATTGGTCCACTTGCCGACCGGGTTTCCGTTATAGCTGAACTGCGGGTCTACGCCCAGCTCGCCCAGGTATGTATATACGTTCGTTCCCTCGATGGTCTGCGCGCCCCAGTAGACAATGGGGCAATCCCATTCCTGGCGCAGCTCCACATGGTGCAGGCGGGCCGAGCGCACCGCGCAGACCTGCGTGGGATGACTGTCGTGGTAGACGGCGGTATAACGGGTATGGGTTGCGCCGAACAGGTCGGTCTCATATACGATGTCCGCTTCGCACAGGTTCCACAGGCGGCGCGCGCCGTGGGTATTGGAAAGCTGCACCAGCACGGGGCGATACTCGCCCTCAAAAGGAAGACCCGTCAACGGCGAATAGCCTTCGATGACTTCATTGGTTCCGAACGCGCCGGTGCTTGAGGCCATCGGCAACGTCGTCGAGTTCGACGTCAGCGGCGCCGCCCCGGCGGAGGTCGAGAACAGCAGAGCGACCGCAAGACATACTACCAACATTCGAAACTTTTTCGTAATCAAAACTTCACACCTCCGTCATGTAGACAGTTTGACCCAAATTGGTCATACAGGTTTTTATTCGCTATAAAATGCAAAATTCCTTCCCGCAGGCGGAGAATCTTAAACTTTCGCGTACTTTTCGCGCCGGACGCTCCAGCCCCTCTCCCCTGCCACGGCGGCAAATGACGGCAAATTTGCAAGATTTCAAAAAAGAAATTTCAAAATTGCAAATTCTTTGCAGGATTTTTCGCCAGAAACGTAGTATATAACATCCCAAGTTGCAAGCGCTTTGGTTTTCCGAAGCGCGGCGATCGAGTTTGTGCTATCGAGACTGGAGGAAAACCCTATGTCGCTTTCTCTTTCCCGCCGTTGTCTGGGCATCACGCCCTCCGCCACGCTTTCCATCGACGCACGCGCCAAGGCCCTGCGCGCCGCAGGCCAGCGCGTCATCGGTTTTGCCGCGGGCGAGCCGGACTTTCCCACGCCCGCATACATCTGCGACGCCGCGCGCGAGGCGCTGGCGCAGGGCATGACGCGCTACACGCCCGCCGCCGGCATGCTTTCGCTGCGGGAAGCCATCTGCGCCAAGCTCCTGCGCGACAACGGACTGACCTATACGCCCGAGGAGATTATCGTTTCCAACGGCGCAAAACAGGCGCTGTTTCATGCCTTCAGCGCCCTGCTCGACCCGGGCGACGAAGTGCTGCTGCCCACGCCCTGCTGGGTGAGCTACCCGGAAATGATTCGCATGGCGGGCGGCGTGCCGGTGTTCGTGCCGACGCGCGAGGCCGACGGCTTCCTGCCGGACCCCGGCGCGCTGGAAGCCATGGTGACGCTGCGCACCAAAGCCATCGTCGTCAATTCGCCCAACAACCCGACCGGCTGCGTGTATCCGCGTCCGCTGCTGGAAGCCCTGGCGGATTTGGCGGTGCGGCGCGGCCTGTTCCTCGTTTCGGACGAAATCTATGAGCGGCTGATATACGACGGCCAGACGCACGTATCCATCGCTTCGCTGTCGGAGGAAGCCCGCGCGCAGACCATCGTCGTCAACGGCCTGTCCAAAACGTTTGCGATGACCGGATGGCGCGTCGGATACGCCGCCGCGCCGCGCCCCGTCATCCGCGCCATGACCTCGTTTCAGAGCCATGCCTCGTCGGCGCCCAACTCCATTGCGCAATACGCCTCGGCCGTCGCGCTGCAAAACGGCGAAACGCACATCCGGGCCATGCGCGACGCCTTCGACGCGCGCCGCCGCCTGATGGTGCGCCGAATCGGAGAAATCGACGGCCTTTCCTGCACGACGCCGCAGGGCGCGTTTTACGTCATGCTCAATTGCCAGTCGCTTATCGGCCGGACGCTGGGCGGACGGACGATTACGGACACGGTCGCGCTCTGCGAGATGCTGCTGGAGCATGGCGGCATCGCGCTGGTGCCGGGCGAGTCGTTTGAAGCGCCGGGCTTCTGCCGGCTTTCCTACGCGGTGAGCGAGGCGGACATCGAAAGCGGCATGGATACGCTCCAAGCGTTTGTGGGCCGGCTTCGTCCCGCGCTGGAACGCGCGGTGTGACCGGCACAGACGGCCTTTTTGGGCAAGCCGAGACCGCCGACAAAGAGGACACACTTCTGCGGGGATGCAGGAAGGGGCGCAAGCCCCTTCCTTTGCTATCCGCAGCGGCGGACCGTCAAAGCCCCCTTTGGGGAGGCTTGGAGGGCCGAAGCCCTCCAAATGCCATCCGAACCCGGCGACATGTGCGGCGGGTTCGGAAGCCTTGCGCAGCAAGGTTTCCCTGCACGTTTCCCCGGCCGCGCCCCCAGGCGCAGGGGAAACGTGTCCTGTCGAAAAAGGACGGCGCAGCCGTCCTTTTTCGACAAGCAGAGGGGAACGCTTTGCGTTCCCCTCGCTTCCCCTCATGTCGTCTGTTCTTCTCTATTGCCAACGCTTACAGAAGCCGCGCTGCATCGCACAACAGGAGCAGCAGCGTCAGCACCAGCGCGCTTCCGGGCCACATGACGCATCCCTCCCTCTTTGGTTCTACTTGTTAGACGCGTACAGGCCGGAAAAAGTTGCTGCTGGCGCAAAGAAATTTTCTCGATGGCTCCTTTTTTCTTCTTGGAAGAAACGCCGGGCGTGAACACGGCCCGGACCGCGCAAGCCGCCCGGCGCACGGGGCGCGTCAGCGCGCGTCCGCCGCGCCCGACGCCTCCTGCTGCGCGTAGCGGCTGGGAGGACAGCCCATGATCTCGCGGAAGCGGCGCGAGAAGTACAGCGGGTCCTCATAGCCCACCGAATAGGCGACCGCCTTGACGGACAGGTCTGTCTCCCGCAGCAGACGGCAGGCCTGGCGGATGCGAAAGCGCGCGAGATACTGCGCGGGCGATATTTCCATGGCCTGCTGAAACACGCAGTGCAGCCGGCTTCGGCACACGCCCACGCTGCGCGCGATGTCCTCCACGGTGATGGCGTCGGCAAAATTGTTGGCGATGAACGCGCAGGCCCGCCGGACGTGCTCCTCGCCCGGCCGCCGGGCGCCCGGGCGCTCCGTGTGCGCGTTTTCCATCAGCCAGGCCAGAAACGCATAGAGCCTGCCCGTCATCCGGGCCGCTTCAAACGCTCTCCCGCCGCGGGCATGGTATATATCCAGAAGGAGCGCGCAGGGCGTTTCCCGCTCCTCGAAATGCAGCACCGGCCGTTCGGGCGCAAAGCCGGTCTGCTCCAGCAGCAGGCGCGCGTCCAGCCCGTGGAATCCGACCCAGCAGTATTCCCACGGCTCCTGCGCGTCGGCGCGGTAGGCAATGCGTTCCTCCGGCGGGGCCAGGAACATGTCGCCGGCCGAAAGCGCGTAGGTCCTGCCGCGCAGCGTATAGCTGCCCCGGCCCGCGATAACATAATGAATCAGATAATGGTCGCGCACGCCCGGTCCCCAGGCGCAGTCCGGCTCGCAGCGCTGCAGGCCGGTGTTGTAGACCGACAGAGAAGCCAGCGGGCGCTCGGGCGTTTTGAAGGAATGCTTATAGAGGCCTTCGTCCATGGGTTCACCCCCTCTTCCAGTATAGCGCAAGCCGCAGTGAAAGGCAACAAAAGTCCATATGCTCTTGTCAATCTTCCCTTGCCTGCTGGTCTTCGTTCGGATAGAATGGACGCAGAATCTCAGAAAGGGTGAACGGCATGAAAATTCTTGTGACCGGCGGCGCCGGTTATATCGGCAGCCATACCTGTGTGGAGCTCCTCGCAGCCGGGCATGACCTGGTCATCGTGGACAATTTCTCCAACTCCAAACCGGAAGCGCTGGAGGCCATTCGCACCATTGCCGGGCGCGATTTTGCCTTCATCCAGGCGGATGTCCGCGACCGCACAGCCATGGAAGATGCGTTTTCGGCGCATCCGGTGGACGCGGTCATCCACTTTGCGGGCCTGAAAGCGGTAGGCGAATCGGTGGAAAAGCCCCTGGAGTACTATGACAACAACCTGATTGGCTCCCTTGTGCTGATGGAAACCATGGCGGCGCACGGCGTCAAGCGGATGGTGTTCTCCTCTTCCGCCACCGTATACGGCATGCACAACCCGGTTCCCTTCCGGGAAGAATATCCGACCTCCGCCACCAACCCCTACGGCTATACCAAGGTCATGATTGAGCAGATGCTGCTGGACGCGGCCAAGGCGGACCCCGCCTGGTCCGTGGTGCTGCTG
>DVFI01000105.1 GCA_018713305.1 Candidatus Avichristensenella intestinipullorum
GGCATCGCTCCTTTGAAGGAATTGGAAGGGAATGTCCCTTTCTTGATTCTGAGTATAGCGCCCGCATATGAAGCGCGTATGAACAAACCATAAACACTCGCGTCGAAAATCCGAACTTCCCGGCGGCCGCAGGTCGCCCGCGGGGTTATTCCACGCGCCTGCCGTCGATAAACACGGCGGTCGCGCGCGTCAGGTAGTGGAACGGGTCGCCGCTGAAGACGACGAGGTCCGCGTCCTTGCCGGGCCGGATGGAACCGACCCGCTCTTCCACGCCCATGGCGCGCGCGGCGTACAGGGTGATGGCGCGCAGCGCCTCTTCGTGCGCAAGCCCTTCCCGCACGCACATGCCCGCAAACGCCGGCAGCAGCCACAGCGGCGTTACGTCGTGGTCGGTCGTGATGGCCACCTGCATGCCCGCGCGACGCAGCAGGCCCGCCGTCGCAAACGAGCCGCCCACCGTCTCCGGCTTGCCGGCGGGGCCCATGGAGGGGCCGACGATGGGAATCATCTGCTCCCGGGCGAGGAGGGAAACAATCCTGGACGCGTCGGTCGCATGCAGGATGGAGTAGCGCAGATCAAACTCGCGGGCCAGGCGCACGGCCGTGAGGATATCGTCCGCGCGGTGCGCGTGGAAATGCGCCGGGATGTCCCGCCTAAGCAGCGGGAGAAGCGCTTCCATGTCCGGCTCGTACACATCCTTGCCCGCCTCCTTCTCGGCGAGATATCGCTGCGCGCGGGCGAGGGTGCGGCGTATGACGGCGGCCGTCCCCATGCGCGTCATGGGTTCCCGGCCTTTCGCCTGCCCGTAGTTGCGCTTGGGGTTTTCGCCCAGGGCGAACTTGATGGCGCAGGGCGCCTTCAGCGTCATTGCCTCCACGTCCGTGCCGTACAGCTTTATCGCGGCTATCTGCCCGCCGATGGGGTTGGTGCTGCCCGGCGCCACGGCCGCGGTGGTCACGCCCGCGCGCCGCGCCTTGGGGATGGCCGTATCGAAGGGATGGAAACCGTCCACCGCGCGCACGTCCGGGGTCACCGGCGAGGTCGTTTCGTTGCAGTCCTCGCCCTCCCAGCGCAGCCCTTCCTCCGAAATGCCGATGTGCGTGTGCGCGTCAATCAGGCCGGGCAGGATATACCCGCCCTGCGCGTCCAGCGTTTCCCCCGCATATGCGGGCGCGTCCTGCATGGCGCCAAAGGCCGTAATCCGCCCGTTTTCAAAGTCCACATAGCCGCGCTCAAAGCGCGCTTCTTCCATCGTCAGCAAAAGCCCGTTACAAATTCTCATGTTTGCACCTCATACCCGAATCACCAGGGAAACCAGCAGCAACAGCGCGCCGCACGCGGCCCGCGACAGCACGCAGGCCCGCGCGCGCTCGCCCGGCGTCAGCGCTTCCTCCTCGCAGGCTGTGGCCGACACCAGGTCGTCGTCAAAGTCCGTATTGCGCATGGCGAAGGAGGGGCGGTAGCGCTTCGTCTTGTCGCGCCTGTGCATATAGGGCACGCGCCTGCGCCGCTTTTTCGCCTTCCAGGCGTCCGCGTGGAAAAAGCCGATGGCATGCAGGTGGGTAAACCAACTCCATGCCAGGAACAGACAGCCCGCCGCGCAGAGCGCAAAGAGAAAATACACCCGCATGCCCAGCACGCCCGCGGCCAGCGCGCAGCCGACCAGCGCCAGGGAAAAATAGCGCATGGCCTTGGCATAGATGAGGCGGGCATAGCCTTTGCGGTCGGCAGCTTCCATCAGCCCTCCAGCTCCTTTCGATAGATGTCCAGCTCCTCCTGGTTGGCCAGGATGAAATGTCCCGGGACAATCTCCGTCCACTGCGGCGGATTATCCCGATAATTGTGCATGGCCGGGTCGTACACCAGCAGCTCCTTGTCCCGCTCCCGGTCCGGGTCCGGGTAGGGCACGGCGGAAAGCAGCGCCCGCGTGTAGGGATGCAGCGGGCGGTCGAACAGCTCGTCGCAGGTCGCCAGCTCCACGATGCGGCCCTTGTTGATGACCGCGATGCGGTCGGAGATAAAGCGCACGACGGAAAGGTCATGGGCGATGAACAGATAGGTCAGCCCGCGCTCGCGCTTGAGCTTGTTCAGCAGGTTGATGACCTGTGCGCGGATGGAGACGTCCAGCGCGGAGATGGGCTCGTCCGCCACAATGAAGTTGGGGTTCATCACCAGGCTTCGCGCAATGCCGATGCGCTGGCGCTGGCCGCCGGAAAACTCGTGCGGGAAGCGGGAGGAAAAATCCTTGGAAAGGCCCACCTCCTGCATGATTTCTTCCACCTTGCGCAGCCTGTCCGCCTCGTTTTCAAACAAATGGTAGTTGTACAGGCCCTCGGAGATGATATAGTCCACCTTGGCGCGCTCGTTGAGCGAGGCCATGGGGTCCTGGAAAATCATCTGCATTTCCATGCGCAGGGCTTTCATTTTGTCCTTGCTGATTTTTCCGACAATCGGCTGGCCCTGATAGAGAATCTCGCCGCTGACGTTGCTGTTGTATACGCGCATCACCGCCCGGCCGATGGTCGTCTTGCCGGAGCCGGATTCGCCCACGAGCGAGAGCGTTTCGCCCTTGTAGATATCAAAGCTGACGTCGTTGACGGCGCGGAATTCCCTGCCGCCCAGCTTGAACTTGACCGTCAGCCCCTTGACCTCCAGCAGCTTTTCCGCCGTCTCGTATACGAAAGGCTGCGTCGGTTCGGCGCGCTCGGCGCGGCGCTGGGCTTCCGCCTCCTCCAGGGCGCGGCGGTGGTCCTGGGCATAGGGATGCAAAAGCCAGGTCTTGGCCCAGTGCGTGGGGGAGACCTCAAACTGCGGCGGCTCCTGCTCGAACTCGATTTCCATGGCGTCGGGATTGCGCGGCGCGAACGCATCGCCCCGGATTTCCTTGAACAGGCTCGGCGGCGTGCCCTGGATGGAATACAGGGCATGGCCCCGGACGCCCAGCTGGGGCAGGGACTGCAGGAGCGCCCGGGTGTAGGGATGCACGGGCTCCTTGAAAATCTCGTGCACCGTGCCGTACTCGATGATTTGTCCCGCATACATCACGCCCACCCAGTCGGCGACGTTGGCGACGACGCCCAAGTCGTGGGTGATATAGACGACCGTCATTTTCAGCTCTTTCTGCAGGTCCTTGATGAGGCGCAGAATCTGGGCCTGCACCGTCACGTCCAGCGCGGTGGTCGGCTCGTCGCAGATGAGGATTTCGGGCCGGCAGGCGATGGCGGTCGCGATGACGACGCGCTGGCGCATGCCGCCGGAAAACTCGTTGGGATACTGCTTGTAGCGGGTCTGCGCGTCCGCGATGCCCACCCGCTTGAGAATCTCTATCGCTTCCCGCTTGGCCTCCTCGTGCTCGGTGCCGAAGTGCCAGGTAATCACTTCCGTAATCTGCTCGCCGATGGTTCGCACCGGGTTCAGGCTGGTCATGGGGTCCTGGAACACCATGGCGATTTTCTTGCCCCGCACGCGGAGCCACTCGGCCTCGGTTTTATAAGCGGTCAGGTCTTCCCCGCGATAGAGGATTTTTCCGCCGGTGACGGCGCCGTTTTTGTCCAGCATGCCGATAAAGGACTTGGTAAAGACGGATTTTCCGCAGCCCGATTCGCCGACGATGGCGAGCGTTTCGCCCTCGTACAGGTCGAGCGAGGCGCCGCGCACCGCCGTGAGCGTGCGCCCGCGCAGGTTAAAGCGGACTTCGACGTCCCTGGCCGAAAGAATCAGAGGCGACGCATGGCCGTTGTGGTTGTGTTCCATGATGCAGCCTCCTCACACATGGTTGCGCGGATCGGACGCGTCCGCGAACTTGTTGCCAATCACATAAAACGCGACGGTAATGATGCACAGGATAATGGTGGGCAGCAGCATCTGATAGGGATGCAGCGTAAAGGACGCCCGCCCCTGGTTGACGATGTTGCCCAGCGTAATGGCTTCGACCGGCATGCCCACGCCCACAAAGCCCATGAACACTTCGGAGCCAATGGAGTAGGGAATGCACAGCGCCGCCTCCATGATGATGAGGCTGATGATGTGCGGGATGATATTGCGCGTGGCGATGCGCCATACGGGCGTGCCCAGGCATTTGGAGGCGATGTTGTACTCGTTGTCGCGCAGGGACAGGATGCGGTTGCGGAAGAACCGCGCCTCCACAATCCAGCCGCGGGAGGCCATGGAGATAAACAGCGTCAGATAGCTGGTGTTCATGATATAGGCCAGCAGCACCAGGTACACCGTGGAAGGGATGTTGGTCATGATGTTGTACAGCTCTATCATGAACGGGTCCAGCTTTTTGTTGTACCCCCAGAGCGCGCCGGCAATCATGCCGATGCCCACGTCCGACAGGGCGATGCAGAACGCCAGCGCAAAGGAATTGCGCACCCCGTACCAGGCGCGCGTCCAGATGTCCCGCCCCAGGGCGTCCGTGCCGAACCAGTGCTCCGCGCTGGGGCGCAGGTTCCACTCCAGCGGCATGAGGCTGACCTTGTTCGGGTCCACGTCCGACACCAGCGGATACACCAGGCTCATCACAATCAGCGCCAGCACCAGCGCGACCAGCAGGAGCACCATCTTGTTGCGAAAGAACGTGCGGAGGGTGGAACGCCAGTAGGAATAGTTGGAAAACCCGGCGTCCTCGCTGCCGATATTGTCAAACACCGCCGCCCGGAACTTGAGCGGATCGAGGATGGGATTCGGCGTCTTTGCATTTTCCATTTATTCGCCCTCCGTCAGTTTGATGCGCGGGTCGACAAAGGCAACCAGCATGTCGCCCAGGAATACGCCGATGACCGAAAGCACCGCGTACATCAGCACAATGACCTGCACCAGCGGGTTGTCCTGGCTCTTGATGGCGTTGGTGAGCAGGCCGCCGGTGCCGGGAATGGCATACAGGCTTTCAATGACCAGCGAGCCGGAAATGATAAACAAAAGGTCGCTGGGCAGATAAATCACCAGGGGAATGACGGCGTTTTTGAACACATGGCGGCGAAGGACGACTTTCTTGGGCAGCCCCTTGACCTGGGCGAACTTGACATAGTCCCTGTTTTCCTCGTCCACCATGAACCGGCGCAGCCACAGCGCGTAGTAGGCGATGCTGCCCAGCGCCAGGCAGATGGTCGGCAGAATCCACGATTCGGGCCGGTCCTTGTAATACACCAGCGGCAGGTTGAGCCATTTGGAAACCCATACCTGAATGAAGAACAGATAAATCAGATTCGGCACCGCGCGAACCGTGACGATATACAGCGTACCCAGGCGGTCGCCCCACCGGTCCTTGTAGCGGACCATCAAAAGCCCCAGCGAAACGCCCAGCACGATGCCCAGCACCAGGCTGGAAAACCCGAACGCCGCCGTGACGGGGATTTTCTCCTGCAACAGCGTGGAAATGGGCACCTTGGGATAGACCGTCAGGCTTCTGCCCAGGTCGCCCTGGAACAGGTTTTTGACAAAGCGTCCCAGCTGTACAAACGGATGATCCAGCAGGCCCTGGTTTCTCAGGTAGCTGATGCGCGTGGCCTCGTCGGCCTCCTTGAGCATCTCCTGCGGAAAGTATCCTGTCAGCGGCATCAGGCGCAGCAGCATGAAGACCGTGACAAACACGATGATAACCGTCAGGAGCGAGCGCAGAATGCGGGAAAGGACATATCTTGTCAAGGGAAAACCCCCTTTTCCGGGCGGCGCGCCGGGCGGCCGCAGAGATAGACAGAGGCGTCAGCGCGCGGCCGCGGCCGCGCGCTGACGCCAGATCATGCGTTACTGTTCCTGCAGCGCTTCCGCGCGCGCAATGTCATAGGCCGCCTCCAGCGTGAGGTACTCCTCGTAGGTGAGCGCCTCTTCCATGACCAGCGTGCCCTTGTACTTGCTGTTGCCGTACAGGGTCAGCGGGCTGGTGAAGGGCATGGAGTTGGTCATGTAATAGCCGCGCAGCGACGAGATGAACGGAATCAGGTACGCGCCCTCGCACAGGTAGGCCTCCGCCTCGGCGAAATACTGGAGCCGCTCTTCGAAGGTGGCTGCGCTCAGCGCCTTTTCCACCAGCGCGTCAAACTCGGGCACCGTATAGCGGCCCACGTTCTCCACGCCGTCGGTGGTCATGCGGGTCAGCAGGCCGGAGGGGTCGGCATAGCCCGTGGAGAGGGAGTCGAAGTAGATGTCGTAGTTGAGCGGGTCGGCGACCGTGCCGTAGGTCCAGCCGCTGAACGCCGCAATCTGGAAGTCCACCAAATCCGTGCCGATGGCCTCTTCCACCATGGCCTTCATCAGCTGCGCCATGATAATTTCGCTCTCGTCGTCGGTGCCCACATAGATGATGGTGACCGGGAGCTTGCCGTCCACCTCAAAGGTGCCTACCGGCAGATAATCCACCGTGCCGGCCTCGATGCCGCGGATGGTGCCGTCTTCCTCGCACAGCTCCGCCACCGCCGCTTCCATGTACTGGCGCGCCAGCTCCGGATTGTTGTAATCCGTTTCCTTCACGGTCTTGAGCGGCTCGTAATCCGTGTAATCCACGCCGTTGCTGTCATAGATGGCGTCCTCGGCGTTGATGGTGTTGCGCAGGATGCGCGTGGGGTTGACGGGGTCGCGCAGCGTGGCAATCGCCTCGCGGTTGAGGGAGTACTGCAGCGCCTTGCGGAAGTTTTCGTTCTGGATGAAGGTGTTGAATTCAGGGTTTTCGCCCTGGAAATCCAGCCAGAGATAGTTGGTGGAGAGGCTGCGCTCGGAGGGGATGAGGTTGTCCTCCCACTCGGTGCCGGCCATGGAGAGGTATTCCTCGGCCTCCACGCTCGTATAGTCCAGCTCGCCGCGGCGGAACATCTCCAGGGAAGTGGTGCCTTCCGGAATCATCTGGTATTCCACCGTGTCCACGGTGACGTTTTCCAAATCCCAGTACAGGGGGTTTTTCGTCAGCGTAATCGCCTTGTCGCGCTCGAAGTGGGAGATATAGTACGCGCCGCAGTAGAGCATGTGCTCGTTGTCCACGGCGAAGTCCTCGCCCAGCTCCATGGCGTAGTCGTACTCCACCGGCAGCAGCAGCATGCTGCTTTCAATCAGGGAGAGGAAATACGGCGCGCTGGAGGTCAGCGTATACTGCACGGTATATTCGTCCAGCGCCTTGACGCCCACGGTCTCGTCGAAGCTGGCGACGACTTCCTCGCGCACCAGGTCCGTCTCCACGTCCGGGTTGTCAATATCGTCCAGCGCCCAGTAATAGTCGTACAGGCCCACGACCAGGTCGCGCACCACGCGCAGGGAGTAGGCGCCGTTCTGCGGGTCGGCAATATAGCGGATGCCGTCCACAAAGTCTTCGGCGGTCACCGGCAGGCCCGTGTCGTTGCCCTCATGATCCACCCAGTTGACGCCCTCGCGGATTTTGAAGGTCCATACGGTTTTGTCCTCGTTGGTTTCCCAGCTTTCGGCGATGGACGGCACATACACGCCGTAAATGTCCGGCTCGACCAGGCCGTCGATGCAGTTGGCCACAATGGAGCGAACGGTCGCGTAGGCGGTGGAGTAGTAGTTAAAGGACGGATAGGACGAGCTGAAGGATGTCTTGTACACGTTGAGGTATTCCTTGCTGGCCAGGATTTCTTCCGCGGCGCTCTGCACGTCGCTGGCCAGGGCCGGCTGAATCGCCGCCGTAGAAAGCGTAAGCAGAAGCGTCAAAACCAGTGCGAGTGTGCGTTTCATGTGTTTTCCTCCTTACTTTGACGTGTGGGTACCTCCTGAAGTGAAAAATACGAGCGGCTGCGGGGGAAAATGTACGCCCCAAAGTATATAAATATGGTAAAACTTTGCCTTGGGCTTTGCAACAAAGCCCCGGTATCCTTAGCGTTTTTTTAGCGCTCTGACTTTCCTGCGCGCGCGCGGGCGTGTATAATGGGGAAAAAGCGGAAAGGAGCGGTGCGGCATGCGCAGGGGCGGGTATCGGCGGTTTTCGGCCCTGGCGAAGAACATTCGCGGCGTTTTGCTGGCCGCGCTGCTGTCCGTGCTGGCGTTTCTTTTTGCGCAGACGGTGTTTCAGAGCTTTTACTACGCCATCCCGACGCTCGCGCTGGTGGCGCTGGTGCTGGCCATCTCCGCCAGCGGCGCCGTGTGGCGGGTGCTCTGCGCCTGCGTGACGGTGGGCGTGTCCTCGCTGCTGGAATTTACCGTCAACGCGCAGACCACGCCGCTGTCCCCGCTGTTTTCGATATACGCGGCGTGCATTTTGTCCATCAGCGCGCTGGTGGTCGGCGGGCTGTACTGGCGCATCCGCGCCCAGCGCGACCTGTACGGCGCGCAGAACGCGCGGGAGCGTTCCATCTCGGCGTTTTGTACGGAGTTTTTGCGGGTCACCACCCCGGAGGCGCTGCATGCCCTCGCGCTGCGCAGCCTGTACAGCGTTGCCGGATGTTCCTGCGTGCTGTTTCTTCCGGACGCGGCGGACGGCTTTCGGCGCGCCGGCAGCTATCCGCAGGGGCTGCTGCTCTATCCCGTGGAGGCGCTCGTCGCGCACTGCTTCCGCACGGGCGGGGAGGGCGGCTACGGCACGGAGGCATATGCCGGCAGCGCGCTGCGCTGCTTTCCCATCCGTGCCGACGAGCGGACGCTGGGGGTCGCGGGGCTTCTGGTGGACACGCGGCAGGGCCTGGGCGCGGCGCAGACGGAGACCGTGCGCGTGCTCCTGTTCCACATCGGCGCGGCGCTGGAGCGCTTTGCCCTGATGCGGCAGGAACAGAGCGTGCGCATGGAAAAGGAGCTGGAGCAAATGCGTTCGGACTTCCTGCGCTCCATCTCGCATGATCTGCGCACGCCGCTGACAGGCATTATCAGCGCCTGCTCCGCGCTGAACCAGCCGGACGTGCCGCTGGACGAGCGCGCCCGGCGCGAACTGATACAGAGCGTGGGCGAGGAGGCGTCGTGGCTGCTGCGCGTGGTGGAAAACCTGCTGTCCGTCACGCGGGTGGGCGCCAGCGCGCCCAGGCTGCACAAGAGCTGCGAGCCGGTGGAGGAAGTGCTGGGCGAGGTGCTGGAAAAGGCGCGCGGACGGTTTCCGGACGCGCACATCCATGTGACCGCGCCGGCGGAGTTTTTGATGGTGCCCATGGACCCGATGCTGATTGTGCAGGTGCTGATGAACCTGATTGAAAACGCGGTGAAATATGCTTCGGACGCCCAGGGCCGCGTCGACATCATCGCGGAAGACGCCGGCGACTGCGTATCGTTCACGGTGCGCGATTACGGTCCCGGCCTGGGGCAGGAGGACCTCGCGACGCTTTTTGAACCCTCGGCGCGCCGGTCGGGCGACTCCACGCACGGCATGGGCCTGGGCCTGTCCATCTGCCGGAGCATCATTCGCGCCCACGGCGGCCAGATTCGCGGCTATAACGGCGAGCCCTGCGGCGCGGTCTTTACCCTGACGCTGCCCAAGGAGGATAGCGATGAGCCATAGCAAACCAACCGTCCTGATTGTCGAGGACGAGGGATACATTCGCAGGGTGCTGGAAGCCGTGTTGCATGCGGGCGGCTATCGCGTACTTTCCGTGCAGAACGGCGCGGCCGCGCGGGCCGGCATTTCCGCCTACATGCCGGACCTCCTCCTGCTGGATTTGGGGCTGCCGGACATGGACGGCATAGCGCTTTTGAAGGAGCTGCGCGGCTGGAGCCGGCTGCCCGTCATCGTGGTCAGCGCCCGCAGCACGGAACGGGACAAAATCCTCGCGCTGGACTGCGGCGCGGACGATTATATCACCAAGCCTTTTTCCTCGCCCGAGCTGCTGGCGCGCATGCGCGCGGTGCTCCGGCGCAACGCGGCCGCGGCCTCGCCCGAGGATGTGTACTGCGTGGGGGATTTCAAAATTGATTTTGTCAAGCGAATTGTGACCGTCGGGGGCGAACCCGTGCGCCTGACGCAGGTGGAATACCGTATTGTGGAGCTGATTGCCCGCCAGCCCGGCAACGTGCTCACCTATCGCCAGATTATCCATCATGTCTGGGGGCCTTACGCGGACGTGGACAACAACCGCATCCTGCGCGTCAACATGTCCAACATCCGCCGCAAAATCGAGCGGGACAGCATGTCGCCCCAATATATCCTTACGGAAATCGGCGTCGGCTATCGCATGGCGGAAAAGGCGTAGCGCACAAAAAGGACGCCCGCCGTCCGGTTGCTCAAGCCGCACGGCGAACGTCTCAGAAAGGAAGAGTATCTCACATGAAGAGGGCGTGTATCTTCTCGATGGCATCCCTCCTTTCCCGGCTCTCAGAGAATATCCTCTGTTCTCTTTCATCCTACCGCAGACGAATGAACGCAGGATGAACATTTTGCGAACACTGACGAATCAAATATGAACTTCTTCCGACACGGCGCGCAGAAGCGACGGCAAATCGTAAAAGGGCGGCAGGCAGGCGTTTTCCATGCACAGCCGCCATACCTCGCCCTTCTGCGCCCGCGGCGCGGCCTTGACGTAGAAAAACGGGTCGTACCGCCCGCGCAGCGCGCCGAGCAGCGCGGCGTTGGCCTCCTCGCCCGCATGGGCGTCCAGCAGGCGCACCGGATACAGCAGCGGGAGCATGGCCGAAAGCGCCGCCGTGTGCTGCGCCGGCGCCTCGCCGGCATGGGCGGCCAGGAACGCGGCCTGCCGCTGCGCGGCGTCCCGCCATCCTTCCCCCACGTCCAGCGACGCCAGCCATGCCAGCACCTCCAGGGCCGCCGCGTTGCCCGAAGGCAGCGCGCCGTCGTATACCTCGCGCGGCCGCACGGGCAGCGCTTCGCCCCCGTGCGGGGTCAGATAGAATCCCCCGTCCTGCGCCGAAAAGTCGGCGAGCATCCGCCGCGCCAGAGACACCGCCCATTTCAGCCATGGCCCCTCCAGCGTGGCGCGGTAGAGCGAAAGCGCCGCCAGCGCCGTATGCGCATAATCGTCCAGCAGCCCGTCGCCGCGCGCCTCCCCGTCTTTCCATAGCGCATACAGGCGGCCGTCCGGCCCCTCCAGGCGCTCCCGGAGAAAGCCCGCCGTCTGCCGGGCCGCCTCCAGCCAGGGCCCTTCTCCCGTGGCCGCATGCATGCGCGCCAGCGCCGTGACGGCCATCGCGTTCCAGCCGGTCAGCGCCTTGTCGTCGCGCGCAAGCGGCATGCGCGCCCGGCGGAACGCCCGGACGCGCTCGTTGCAGGCGGCGATGCGGGGCGTTCCGATGCCGCCGCCATGGCCCACGCGCTGCGGCAGGCTCCGTTCCCCGATGCCGTAATAGGCGCAGTACGCCTTTCCCTCCTCACCGCCCAGCAAATCCAGCATTTCCCGGCGCGACAGCAGGTAATACGCGCCCTCCTCGCCCTGGGCGTCCGCATCCTGGGAGGCGCAAAACGCGCCTTCCGCGCCGCGCATCTCCTCCAGCAGATAGGAAAGCGTGCGCTCCGCCACGCGGCGGAACACCACGCGGCCCGTCGCCTCCCAGGCCTCGCAGTACACGCGCGCCAGCAGCGCGCTGTCGCACAGCAGCTTTTCATAATGCGGCGCGCACCAGGCGCGGTCGGTGGCATAGCGCATAAAGCCGCCGCCCACATGGTCCCAGATGCCGCCCTCGCACAGCCCCACCAGCGTGCCTTCCGCCATCCTCCGCGCGCGCGCGTCCCCGGAAGCCCGCCACTGCCTGAGCAGAAAAAGGAGCGTGGGCGGCATGGGAAACTTGGGCGCGGGGCCGAAGCCGCCGTATTCGGCGTCGTAGGCGGCTTCCAGCGCGTCGACCGCCCGCGCGCACAGCGCCGTGCCGGGCGCCTGCGGGGACACGCGCTGCTCAAACTGGGCGCGCATGGCGCGGCTCAGCTCCGCGCCCGTGCCGACGAGCCGGTCGTGACGCCGCTCCCAGCGCGCGTGCGCAGCCTGCAGCAGGGCCAGGAGGGCCTCGCGCGGCAGATACGTCGCCACGTAAAACGGCTGGCGCGCCGGCGTCAGCAGCGCGTTGAGCGGCCATCCGCCCGAGCCGTGCACGGCCATGCACGCGGCCATGTATACCGCGTCCACGTCGGGCCTCTCCTCGCGGTCCACACTGACGGGCACGAAGTGCGCGTTGAGCAGCGCGGCGACCTGCGCGTCCTGAAACGATTCCCGCTCCATCACATGGCACCAGTGGCAGCTGGGGAACCCGATGTGCAGGAACACCAGCTTTTTTTCCCGCCGCGCCCGTTCAAACGCCGCATCGCCCCAGGCCATCCACGCAACTGTATCCTGCGCCATGCATGTTTCCTCCTTTCCCTTACCGGCCCGAAAGCCACTGCAGCATGCCTTCCCAGAGACCGGAAGCAGGCCGCGCCTGCACGCTCTGGGAGGAGGCGGGGCCTTCGAGCACCACGCCCGTGTCCGCCGCGCCCGTCTGCACCGGGGTGACGGTGTAGGTGTACCATTCGCCCGCGCTGGCCGTCCAGTCGACATAGGTCAGGGTTTGCCCCGCCTCGCCGTATAGCTCCGTGAGCACCTGCGTGCTTCCGTTGCGCGCGCGCTCAATGCGGTAGTTTGCGCTGTCCGTCGCGCCGAACACCAGCTTGGGCAGGCCCGAGGCGTCATAGTCGATGTAGAAATAGGAGCAGGCGCGCGGGCTTTGCCATAGGCTGCTGGTCGCCCAGGGCCGGTTGCTCTCCAGAAAGACCTCGGAGAGCTTATAATCGTCCGGCGTCGCGCTGCTGGCCAGCATCGGATATCCGCTCGCCTGGCTGGCCGCGGTATCGATGGTCAGCCATACCAGGCCGCCGGGGCTGGAGAAGGACGGCCTCTCCCGGTCCCGGTAGGCCTGCCGGAAGAAGGCCGTGGCCAGCGCGGCGGTCGCATCGCCGCCGGACTGGCGCGAGGGCAGGCGATGGTCCGCGTCGGTGACGTCAAAGCCCATCCAGCAGGCCAGCGACCAGTCGCTGGTATAGGCCGCCATCCAGATATCGCGGTTTCCGGACATTCCCACCAGCGAGACCGTGCCCGTCTTGCCGGCGACCGCAAGCCCGGTCGCCGACAGCTTGGCGCCCGTGCCCCAGCCGGTCACGGACTGCATGAGGCTGGTCATCAGGTAGGCGTCCTGCGCCGTCATCACCGTGCGCGGCGAGGCGGCGTGCGCATACAGCTCCGTGCCGTCGGAGGCAAAAATCCGCTCGATGAGATAGGGCGGGTTGTATACGCCCCGGTTGCCAAACATCGCATAGGAGGCCGAAAGCTCCGCCGGGGTCACGCCCGTGGTCATGGACCCCAGCGCCAGGGACAGGTTGCCGTCGGTCTGCGTCAGCGGGATGCCCGCCTGCTCCAGGAACGCCAGGGAGGCGGATACGCCGATTTCGCTCATCAGCTGCACGGTCGCCACGTTCATCGACAGCGCCAGCGCCCGCCGCAGCGTCACCGCGCCATGGTAGGATTCGCCGGCGTTGCGCGGGTTGTACCCGCCGCCAAAGTCGCGCCGCACATCCTGAAGGATGCTGGCGGTGGTATAGCCCATCTGAATGGCGGGCGCGTACACGGCCAGGGGCTTGAGCGCCGAGCCGGGCTGCCTGCGCATCTGCGTGGCGCGATGAAAGCCGCGCTGCACCGTATACTCCCGGCCGCCAATCAGCGCGGCCAGGCCGCCGGTCTCCACGTCCGTCACCGCCAGCGCGCCCTGCACGGCCGTCCCGTCCGCCGCGTCGCCGGGGAACAGGCTGTCGTCTTCAAAGAGCGACTCTGCCAGCGCCTGCAGGCGCGCGTCCATGGTGGTTTCGATATAGTATCCGCCGGTGAGCAGCTCGTCCGCGGTCACGCCCAGAATGTCCTCCGCCTCCTCCAGCGCCGCGTCCACGAACCATCCGTGTGCGTTGACGCGCTGCGGCCGGCCGGAAAGCGTCAGTTCCTCGGCGCGCGCCGCCTCCGCCTGCCCGGCGTCAATCATGCCGTTTTCCAGCATGGTATCCAGGATATACCCCCGGCGGGTGCGGTTTGCCTCCGCGTCCGCCGCGGGGCTGTACGCCGAGGGTGCCTTGATGGTCGCCGCCAGCGCCGCGCCCTCGGCCAGCGTCAGATCCGACACGTCCTTGTCAAAATACACCTCCGAGGCCGCCTGCACCCCGTAGGCTCCCTCGCCGAAATAAATCGTGTTCAGATACATTTCCAGGATTTCGTCCTTTTCAAACATCGCCTCCAGCTGGATGGACAAATACAGCTCCTCCGCCTTGCGGGCCAGCGTCTTTTCGCTGCTCAGGTGCGTGAGCTTGACCAGCTGCTGCGAAATGGTGCTGGCGCCTTGCGCGTAGGACTGCGCGCGCAGGTTGGCGACCACCGAGCCGAATATGCGCACCAAATCAAAGCCGTTGTGGCTGTAAAACCGCAAATCCTCCGCCGCGATGAACGCATCGCGCACATGCTGCGGCACCTGGGACAGGCGCACTACCGTGCGGTTTTCCGGCCCCCGCAGCACCGTCACCAGGCTCCCCTCCCGGTCGTACAGGCGCGAGGTCTGCGCCAGGCGGGTCAGCCGGACCGGGTCCAGCTTCTGCCAGTGGACCACGTCAATTTCGTAAAGAAACAGCCCCAGCGCGACCGCGCAGGCCCCTGCCAGCATCCAGCGCACGCGAAAACGGCGCCGGCGCCGGGCCGGCCGCGCCGGCTCTTCCCGGCGCACCACCGCCGGCGGCATCGCCTGGCGCACCACCAGCGCGCGCTCCGGCGGAATCGGCCGAAACGGGGCTTTTTTCTTTTTCTGTTTGCGCGCCATGCCAGCGCCTCCTTCGCGTAAAAAATGCCTTGCTTGTCTATTGTGCCCGTGCGCGGCCAAATGCGTCAGGTAAACATTGCCGTGGACGCGCGCGCCGGAACGCTGTATACTGTCAATCGAAATAAAATATATTGGATATGGAGTTGGAAATAATGCGTTCGCTTTCCGGATTTTTCCATGCTGTGCGTGACTTTTTTGCGCCCCGGCGGCGCGAGATGGACGTCCAGCGCGACATTCCCGACCAGCGCTTTGCCGATGTGGCCGCGCTGGAGGAGGCCGTGGAGAGCCTGCGCGGGCTGGCGGACGTGCTGAAGCATCCGGACAAGTATGCCCGCTACGGCGCGCGCACGCCGCGCGGGGTGCTGCTCTACGGCCCGCCCGGCACGGGCAAGACGCTGCTGGCGCGCGCGCTGGCAGGCGAGGCGGGCGTGCCGTTTTACGCCGTGAGCGGCTCGGACTTTGTGCAGATGTACGTCGGGGTGGGCGCCTCGCGGGTTCGGGCGCTGTTCAAAAAAGCGCGCAAAGCCGGGCGGGGCGTCATATTCATTGACGAAATTGACGCGCTGGGCAGCCGCCAGGAGGGAAGCGGCAATGAGGAGCGCGAACAGACCATCAACGCGCTTTTGACCGAAATGAGCGGATTTCGCGGCGGGGAAGGCATCCTGGTGCTGGCCGCGACCAACCGCCCGGAGAAGCTGGACGCCGCGCTGACCCGGCCGGGCCGGTTCGACCGGCAAATCGAGGTGGGGATGCCCGACCGGGCTGGACGGCGGCAGATTCTGCAGGTGCATGCGCGCGGCAAACCCCTGTCCGCGCAGGTGGACATCGACCGCCTGGCGGCGGACACGGTCTCCTTCAGCGGGGCAAAGCTGGAAAGCATGCTCAACGAAGCCGCGCTGCGCGCGGCCCGGCGGAACACGGGCGAGATTACCGCGGGCGACGTGGACGCGGCGCTACGCGCGGTGCTGGTGGGCGAAGACCGCCTGAACCGCCCCGGCGCGCCCCAGGAGCGGAGAATCACCGCCTTTCACGAGGCGGGACACGCGCTGGCCACGCTCCTGTTCGACCCGCAGAGCCGGCTGGCGCGCGTGTCCATTATTCCCTCCACGCGCGGCGCGGCGGGCTATAGCATGGCCGTTCCCCCGGACCGCATGCTGCTCACGCGCGCGCAGGCGGAAGCCGCCGTCTGCGTGGCGCTCGCCGGGCGCGCGGCCGAGGAACTGGTCTTTGGCCGGGCGGGCGTGACCACGGGCGCCGCCAACGATTTGGCGCGCGCGACGGAACTGACCGGCCGCATGTGCCTGGAATGGGGCATGGACGAGGAAGCCGGGCTGTGTGTGCGGCAGGCGCTGGCGCCCTGGACCGCCGCCGGCAGCCATGCCGAATCCCTGGTGCGACAAAGGCTGGAGGCGCTCTATGTCCGCACGCGCGCGCGGCTGGACGCCCATCGCGACGCGCTGGACGCGCTGGCCGAAGCGCTGCTGGAAAAGGAATGGCTGGACGGCCGCGAGGCGGAAGCCATCGCGCGCGAAAAATGTCGGACGAATCCCATCCAAAGCGCATAAACCCGCAAATTTCGAGGCAGGATAAACGCATGCCCAAAGGGAAAAAGGCTACCCGTGAAAGGGGGCATGTGCGTGCAGGAGCGGCCAGAAGCCGGGACGCGCGGGGTCTCGGCCAACCGGGACACGGTCACGGTGCAAATCGAAGGAGAATTGGACCATTGCAGCGCCGAGCGCGTTCGCGCCTCGCTGGACGCGCTGATTGAAGACGTCCGCGTCAAACGGCTCGTCATTGATTTGCAGCATTTGACGTTCATGGACAGCTCGGGCATCGGCGTGATTCTGGGACGATACCGCACGCTGTCGCGGCGTTCGGGTTCGCTGGCGGTGCGCAATCCCAGCCCGCAGGTGGATCGCCTGTTTCACCTGTCGGGCCTGTATCAAATCGTGGAAAAATGCCGCTAGGAGGGGCGCGGGGATGGAAGAAAACGCAATGCGGCTGGTATTCGACAGCAGGCCGGAAAACGAATCGTTCGCGCGCGTGGTCATCAGCGCGTTTATGGTGCAGCTCAACCCCACGCTGGAGCAGGTCGCCGATGTCAAAACCGCCGTCAGCGAGGCGGTGACCAACGCGGTGGTCCACGGCTACCCGGGCGGCGCGCGGGGCGACATCACGCTTTCGGCGCGGCTGATTCCGGAGGAAAACATGCTGGAGGTGGAGATTGCCGACGCAGGCGTCGGCATTGCGGACGTGAGGCAGGCCCTGGAGCCCTTTTACACGACGCAGCCGGAGCTGGAGCGCAGCGGCATGGGCTTTTCGGTCATGGAAACGTTCATGGACGGCCTGCAGGTGGCGTCCGCGCCGGGCAAAGGCACGCGCGTGAAGATGCAAAAGCGCATCTGTCCGCCCGCCTGACTGCCGGCACGCCCGCCGCGGTGCACACAAAAGCGGAAGCCCCAAGACATCGCCCGGGGCTTCGAATCGCGCAAACGCGGCGTTTTCCGCGGGCAGGGGCGGCCGCCTGAGAATCCGCAGGGGCGCCGCAGGCCGCCCGTCCGTCAGGGCGTGGTCAGGGAGGCGATGTATTCCTCCAGGCACCAGTTTTCATCGCGCATGATGCGGGCGTGCGGCTGGCCGACATACCGCACATGCCACGGTTCGGCGCTGATGCCCGTGATATCTTCCTTTTCCTCGGTATAGCGGATAATAAACCCATAGTCCCAGCAGTGTTCCGCCAGCCACTTGCTCTGCTCGGTCAGCGGGAACGACTCGCCGGGGACCGTCACGTCAAAGGCCAGGCCGGTATGATGCTCGCTCGAACCGGGCACGGCCACATAGCGGGCCGTCGCGCTCTGCGCCTCGCTTGCGGAAAGGCCCTGCTGGCGGTACTCGTACACGCGGTTGTCCCACAGCTGCTGCTGGTATGCCACGGAGCGGTAGCCGGCGCTGATTTGCCAGTCGCCCAGCCCGTCCGCGATGGCCGCGCGCAGCATCTCCATGAGCTTGTCCACCGCCTCCCGGTTGCCCTCGATTTCGCTGCCCTTGATGTATACCACGTCCTCGTCGCAGTATTCGCGCATGAGCACCAAATCCTGCGGCACATAGTCCTCCGGCAGCGGATTGTCCTCGTTGACCAGCAGCGGCGTCGGATCCTGCGCGGGCGCCACATCCTCAAACGTCACGTCCGCCAGGGAGCGCGAAATCAGCTGCAGGCTCTCCGCCAGACCGCCCAGCGAAGCGCGCACCTGGTTCCAGGCCTGGGCCGGCACATCCACGTCCAGAAACGTCATATACCCGATGCCTGCGCCCACCGCCAGCACCACCAGCAGCGACAGCAGCGGAAAACGGCGATGCCTTCTCATGTTGCCTCCTATTCTTCCTCTTCTTCTTCCTCTTCCGCCGGCCCGTACGACAGCATCCAGCCGGCAATCTCCTCGCTGACCCGGGGGTCAAGCGCGTCTCCGCTGGTAAAGCTGTGCCCCAGCGCCTCGTACAGCCGCAGCGTCACGTCCATATCCGGATGCGCCTGCGCAAACGCCTGCCAGAGCGGAAAATCCCGGTCGGCATATACCTGCCGGTCCTGCCCGCCCTGGAGCACCAGCATGGGCAGGCCGGCCCGGACGAAGGCGTCCTCCCGGTCGCGCCGCGCCTCGTCCCAGTAATAGTATCCGTTCACGCCCAGGAGCGTCACCTGCCGGGCCTGCGCCTCGTCCATGTCCGAAAGCGCGCGCGCCAGGGCGGCTTCTTCCGCCATGTCCCCGCCCAGCGCCTCCAGCTGGTCCGCCATCACCTCGCACAGCGGCCGCAGCGTCCCCGCCAGCAGCACCAGCCCCCGCGCGCCCGCGCCGGCGGTCTCAATCTGTCCGGCCAGCATGCCGCCCAGGCTGTGGCCGACGATGAAGACGCGCCCGGCGTCTATGCGCGCGTCCTCGCGCAACAGCCGCACCGCGGCGACGGCGTCTTCCATGGTTTCCTCGTACACCGTCATATTGTCTATTTCCGCCTGCGTCAGGGAAAGCGCGCCCTGATTGACCTGGTAGGTGCGCTTGTCGTAGCGCAGCACCGCGATGCCCTGACGGCTCAGCGCCTGGGCCAAATCGCGGAAAATGGCGGTGTTTCCGTTGGTTTCATTGCGGTCGTTCGGGCCGGAACCATGCACCAGCACCGCCGCGGGAAACGGCCCTTCCCCGTCCGGCAGGGTCAGCACGCCCGGCAGGTCGTAAGGGCCGACCAGGACGGCCTCCTCATTGTCGGCCGGCGGCTCGGGCTTGGGCTTCTGCTGGGGAACAAACGCCAGGCCCTGCACCTGCCCTTCCGGAGTAAAGGAGACCTGCGCAAGCAGGTTCATCCCGCTCATCTCCACCACCTGCACCACGGTCGTCCCGAGGGCCTGGGACCGGCCAAAGCCCACGAATTCGCCCGCCATGGCCTGCAGCTGCGCGGGCACCAGGGCGAGCTGCTCGGCGGACATGGCCTGGCGCATGGCGTCTGCGAAGCGCGCATAGACCGCGTCGGTATCCCCCCGCAGCAAAAGCGTCACGATTCTCCGGGCCTCGTCCGCCTCATCCTTCTGCGCCGCCGCCGCGCCCGGAAGCGCAAGCAACAGCGCCAGCAGCCACAGGACCGCACGCTTCATGTTCATCCCTCCGGCGTTCAGTATACCATCGCCGCCCCCGCCGCGTCAATTCATTGCAAAACAGCGCCGGTTGTGGGATAATAGAAGCAGAGCAGGGAGGGGATGGAATGGCGACGCAGGCCCTTTACCGCCAGTGGCGGCCCAACGCATTTGCCGACGTGGTAGGCCAGGACGCAGTGGTCACCACGCTGAAAAACCAGATTGCGTCCGGCCGCGTGGCGCATGCATACCTGTTTTGCGGCAGCCGCGGCACGGGCAAGACCACCTGCGCGAAAATATTCGCCCGCGCGGTCAACTGCCTGTCCCCGCGGGACGGAGACCCGTGCGGGCAGTGCGAGGCGTGCCTGGCGCTGGCGGCGGAAAACTGCCTGGACATCGTGGAAATCGACGCCGCTTCCAATAACGGCGTGGACGAAATCCGCGACCTGCGCGAAAAGATTAAGTATCCCCCGCAGTACGGCCGCTACCGCGTCTATATCGTGGACGAAGTGCATATGCTCTCCGCCGGCGCGTTCAACGCCCTGCTCAAAACGCTGGAGGAGCCGCCCGCGCACGCGCTGTTCCTCCTCGCCACCACCGAGCCGCAGCGCCTGCCGGCCACCGTGCTTTCCCGTTGCCAGCGCTATGATTTCCACCGCATTCCCGCGCGCGTCATTGTGGGGCGGCTGAAAACCGTGGTCGAGGGCGAGCGCGCGCAGGCGACGGACGGGGCGCTGGCGCGCATCGCCACGGCCGCCGAAGGCGGCATGCGCGACGCGCTGAGCCTGCTGGACATGTGCCTGTCCTACGGCGGCGGCTCCGTGGACGAGGCGCTGGTGGGCGAGGTGCTGGGCGCATCTGACAGGACGTTTCTGTTTGCCTTTGCCGAGCATCTGCTGGGCGGGGACGCGGGCGGCGCGATGCGGGACATCGACGAGATGATGCGGGCCGGCCGCGAGCCGCAGGTCTTCGCGCGCGACGTCACGCGCCATCTGCGCGCGCTGCTGCTGTCGCAGACCTGTGCGGAGCAGCTGGAGGATTTGCTGGAAATCACCGGCGAGGACGCGGCCCGATACGCCGAGCAGGGCAAACGGGTTTCGCGGGAGCGCCTTTTGTATATGCTCGACCTGTTTCTCGCCTCCGAAACGGACATGAAATGGGCGGGCCTGCCCCGCATTGCGCTGGAAACGGCCGCCGTGCGCGCCTGCCTGCCCGACGCAGCGCCGCGGCTGGATGCCCTTTGCGCGCGGCTGGACCAGCTGGAGCGGCGCATGGCGGAGGAAGCGCCTCCTGCCCCCAAGCCCGCCGGGGAAGCGCCCGCGCCCCGGGCCGCGTCCGCCCGGCAGCCCGTCCGGCGGGACGCCCCTGCGCCCCGGGCGGCCCTGGCAGAGGGCGGCGCGCTCTGGGAGCAGGTCATGCGGCAGGTCAAGAAGGATATCGGCCTGTATGCGCAGGTGCGGATGGGGACCTTCGCGGGGATAGACGGCGAGCAGGCCAGGCTGGTGTTTGCCAAAGGGAACGAGATTTTCCTCAACGTGCTGCGCCAGGCAGGGCGCAAGGAAAAGCTCGAAGCGATGCTGAGCGAGGCGGCGGGCCGGCCCATGGCGCTCAGCCTGGAAATGGAATCGCCCGCGCAGGGCGGGCAAAACGCAGGCCAGGCGAACATGCAGGCCATTTTCGACGCCTTCGGCCGGGAGAACGTGCAGGTCGTGGACGACTGAGACGCCGGCTTGTCGAAAAAGGCCGGCGCAGCCGGCCTTTTTCGACGGTCTTTCGCTGCAAGGCTGTTTCTCAGCCTTGCAGCGAAGGGAACATCATGTTCCTGTGCGCGAAGCGCACGGGCGGAACATGATAGCGGAAGCGGCTTGC
>DVFI01000106.1 GCA_018713305.1 Candidatus Avichristensenella intestinipullorum
CATACTTTGTTTGCCAAGTATGCCATCCCGCAAATGATTGGCCTGCTGTTCAATTCCGTTTATATGATTGTGGACGGCGTATTCATCGGCAATGTCCTTGGCCGCGACTCCATGGCCGCCGCTGCCGTAGCCGTTCCGCTCATCGAAATCCTGATCGCCGTTTCGATGGCCGTGGCATCCGGCGCAGGGGTTATGATTTCCGGCCATCTGGCCCGGCGGGAAGACGACAGGGCCCTGCAGGTCTTTGATACCGCGCTTCTCTGCGCGGCCGGGACAGGCCTGCTGGTCGCGGTATTCGGCAATCTCCTGATTCATCCGCTGGCGAAAGCCCTTGGCGCTACGCCGCAAATCCATGACGAGGCTGTGGAATACATCCGCTATATCGTAACCTTTTCGCCTTTCCTGATTTTCAGCTTTCTGCTCAGCGGCCTTGTCCGCAACGACGGCCGTCCGAAGCTGGCCATGTTTGCCCTGGCGTTTGGCTCGGTCTCCAACATCGTGCTGGACTATGTGTTCATGTGCCCGCTGAACATGGGAATCGGCGGCGCGGCCCTGGCAACCGCCATTGGGCCTGTGTTCAGCGTCCTTATCCTGCTGCCGCATTTCCTCCTGAAAAAGGGGCATCTGTATTTTTCGCCGCCAAAGCTGAAAGCGCGCCACGTCCGACATATTTTCACCCTGGGCTTTCCGTCGTTCATCATGGAATTTACCATTGGCATCATGACGTTTGTCTACAATGTCGCCATCGTCCGGAACGGATACGGGGAGATGGGCCTTGCGGCCTATCTGGTCATCGGGTATCTGATGCTGATTCTCCTCACGCTCTTTTTGGGCATGGCGGAGGGCCTGCAGCCCGTATTCAGCTATTTCACAGGCGCCGGGGCAACCGGGCGGAGCCGGGATTTGCGCCGCTTCGCCACCGGGGTGTTTTTAGCGGCGGGCATCGTCTGCTATGGGCTGATTCTCCTGTTTTCCCGGTCCTTCTTCTCCATTTTCAACCCGGGGGATACTGAGCTTATTTTCCATGAAAGCGGCATCGACCATAATATCCTTTGCATTGAGTGCCTTCATTTTATTCAGCTGCGCATGGCTGTCAGGGCAGCGCCCCGGTGAACACGCCACAATGCTGCGCGGCATCGGCAAGGGGCAATCGAGCGCCTTGTTGTACAGGCAAACACCAATGGCCAAGGCGGCTCCGGACGAAAAGCCGAGCAGTGTAATGTTTTCTGCGCCATACACCGCAACCATGTTTCGGTAAGTATCCAACACCATCTTATACGTTTCCACAATGCTATTCCGGATGCAAAGAGGGTAATAAGGAAACCATACATCCATATGGCAGTCCGTCCCATATTCCCCGGCGCATTTTACATCGCCCCTGTCCGGCCCAATCATCATTCCGCCGCCAAAGAGAAACAGGATTGCTTTTTCTGTCCGTTGTGGGTGTTTCTGAATAGACAGGCAATGATACTTCCCGTTCATTACAGGAATGTCGCCATAAATATACTTGCGGCTTTTCGGTATTTGAAAACTGCGGTTCTTGTTAACCTGTTCAGCCTTTATGATCAGTTTATCCAATGGCAGCTGAAACATTTTTTGAATCCCAATATCCGCAATGCACATTTCGCAATGCTGTACCGAATGCTCATCACGCCTCTTCCTTTCCATGTATCAAACGGTTAGCGAAACCCCCTCGCCTGTAACGTTTTTTCCGATTTTGAAATGGTCTGCTGTTTATTCTCCACAGTCTATCGGCATGGAAAAGTTCTTGTGTTCCCACAGACGGTTGCGGTTTTTCACATCCACAGCATCCGCCCCAAGCCCCTTGCGGCTCCCTCGGACAAGCCCAATGCAGAAATACTATACCATAGTTTGCAGAAAATGGCATCCTTTTCAGGAATGCGGAAAAGGCAGAAAAGGAAACCCCGAATCGAAGCCCGGCACGGCGGGCTCGATGCAGAAAGGAGCCGCGACAGCATGTGTGAGAGGCAGCTTTGCAAAAAAGTCGCCGCGGACGATAGGCCGTCCACGGCGACGCAGTACAGATGTCCATAACGCCACTTTGCCAAAGAAAAATCCGAGTGTCCTTATGAACACTCGGACTGGTGCGGGAAACAGGACTTGAACCTGCATGAGCGTATTGCTCACTAGAACCTGAATCTAGCGCGTCTGCCAATTCCGCCATTCCCGCATATATGGTGGATGGGGGTGGATTCGAACCACCGAAGTCTGCGACGGCAGATTTACAGTCTGCTCCCTTTGGCCACTCGGGAACCCATCCGCATCTATCGGCTCATCGGCGTGGAGCTGGTGAAGGGACTTGAACCCCCAACCTGCTGATTACAAATCAGCTGCTCTGCCAATTGAGCTACACCAGCGCAACAGCCACGAAGCGCGGCGATGGTAAGGTGGCGACCCGGAAGGGGCTCGAACCCTCGACCTCCAGCGTGACAGGCTGGCATTCTAACCAACTGAACTACCGGGCCATATCAATGGTGGGCCTTCAGGGACTTGAACCCCGGACCAACCGGTTATGAGCCGGCCGCTCTAACCAACTGAGCTAAAGGCCCATCCCTGCCGCACACCGAAATCGTAAATGGCGACCCCTAGGGGATTCGAACCCCTGTTACCGCCGTGAAAGGGCGGTGTCTTAGGCCTCTTGACCAAGGGGTCGTGTTCGTGGTCGGGGTGAAGGGATTTGAACCCCCGGCCCCATGCTCCCAAAGCACGTGCGCTACCAGGCTGCGCTACACCCCGAGGTTCTCAACGCATCACCACAAGCGACGAAAACCATTATACTCAGCATATGCTCGCTTGTCAAGCATTTTTTGCAGAGAATGTGACACTTTTTTGCAGACCCTTTTTCGCGCCCTTTCGCCGCGCCCGCGGCGGGCCGTTCCCCTACCCCTGCGTCAGCAGGTAGGCCGTGAACGCCTCATATTGCAGGGCAAGCGCCGCGCCGGCCTCTTCCGCCGCGCCGGCCTCCGCGTTTTCCGCCAGGGTGCGGGCCGCCTCCCGCGCCGAATACACCAGCCCCGCCAGCCCGCGCACGACCGGATGGTCCGTTCCCACCAGCGCGCCGTCCAGCGCCTGGCATACGCTTTCCAGCCGCGTCCGGAGCGCCTCGGCCGCCGCGGCTGCCTCCTGCGCCTCCAGGCCGGCGATGGTCTGCAGCGCGGCGAAGGCGTCCTCCAGCGCCTGCGCGCTGTGCGCCAGTGCGTCCAGCTGCGCCGGGGAGGCCGTTACGCGCAAATCCACCGCTTTCGTCTCCAAATAGCGCACGCCGGCCAGCGGCCCGTAACGCTCGCGGACCAGCTCCGCCTCCAGCAGGGTCTCGCACGCGGCCACCGCCCTGGCGTCCGACTCCACCAGATACCAACCCCGCGCGGGCAGCGACAGCACCTCGCTGCGCGCCGCCTCGGGCGTGGAAAAGGCAAACAGCGCCGCAACGTCCCGCGCACGCGGCGGCTGAAGTAGCAGGCAGGCCGCCGCGGCCAGCAGCAGGGTCAGTCCCATGAGCACGCAGCCACCCGCGCGTCCGCCGTGCCGCCTTGATAAGCGCCGTCTGCGCATGCCATCCCCTCCCCCTCCAGCGTATGCCGCCGCAGGTCCGGCTATGTTGCGCGCGGGCGCAAGGTATGATAGGATAGGCCAAAGGAGTGGAACGCATGCGCTATCACATCGATACGATTCCTGTCTGGGACGCCTTCCGGGCCGAGAGCGAATGCCCGCTGTGCGACCTTCGGGCCAAGAACGAGCAGGACTATCTGGACGCCTTCCTGGGCGCGTCGGTCATGGAGCCGGACGTCCGCATGGAGGTGAACGCAAAGGGATTCTGCGCGCGCCACTTCTCGCAAATGTTTGACAGAAAAAACCGGCTGGGGCTGGCGCTGATGACGCATACGCATCTGAAGGAAAGCCTGTCCTCCCTCTGCGCGCCTGCGCCGCAGCGAACCGGCCTGTTTGGCCGCCGGACCGCGCCTGCCCCGGCCGCGTCCACCGCGCGGGGGGAAACCTGCGTGCTGTGCGAGCGGCTGGACAACACCATGAATCGCTACCTATATACGGTGCTGCATCTGTGGAAAACGGACGAGGAATTCGCGCAAAGGCTGGAAAGCTCCAAAGGGGTCTGCCTTCCGCACTACCATCGCCTGACCGCCATGGCAGCGGAAGCCCTTGACCCGCGCCGGGCCGACCAGTTTCTGCAGATGCTGGAGCGGGTGGAGCGCTCCAACCTTGACCGCCTCGCGCAGGAGCTGGAATGGTTCACGCTCAAATTCGACTACCGCAACGCCGATAAGCCCTGGGGCACTTCCCGGGACGCGCCGGAGCGCGCCATCAACAAGCTGCGGGGCCGCTGCGTGGGCGATACGCCGCCCCGGGACGCCTAAGGCGGCTTTTGCATCCCGGGCGGCGCGCCGGCGCTGCCGGAGATTCCCCCGGCCCGGCGATTCGGACGGTCAGGCCAGCTTTTCCACCAGCAGGCTCGCCAGCACATCCCCTTCGTTGAGCGCATTGACGCTGAAACTGGTGTTGCATACCAGCGCCAGCGACACGCGGGACGTCACCTCAAAGATTGCCTGGACGGCCAGCGTGCCCGGGCCCTGCGTGCTCGCCTGCGTTCCGGCCACGATGTTCTCGCCCGCGCGCACATAAAACATCAGTCCGGGGTCCTGCATGGTTTCAAAGGGCAGGTTGACGATATAGCAGAGCCGGTAAATGCCGGGCTGGCTGATGGTCAAAAGTCCGTTCGCGTATGAAAACGCTCCCGTTACCATGGAAGGTCCGTTCAGCTGAATCGGTTCTCCCGCCTCTGCGGTCAGCTCGTTCGTCCGGGTCAGAAACGCATAGTCGGCATAGGGCGCATCCAGCGTGCCGGAGGAACACCAGCGGCTTACCGATGTGCCGATGGTGCTGAAATACTGGCAGGGATTGCAGCCATGATAGCCCTGGGAGGAACAGTTGCAGTACATAGTCGTATCTCCTTTCCAATGCGGGACGCCGCTATACGCTATGCGTGCCGGCAGAAAAGTGTTACAAAATCCCCACAATTGGCATTTTCCGCTTTCGATTCCCCGCGCGGTGTGTTATACTGTCTTTGTACATCCACGCCCCATCCTGGGGGAAAATAAGGAGGACGTCGCATGAAAAAACTTCTGGCACTGGTGTTGTCCGTAGCCCTTGCGCTGGGCGTAGCGCCTTTTGCGTTTGCCGAGGGCGAAACCTTTGAGCTTGCGCTCGTCACCGATATCGGAACCATTGACGACAAGTCGTTCAACCAGGGCGCCTGGGAGGGCCTTGTCCAGTACGCCGAGGAAAACAACCTCAGCCACAAGTATTATCAGCCGCTGGAAAAATCGACCGACGCGTATCTTGACCAGATTGAGCTGGCCGTCAACGCCGGCGCAAAGGTCATCGTGACCCCCGGCTTCCTGTTTGAGGAGCCCATCTACATCGCGCAGGATATGTATCCGGACGTGCACTTCATCCTGCTCGACGGCGAACCCCATAACGCCGATTACTCCGAGTACCGCACGAACGAAAACGTCGCGGCCATCCTCTACGCCGAAGACCAGAGCGGTTTCCTGGCCGGCTACGCGGTGGTCAAGGGCGGCTACACCAACCTGGGCTTCATGGGCGGCATGGCCGTTCCCGCCGTCATCCGCTTCGGCTACGGCTTCCTGCAGGGCGCCGAGTATGCCGCCAAGGAAATGGGCATTGAGGAAATCACCGTCAACTACCACTACACCGGCAGCTTTGACGCCACGCCCGAAGCGCAGACCCTGGCCTCCGGCTGGTACAACGACGGCGTCGAGGTCATCTTTGGCTGCGGCGGCAGCGTCGGCAACTCCGTCATGGCGGCTGCCGAGGCCATGGAGAACAAGTGGGTCGTCGGCGTGGACAAGGATCAGAGCGTAGAGTCCGAAACCGTCATCACTTCCGCCACCAAGGGCCTGGCCGCCTCCGTCTACCAGACCCTGCAGCAGTTCTATGCCGGCGAGTTCCCGGGCGCGCAGACCACGGTCAAGGACGCTTCCAACGAGGGCGTCGCGCTCCCGATGGAAACGACCAAAATAGAAGGCTTTACCCAGGAAGATTATGACGCGCTGTATGCGCTCCTCGCCAACGGCGAAATCACCCTCCTGAAGGACACCGACGCGACCAGCGCGGCGGAGCTCCCGCTGGAGATCGTGAAGGTTACGGTCATCGAATAACCGACCCGCGCGCGGGCAGGCACGGCCTGCCCGCGCAATCCGTCCGTCAAGCACGGCGCTTGGGGCGGGCCGGCCGCGCGCGGCCCCGGCCGGGCGCAACGGGCTTTCCGCCACGGGCGAAAAACAAACCGAAGGAGCGTTTCTTTGCCAAGGAAAGGACAGGCAGTCTCTGCCTGCCCGTTTTGTATCGGAACGGCACTCGGATAGCATAAGGAGTGACGGTATTGGACGCATCGGACTATGTCATAGAAATGCTGAACATTACGAAGGACTTTCCCGGCATCCGCGCAAACGACGATATTACCCTGCGGCTGCGCAGGGGGGAAATCCACGCGCTGCTTGGCGAAAACGGCGCCGGCAAATCCACGCTGATGAGCATCCTGTTCGGGCTGTATCAGCCGGAGCAGGGCGTCATCAAAAAGGACGGCCGGGAAGTGAAAATTCACAACCCGAACGATGCCAACGCCCTGGGCATCGGCATGGTACACCAGCACTTTAAGCTGGTGCATAATTTTACCGTTCTGGAGAACATCGTTCTGGGCGTGGAAACCACGCGGCACGGCTTTCTCAAAATGGAAGGGGCGCGCCGTCGGGTGACGGAGCTTTCGCAGGAGTACGGCCTGATGGTGGACCCGGACGCGCGCATCAGCGACATCACCGTGGGCATGCAGCAGCGCGTGGAAATCCTGAAAATGCTCTACCGCGAAAACGAAATCCTCATCTTTGACGAGCCGACCGCCGTATTGACCCCGCAGGAAATCGACGAGCTGATGCGAATTATGCGCGGCCTGGCGGCGCAGGGAAAATCCATCCTCTTTATCACCCACAAGCTCAACGAAATCAAGGCCGTCGCAGACCGCTGCACCGTGCTGCGCAAGGGCCGCTGCATCGGCACGGTCGACGTGTCCGCCACCGACAAGGAAGAAATGAGCGAGATGATGGTCGGCCGCCGGGTCGCGTTCGAGGTGCCCAAAGCGCCGGCCAACGCCGGCAGCGCGGCGCTGATTGTCCAGAACCTCTCCGTGCGCAGCAAAACGCACGCCAAGCCGCTGGTCAACAACGTTTCCTTCACCGTGCACAAGGGCGAAATCGTCTGCATCGCCGGCATTGACGGCAACGGACAGAGCGAGCTTGTCTACGCGCTGACCGGCCTTATCAGGCCCGACGCCGGCCGCATCTTCCTGGGCGATTCGGAAATCACGCACGCGAGCATCCGCAAGCGCAACGACTACGGCCTTTCGCATATCCCCGAGGACCGGCACAAGCACGGTCTGGTGCTGGATTATACGCTGGCGGAAAACCTTATCCTCAAAAGCTATTACAAGCCGGGCTTTCAGCGGCACGGCTTTCTCCGCTTTGACCAGATGTACCGCTACGCCGACGCGCTGATTGAAAAATTCGATATCCGCGCCGGCCAGGGGGCGCATACCGTCGCGCGCAGCATGTCCGGTGGCAACCAGCAAAAGGCCATCGTGGCGCGCGAAATCAGCGAGCGTCCGGAGGTGCTCGTCGCCGTGCAGCCCACGCGCGGCCTGGATGTGGGCGCGATTGAATACATCCACAGCCAGCTTGTCGCCGCGCGCGACGAAGGAAAGGCCGTACTGCTGGTGTCCCTGGAGCTGGACGAGGTCATGAACGTATCGGACCGCATCCTGGTGCTTTACGAAGGGGAAATCGTGGCGGACGTAAACGCCCGGGATATTACCGCGCAGGAGCTGGGGCTGTATATGGCCGGCTCCAGAAGGAGTGAGGTCATATGAAGGCAATCAGACGCTTTTTCCGCAGCGCCGGGCCGGTCAACGCCGCCTCCTCGCTCATCGCCATCCTGGTGGGGCTTGTATTCGGCGGGCTGATTCTTCTGATTTCCAACCCCGGCCAGGCGTTGCAGGGCCTTGGCATTATCGTGGCCGGCGGGTTCGGCGGCGGCATGAAGGGCGTGGGCCAGACGCTCTACTACGCCACGCCGCTGATCATGACCGGCCTGTCCGTGGGCTTTGCCTTCAAAACCGGCCTGTTCAATATCGGCGCTTCCGGACAGCTCATCACCGGCGGCCTGGCCGCCATCTATGTGGGCGTCAACTGGACGTGGCTGCCCGACCCGCTGCACTGGGTTGTCGCGCTGCTGGCGGCCATGGTGGTAGGCGGCCTCTGGGGCGCGATTCCGGGCATTCTCAAGGCCAAGCTCAACGTCAATGAGGTCATCGCATGCATCATGTGCAACTACATCGGCATGTATGGCGTCAATTACCTGATTAAGAACTCCCCCTCCATCTACGACCAGCTGCGCAACCAGACCGTGAGCGTTGACCCTGCCGCCGCCATCCCCAAATGGGGCCTGGACCAGGTGTTTTATAACCTCAAGGGCAATTACCACGACGTCTCCAGCGTCAACGGCGGTATCCTGCTGGCCATCCTGCTGGCCGTCCTGATGTATGTCCTGCTGAACAAGACGGTGTTCGGCTATGAGCTCAAAGCCTGCGGGTACAACCGGCATGCCAGCAAGTATGCGGGCATCAACGAAAGCCGCTGCATCCTGCTGTCCATGGCCATTGCCGGCGCGCTGTCCGGCATCGGCGGCGGGCTGATGTACCTGGCGCCGGCGACGGGACTGCATATCGAGGTGGTCGACGTTCTCTCGGCGGTCGGGTTCAACGGCATCCCCGTCGCGCTGCTGGGCCTGTCCAATCCCATCGGCATCATCTTCTCCGGCCTGTTCATCTCGCATATCACGCAGGGCGGCAATTACTTGCAGCGCCTGAACTATATGCCGGAGATTATCGATATCATCATCGGCGTCATTATTTACTTTAGCGCTTTCTCGCTTCTGGTCCGCAACGTGATGGCGGCCATCCTGCGCAGGCACGAGGCAAGCCGGGAGAAAGCCGTCCTGAAGAAAGGAGGCGCATGACCGCCATGATGGATACCGTCTATTTTGTGGTACAGCAGATGTGGTTTTTCTCCATTCCTCTGTTGATTGTGGCGCTGGGCGGCATGTTTTCCGAGCGCAGCGGCGTGGTGAACATTGCGCTGGAAGGCATCATGGTCGTCGGGGCGTTCTGTTCCATCTTCTTCATCAACCGCATGCAGGACGTCATGAGCGGACAGCTGCTGCTGATTCTGGCCATTCTCGTGGCGGCAGGCTCGGGCATGCTGTATTCGCTGCTGCATGCCTATGCCGCGGTCAACCTGCGCAGCGATCAGACCATCGGCGGCACCGCGCTGAACATGATTGCGCCGGCGTTCGCCATCTATATGGCCCGCATGCTGCAGGAAAACGGCGTGCAGCAGGTGCAGTTCAACAACACTTTCCGGATTGAGAAGGTGCCCGTGCTGGGCGACATTCCCGTTCTGGGGCCGCTGCTGTTCCAAAACGCCTACATCACCACCTACCTCGGCCTGGCCATCCTGCTGGTGTCGGTGATCGTGCTGTATCGCACGCGCTTCGGCCTGCGCCTGCGCTCCTGCGGCGAACATCCGCAGGCGGCGGATTCCGTGGGCATAAGCGTCTATAAAATGCGCTACGCAGGCGTCATGATTTCGGGCATGCTGGCCGGCCTGGGCGGCCTGGTCTTCGTCGTGCCGACGTCCACCAACTTCAACGCCACGGTGGCGGGCTATGGCTTCCTGGCGCTGGCGGTGCTGATTTTCGGGCAATGGAAGCCCCCGCGCATTTTCTTCGCGGCGCTGTTTTTCGGGCTGATGAAGACGATTGCGTCCGCCTATTCGGGCATTCCCTTCTTGAAGGACCTGTCCATCCGCAGCGATATCTACAAGATGATTCCCTACATCGCCACGCTGATTGTCCTGGCCTTTACCAGCAAAAACTCACAGGCACCCCGCGCCAGCGGCGTTCCCTACGACAAAGGCGGCCGGTGACGGCGCGGACGATAGCGACGCCTTCGGTTTGCTTCCCCGAAATGCGGCGCGCCCCGGCTTTTGCCGGGGCGCGTCAGCTTGTCGACGGTCTTTCGCTGCAAGGCTGACGGAGCCGCCTTGCAGCGAAGGGGACATCATGTTCCTGTGCGCAAAGCGCACGGCCGGAACATGATAGCGGAAGCGGCTTGCAGCCGCTCCAGCTTGTCGGAAAAGGCCGGCGCTGCCGGCCTTTTCCGACAGGACACGTTTCCCCTGCGCCTGGGGCGCGGCCGGGGAAACGTGCAGGGAAACCTTGCTGCGCAAGGCTTCCGAACCCGCCGCGCATGTCGCCGGGTTCGGATTGCAGTTGGAGGGCTGCAGCCCTCCAAGCCTCCCCCAAGGGGGTTTTCAACGGTCTGGCGCGGCCCGGCTTTCACCGGGGTGCGTCTTTCGCTTTTCTGTCCGATTCCTTTCTCCTGCCCGTCTGCAGGGCCAGGCAGAACCCCGCGGCGGAGAACGCCGCCAGCGCCATCCACAGCGCTACCGGCGCGCCGTCACGCCGTCACGCCGTCTCATCCAGCTTCTCCTGCCACAGCGCGATAAACTCCTCCGCGCCCAATTCCTCCAGCGTTTGCAGAAAGTCCTGCCAGGTTTCGTCGTTGAGCTCCGTCAGGCCCATGGCGAAGTTGGCGATGGCCGTATCGATGCAGGGGGCCAGCGCCGCCTGCATCTCGGCGATGCGCGCCTCGCGCGCTTCGTCCGTCGGCCAGGTCGCCGGGAACGGCTCCACCAGATAATCGCGCAGGGTATCGGTCTGGCGGCGGACGTGGTTGTCCGCGTCAATTTCCGTATTGCGCATGAAAGCCGCCGGCTCCAGTCCCGGCGTCACGTCGTCGCCGGCGATGATGCTCAGGCTCAGCGTATTGGTCAGCGTGCCGTAGTTGTCCTCCGCCGTCCAGCGCCAGCGTCCCTGGCTGTCCATTGTATAATCCACGCCCTCCTCACCCGCGAAGGCAAGCCGCCCGCCTTCCTCGGTATACAGATAGTCCGCCCAGCGCAGCACGGCTTCCACGTCCTCGCACGCGCTGGTCACCGCGAACGTGCCGCGCGCCACCCCGCCCAGAAGCTGGCGGTATACGCGTTCCTGTTCGTATGCCAGCGGCGTCAGGACGACATAGTCGACGGCGTCATCCAGGGACACCAGCGTATACGGGGCCACGCTGATCATGCCGCCCAGGGTCTGGGGCTGGTTGTCGGAGGTATCCGTCGTGGTCAGCGAGGCAGTGCGCATGCTCTGCGACTGCCGGAACGCCTGCGAATCCACCAGGCCCTCCTCCAGCGCCATATGCAGCCATTCCACAAACGCGCGGAACTCCTCCTGATAGGGCGCGAAGCATACCGTTCCGCTCTGGTCGACGTAGAGGTTATAGTCGTTGGGCGTCAGCCCCCAGGCGTGCAGCAGGAATTTCGCCTCCCACGGCCCCACCAGGCTCAGCGGCACCTCGTCCTGCTTGCCGTTTCCGTTGGGGTCCATGTCGCGGAAGGCGCGCAGCACCTGCGTGTATTCGTCTATGGTTTCCGGCATGGTCAGGCCCAGCGCGTCCAGCCATTGCCCGTTTATCCACACGGCGCACTGGCGCTGCGCGCCGTTGAGCAGCGGCAGCGAAGCGATGGCGCCGTCCGGCTGCGTGATGATCTCGCGCCAGTCCGGCCGCGCTTCCAGAATGGTCCAGAGGGTGGGCATGCAGCTTTCCAGATAGGGCGCCAGGTCGATAATCTGGCCGTCCTGCAGCAGGCGCATCTCCTCGGCCGGCGACAGGCACGCCTTAAAAAGCACGTCCGGCATCTCGCCTGTGGAAAAGGCTTCTTCCCTGGCGGCCCGGTACGCCTCCACATCGCCGTACTGGCGGAAGGTAAACGAAACGCCGGTCAACGCCTCCATGCGGGAAAAAAACAGGCTGTCGGCCCAGGCACGGGTCTCGCTTTCGGGCTCGTAGCCCATCATGACCCACGCGCCCGAAGCGGCCGGTTCGGCCTGCTGGGCCAGCGCCGCGGGGCAGAGCATGCATACAATCAGCACAAGGACAAACAGGCGACGGATTTTCACTGGCAACGGCCTCCTTGTATCGGACGGAAATACGGTTTTTTGCCAGTATACCACACCCGGCCGGCCGGGACAACGCCCAATCTGCGCGCACGCGCCGGGTTTATTCCACGGTCACGGACTTTGCCAGGTTGCGCGGCTTATCCACGTCGCACCCGCGTGCCAGCGCCGTTTCATACGCAAGCAGCTGCATGGGGACAATGCCCAGCAGCGGCGTCAGCAGCGGTTCGGTATCCGGGATGGTCCATATTTCGTCCGCCTCCCCGCGCAGGCCTTCGGACAGGCTCCGGGCCGCCAGCGCCAGCACGCGCGCGCCCCGCGAGCGCACCTCGTGGATGTTTGCCGCCATCTTTGCCAGGAGCGCCGGCTGCGTCGCCAGCGCGATGACCTGCGTGCCCGGCTCCACCAGGGCGATGGTGCCGTGCTTCAGCTCGCCTGCGGCGTACGCTTCGCTGTGGAGGTAGGCGATTTCCTTCATCTTCAGCGAGGCCTCCAGCGCCTGCGCGTAGTCCACTCCGCGGCCCATATAAAACAGGCTGGTCCGTCCCGCGCAGGCGTGCGCCATGCGGCGGACGGCCTCTCCCCCTTCCGTCAGCGCCTCCATCTGCGCAGGCAGGCGCGCCATCCCCGCCAGCAGGGCCGCGCGCTCCTGGGCGTCCGCCTCCCCCGCGCGCATTCCGGCCAGCCCCAGCGCCAGCAATGTCAGCACGAGCACCTGCGTCGTATATCCTTTCGTGGTCGCCACCGCAATTTCCGGCCCGGCATGGGTATACAGGACGCTGTCCGCCTCCCGGGCCAGGGTGGACCCCACCGCGTTGACGACGCCCAGCGTGCGGCAGCGGCCCCGCGCCAGGCGCAGCGCCGCGAGCGTATCCGCTGTCTCGCCCGACTGGCTGATGCACACGCACAGGTCCCTCTCGTCCAGCGGCAGGTCCCGGTGCCGCATCTCCGAGGCGATTTCTACCGCGACCGGCAGGCGGCAAAGCCGCTCCAGGCCATGCCTGCCCGCCATGGCCGCATGGCATGCGGAGCCGCACCCGACCAGCACTACCCGCCGTATGCGGCGGGCCTCCCGGGGCGACAGGCCCAGCGCCTCCCCGCGCAGCGCTCCGTCCTTCGTATAGGCGCTCAGCGCGGCGCGCAGGGCGGACGGCTGTTCGCTGATTTCCTTGCGCATAAAGTGCGGATACGGCCCTTTCTCCGCGCTTTGCCGCTGCCAGGCGATTTGCTCCGCCCCGCGTTCGACGGGCCTTCCGTCCGCGTCGAAGAATCGGCAGCCTTCCGCAGTCAGCAGCGCCGGCTCGCCGTCGCGCAGCACCGTTACGCGGCGCGTAACCGGCAGCAGCGCCGGGATGTCCGAAGCGACGAACCGTTCCCCTTCGCCCAGGCCGACCACCAGCGGGCTGTCCCGGCGAATGCAGCAGATTTCGCCCGGCGCAAAGGCGGACATCGCCACCAGCGCATAGGAGCCCTGCAGGCGGCGCACGGTCTCCAGCATACAGGCGACCAGGTCTCCCCGCCACAGCTTCGCCATCAGCTGTACAACCGCCTCGGTATCGGTCTGCGAGCGAAACGCCACGCCCTCCCGCTCCAGCTCCGCGCGCAGCTGCGCGGCATTGTCGATAATCCCGTTGTGCACCAGGGCAAAGCGCCCCGAAGCGTCCGTCTGGGGGTGCGCGTTTGGACCGGAAGGCGCGCCATGCGTGGCCCAGCGGGTGTGGCCGATACCCGTATGCCCCGGCAGCGGGCCGTCTGCGACGGCCCGGGCGAGCGCGTCCAGGCGCCCCTGCGACTTGCGCACGGCCAGCGTTTCTCCATCCCATACCGCCACGCCCGCCGAATCATAGCCGCGGTATTCCAAGCGGCGCAGGCCGTCCATCAGCACCGGCAGAGCCGGCCGCGGCCCCGCGTATCCAAAGATGCCGCACATGGCGCTTTCCTCCCTTTCTCCGCTACGGCAGGCACAGCGCAGGGTTTACCGGCACGCCGTCCAGCCATGTTTCAAAGTGCAGGTGCGCGCCGGTTTCGCTTTCGGCCGGCGGCGTGCCGACAGTTCCGATGGTCTGCCCGGCGGCGACCTCCACGCCTTGCGCGACCTGCAGCGGGGTCTCCAGCCCGCGGTAGCAGGTCGACAGCCCGTTCTCGTGCTCGATTTCCACCACGCCGCCCCATAACCTGTCGCGGCGGGCCTGCGTCACCCGTCCGGGCGCGGCGGCCAGCACCGGCGTTTCCCGCTGCGCCGCGATGTCTATCGCCTCGTGCGCGCCCCAGCACTCCAGCGTCTCCAGCCAGACGGTCCGGCCAAACGGCGCGCCTTCCTCGCCCTCCAGCGGCGCCGTGTTCAGGCGCATGCGCTGGGCTTCCCGGAGCGACTGCGCCATGTCCGCGCCGGCGTCCACGTCTTCCTGCGCGGGCGCGTCCGCTTGGCTGCGGGCCCACAGGGCGCTGGCGCCAATCACGCACAGGCACAGCGCCAGCATCAGAAAGAACCCCTGCTTTTTCAGGAACAACCCAATCCGTTTCATGGCACACCTCCCCGTATCCTCGGGATAAGCATGCCCCAGATTTTTCCATTTGATACCTTCGGAGGCTTCCCCTATTCGCCCAGCGCCGTCAGCGCAACGCCGGTATAGTAGTGCAGCAGGATTTCATCCCAGCGCGCGCCGGCCTGCGCCATGGCGTTGGCGCCGGCCTGGCTCATGCCCACCCCGTGCCCATAGCCGCGCTGCAAAAACGTTACCGTATCCCCGTTGTCGACGATTTGAAAATTGGTGCTCTTCAGGCCCAGCACGCTGCGCAGCGTGCGGCCTTCCATGGCGCGGCCGCCCACCGACAGCCACAGCACGCGCCCGCTGTCGGAGCGTTCCAGCACCTCCAGCGCCACGCGCCCTTCCACGGCCTGCTCGGGAAACAGCGCCACCAGCTCGCCGTGCGAAAACGTCTGCACGCTTTCATAGCCGCTGGCAGTTTCCTCGCCCGGCGACGGCACGGACCGCAGATAGGGCAGCGCCTGGCTGTAGACCAGCTCCACGTCCTCCGTCTGCCCGCCGCTCACCGCATGGTAGAGCACCTCGATGGGCCGCCCCTCCCACGTCATGATGACGCCGCGCGTCTCCTCGACCGCCTGGACAATGCGCGCGCGCCAGTACGCCGTCTCCCCGCCCCAGCGCGCCTCCTGCGCCGCCTCGTCCAGATATCCCTGGCAGCAGCCGCTGTCCGTGCATATGTCGGCGCCCGGATGCGAGGCGCACGTCCCCGCCACGGCGCGCGTGCGCGCGGCCACCGCCTGCGCCTTGAGCGCTTCGAGCGCATAGCTGGCCGGCATCTCGGCCGCCACCGCCCCGACCAGGTACGCTTCCCTGTCCATCTCCGTCAGCGTCCCGTCCACGCAGACCCAGAGCGTATCCTCCGCCCGCGCGGGCGCAAAGAGCGCCAACAGCAGCAGGCAGAGCCAAATCATCCGTTTCATGGCAGCCTCCTTACCCGCGCTCCCAGCGACGAAAGCGTCTGATCAAAGCGCTCATACCCTCTGTCGATGTGCCCCTGCGCGTCTTCGACGCGGGTGACGCCCTCGGCGGTGAGGCCGGCGAGAATCAGCGCCGCGCCGCTGCGCAGGTCCGGGCATCCCACCTGCGCGCCCTGCAGCGGATACCCGCCTTCGATGACCGCGACCCGGTCCTCCACGCGGATGCTGGCGCCCATGCGCGTCAGCTCCGGGATGTGCATGAAGCGGTTTTCAAAGATGGTCTCCAGAAACACCGACGTACCCGGCGTGTTGCAGGCCACCACCATCATCGGCGCCTGAAGGTCCGTAGGGAAGCCCGGATAGCTCATCGTGCGCACCTCCATGGGCCACTGCGCCTTCCCGCGCACCCGAAGCCCGCCCGGGAACTCGGAAATGACCGTCCCCGCCTCCTGAAGCTTGAAAAGCAGGGCGCGCATGTGTTCGGGCCTGGCCCCGCGCAGCAGGATATTGCCGCCGGCAACCGCCGCCGCGCAGCACAGCGTGCCCGCCTCGATGCGGTCCGGAATGGGCTGGTACACCGCCCCATGCAGCCGTTTGACCCCGCGCACGACCAGCGTGCCCGTGCCCGCGCCCTGTATCTGCGCGCCCATGGCGCTCAGGCATTGCGCCAGGTCCACGATTTCCGGCTCCTTTGCGGCGTTTTCAATACGCGTCACGCCGTCGGCCAGCGACGCCGCCATCATGATGTTCTCCGTCGCGCCCACGCTGGGCAAATCCAGATAAATCACCCCGCCCCGCAGCGTTCCGCGCAGCTCCACAAACCCCTGCCGGTTGACAATCTCCGCGCCCAGCGCCGCCATTCCCTTCAAATGCAGGTCGATGGGCCTTTGTCCAATGGCGCATCCGCCCGGCATCGTCACCCGTGCGCTCCCCAGCCGCGCCAGCAGCGGGCCCATAATCAGCACCGAAGCCCGCGTGCAGCGCATGGCGTGCGCCGAGCTCGGCAGGGTGGGCGTGCGGGTCTGAAAGGTCATGCCGTCTCCCTCCCGCCGGACGTCGCAGCCGCACTCCCCGACCAGCTCGCACAGCGCGCGCACATCGGCAAGCTCCGGCATATCCGGCACATGCAGCGCGCCGTCCGTCAAAAGGGAAGCGGTGATAATCGGCAGCACCGCGTTTTTTGCCGGATGCACGGTCGCCTCGCCCATCAGCGGAGCGCCGGATTCCACCTCAAATGTCGCCAATTCGCTCCCTCCCTCGCTTTTGTCACTCCAAAGTCTTTCCGAGCGGTCGGGGAATATGAGCGGCAAACAAAGGCGGAAATGGGAATGGCAAAAAAGTGGAAAATCGCGGAAAAACGCGGCCGGCGTGCCGGCGAAACGGCGCTTTTGCCGCGTTTCGCCGCCTTGCAAAACCTGTGTCCTTCGCTCCACGGGCAGTGTATGCAAAAATCCGTTGAACATGCTGTCAAAAAATTCGCGGCAGAAAGCGCGGAGGGCGGCGGCAGGCGGCCGAAGCGCCGCGCGCCGCGCAGGAAGCAGGCACGGCCTTTCTTTCGATGATGTGATAATGGGGCGGATGCGCGGCATGTCGCGCGACGGCAGCGGCGGCCGCCTTCATCCTGTCCACCGGCCGCGACAAAATTGCGCTTCCCCTCGTCTTATATGCAGAATCGATTCTATTTCCAGGCAAGGGAGGCGCATGCATGACGGATGCCGAAAAGCAGCTCACCGCTCTGATGGACGCATACGGCGGCATGCTGATGGGCCTGTGTTCGGTCACGCTGGGTGACCGCTGCCTGGCCGAGGACGCCTTGCAGGAAGTCTTTCTGCGGGCATATCGGGCGCTCGCGCGCGGCGAGACGCTTCGCAGCGAACGCGCATGGCTCATTCGCGTAGCCGTCAATGTCTGCCGGGATTGGACGCGCACGGCGTGGTTCCGACATGTCGACCGCCGCGTCCCGCTCGATGCGCTGCCCGAGCAAACCGCTTCGCCTGATTTTCAGGATTCCGGCGTGCTCGAGGCGGTGCGCCGGCTGCCCGTGACCGAGCGTCAAATTGTGCTGATGTACTTCTGGCAGGACATGCGCGCAGAGGAAATCAGCCGGGCGCTGGGCGTCAACCGCGCGACGGTCTTTCGCCGTCTGAACAGGGCCAGAAAACAACTGCGCGACATGGTGGAAAGGTGGGATAGCGATGACTGAGCAGGAATTCCGCAAGGCGCTCGCCCGCAGTCTGGACCGCGATTTGCCGCCGGAGCTTCGCGCACGCATTCTGACGCAGGTCAGAGGAAAGGATATCGTGATGAAAAAGAAATTTTCTATTGGCTTTGCCTTCGTGTTGATACTGGTATTGCTCGCCGCCACGGCGCTGGCCCTCTCGCTGCACGGCTATCTGGAGACCGTCGCGGGCATGCAGAAGGAAAGCGGTTATTACGTGGACTGGAGCCTGAGCGAGAAGCGGCAGCTTCTGGACGCCATGCAGGAGCACGGCCTGCTCAGCGCGGACGACGCCGCCGCCCTGACCGACGAAGCCGCCATCGACGCATATATCATCGGCCGCTACGGCACAGACGGCCGCAGCGATACCATTGGCCTGTACAGCATTCTGGAAACCGAGCTCGGCGACATCAGCACCTGGCCGCAGGAGACGAAGGTCTGGTATTCCGACCTGCTTGCCCGCCTTGGCCTGCTGGGCGACGACGAGGAAATCTATCTGATGCCGGACGATGCCTCTGTTTCTCCCGAGGCTGCCGTCGACGCCGCGCGCCGCGCCGTGGAGGACGCCTACGCGCTGGGCGAGCATGCGCTGGACGGCTGCGAGGCGAGCTGGGACCTGCGCGCCTACAAGGACGTGCCCGCCCATTATCTCATCGTGCTCACGGCGGACGAAGTCTCCTGTTCCGTGGCCGTCGGCACGGACGGCCATGTGATGAGCAGCGCCGATGCGCCGCTCTTCCTCTCCCCTGCCGAGGAACGCGAGCAGCGCGAACGCGACGCCTATCGCCTCGATGAGGAGGTCGCTTCCGTAATCCAGGCATACAGCCTGGAGCATGGCCTGACAGGCAGCTGGTTTCATGCTTCCCTCGAGGACCAGTTCGCCATCTACAACCTGATTCGCCCGATCATTCTGGAGAACATGGCCGAAAATCCGCTCTATTCCGACCGCCAGAGCCTCTACCTCATCGACCATCCCTACGGCCTGCCGGACGCAGACGCCCTGCCGCTTGACGAGGCCATTGCCCTGGCGCTCCGCACCGCCGCGCAGGCAGCCAACGTTTCGCAAAGCCTGTTCTCGGATGACATCATCCGCCATTACATTGTCGCCGATTCTGCGCAGCCGCTCTGGAAAATTGTCGTAAGCCCGACGGAGGAAGGGCGCGAGGCGGGCCTGACGCAGTGGCTGGTGGAAATCGATGCGCACACCGGCGAGGTGACGCGGACGATAGACCGGGTCACGTATCTGGACACCTATCAGCATGTGGATGGATTTGTCTACTGAGGGCCCTGCCGCCCCAAACGCGCGGGAAAACCTTCCATGCACAAAGCGCAGGCCGTTGAAAAACGCTGTTTTTCAACGGCCTGGCCATGTGCGGACAATCGCTTTATTTCCCAAACGCGGTTTTCAGGGTCTCCTGCATGGAAGCCGACGCCGGCGTCAGGCGGCTGACCAGCGGCACCGTGACGAGGGACACCGCCATGGCGAGCACGCCGCCAAAGACCGTATCCGGCACAATGCCCAGCAGCGGCGTGAGCACGGACGTGGCCGCGCCCAGCACCATGCCGGCCCACGCGCCGGCGCGCGTCACGCGCTTGGAGAACAGGCCCAGCAGGAACGGCGCCAGGAACGCGCCGGCGAGCGTGCCCCAGGAAAAGGACATCAGCGTCACAATGGGCGTATCCTGCATGCCGAAGGCAATGACGAGGGACAGGATGACAAACACGATGCACAGCGCGCGCATCAGCCATGTCTGCCGCGCCGGCTTCATCTTCGGCAGCAAAGTGCCGCACAGGTCAATGGCAATGGACGAGGCCGACGAAAGCACCAGCGCGGTCAGCGTGGAAACGCTCGCGGAGAGCACCAGCACCACAATCAGGCCCACCAGCACGTCCGGCATGTTCACCGCTTCGCTCAGGAACACCGCCGGCATCACCGCATCCAGACCGCCCTCGGGCACTACGCCCCCCAGAATCTGCCGCCCGAACGAACCGGCAAAGTACGCGCCGCCGGCCAGAATCAGGCAGAACGCCGTGGAAATCACCGTGGCCTGCTTGATGGCCTTCTGATCCCGGATGGCAAAGAACTTGTGCATCATCTGCGGCAGGCCCCAGGTGCCCACCGAAGTCAACAGCACCAGCGCAATCAGACTGCCCGCCTGGTCCTTCGGCCCGAGCAGGGTATTGAACCCTTCGATGCCCAGCTGTCCCATCCGCTCCAGCGCGGTCAGCAGACCGCCCCGCGTGCCGGTCTCCGGGTCGTAAGCCGCGCCGCGCACAACAAAGACGACCATGAACACAATGCCGACCAGCATCACGCAGCCCTGGATGAAATCCGACAGCGCCGTGGCGCGGTATCCGCCGGCGAACAGGTACAGCCCCGCCAGCAGCGCGATGCCCACGATGCACCAGAAAAAGTCGATGCCCAGCGCGGCTTCGAACAGGAAGCCCAGGCCCTGGTAGACCGAAGCGGAGTACGGCACCAGGAAAATGAATATCATCGCCGCGGCGAAAAGGCCCATGCCGCGCGATTCGTACCGCTTCTCAAAGAAGCCGGGCATCGTGCAGACGTCCAGGCGGCGCGCCATCGCGTTGGCACGGCCGGCCAGCAGCTTCCAGGCCAGCAGGTTGCCCAGGAAAGCGTTGCCCACGCCAATCCACACCGCGGACAGCCCGTGCGTCCAGCCGATTTTGCCCGCATAGCCGATGATGATAACGGCAGAAAAATACGCCGTGCCGTAGGAAAACGCGGAAAACCACGGCCCTACCTTGCCGCCGCCGAGAAAAAATTCATGTAAGGTTTGTTTTTTGCGAGCGCTGAAGACGAGCACGCCCGCCATCGCCAGAACATAGGCAACCAGAATGATCATACGCATACCGCTACCGTCCTTTCCGTTCTACCGATTTCCCACGCCTTTTCCTTCAAGGCTACCGTACTACGAGCGGCATTATAGCATAGCCGCGCGGATTTGTAAAGCGGAAATTGCGCGGTTTTTTCGCTGTTTTTTTCTTTACCTTCCCGCGGGCCGTGTGGTATCATAGGGGCCGAAAATGCCCGGAGGTGACAGTATGGCCCGCCCGCGCACGCGAATGAATATACAGAATATGACGCGCATCGCCTTATGCGTCGCCGTCCTGTGCCTTGCTTCCTATCTGGTGGTCCCCCTCCCCTTTACGCCCGTCGTGCTGAGCCTGCATACGGTCGTCGTCAACCTGGTCGGGCTGATTCTTCCTCCCCGGCAGGCCGTCTGCGCCATGGCCGTGTACCTCCTCATGGGGGCCGTCGGGTTGCCGGTCTTTGCCGGCGGCGCCGCAGGCCCCGGCAAGCTGTTCGGGCCCACGGGCGGCTTCTACTTCGGCTTTCTGCTGGCCGTCCCGGTCATCAGCCTGTGCCGCGGAGAGCCCGGCCGTTTTCTGCGCTACTTTGGCGTCACGGCGCTGCTGGGGGTGCCCATCCAGCACGTCTGCGCCATCGTCATGATGTGCCTGCACAACGGCTTTCAGCCGGCCGCCGCGTTCGGCGCCGTATCGCTGCCGTTTCTCCCCGGCGATATCGCCAAATGCGCCCTCGCCTCGGCGCTGGGCGTCGCGCTCAACCGCGCGCTGCCGGCTGCCGGCGCCCTTGGCCCGCCCCGGAAGGCTTCCCGTCCGTAGGCGCGGGCAAAGCCGCCAAACGCCTTGACATTTTCTCGTTTTTGTAGTATTCTTTCCCCAATCCGTCGGAACGACGAGGAAGAGTACCCCGTTTCCCCGCTCTGCAGAGAGCGCGGCAGATGCTGCAAGCCGCGCGGGCGGCCCGGGCGAAGACCACCCTCCGACCGGCGGCGCAGGGCAGCGATAGCGCCGGACGAGTTTTCTTGTAAAGAAATAAAGCAGGGTGGAACCACGGCATAGCGCCGTCCCCGCACGGGGACGGCTTTTTTGCATCAAAATGAGGAGGAAGAACCATGGAAAGCATCGCAAGGGAAGGCATGACAGGCTTTGACGTGGCCGCGGAAATCAGCCAGGAAATGAAAAAGCAGGCGCTCGTTGCGCGCGTCAACGGCGAAGTGGTCGAATTGTGGCGTCCGCTTCACGAGGGCGACCGGGTGGAAATCCTGACCTTCGAGGACGAGGACGGCCGCCGCGCGTATCGCCACACCGCCTCGCATATTCTTGCGCAGGCCGTTCAGGCCGTGCGCCCCGGCACGCGCCTTGCCATCGGTCCGGCCATCGAAAACGGATTCTATTACGATTTTGATTCCGACGAGCCGTTCACCCCCGCCGACCTTGCCGCCATTGAAAAAGAGATGGGCCGCATCATCAAGCGCAACGAAAAGCTGGAGCGCTTCGAGCTGCCGCGGGAGGAAGCCCTGGCGCTGATGCGCGAGAAGAACGAGCCGTATAAGGTCGAGCTTATCGAGGACCTGCCCGAAGATGCGGCCATTTCCTTCTATCGGCAGGGCGACTTTACCGACCTGTGCGCCGGCCCGCACCTGCCTTCCACCGGACGCGTCAAGGCCGTCAAGCTGACGCATGTGGCGGGCGCGTACTGGCGCGGCAGCGAAAAGAACAAGATGCTCCAGCGCGTCTACGGCACCGCCTTCCCCACGCGCGAACAGCTGGACGCGTACCTGGCGCGCATTGAGGAAGCCAAGCGCCGCGACCACAGGAAGCTGGGCCGCGAGCTGGACCTGTTCGCGTTCATGGACGAGGGGCCCGGGTTTCCGTTCTTCCTGCCCAAGGGCATGGTGCTCAAAAACACGCTGGTGGATTACTGGCGCGATGTGCACCGCCGCTACGGCTATGTGGAAATCTCCACGCCCGTCATCCTCAGCCGCGCGCTGTGGGAAACCAGCGGGCACTGGTTCCACTACAAGGACAACATGTACACCACCGTCATCGACGACGAGGACTTCGCCATCAAGCCGATGAACTGCCCGGGCGGCATGCTCGTGTACCGGACCAAAATGCATTCCTACCGCGACCTGCCCATGCGCGTGGGCGAGCTGGGCCTGGTGCACCGGCACGAGCTGTCCGGCGCGCTGCACGGGCTGTTCCGGGTGCGCTGCTTTACGCAGGACGACGCGCATATCTTCATGACCTGGGATCAGATGAAGGACGAAATCAAGGGCACGGTCCGGCTGTTCGACGAGGTGTACTCCACCTTTGGCCTGACCTACCAGATTGAGCTTTCCACGATGCCGGAAGACCATATGGGCGACGAGAAGGACTGGGACTTCGCTACCCGCACGCTGGGCGAAGCGATTGAAGAGATGGGCAAGGCCTATGCGGTCAACGAGGGCGACGGCGCGTTCTACGGCCCGAAGCTGGACTTCCATCTGGCCGACAGTCTGGGCCGCACCTGGCAGTGCGGCACCATCCAGCTGGACCTGCAGCTGCCGGAGCGCTTTGCGCTGGAATATGTGGGGGCGGACGGCGAGAAACATCGCCCGGTGATGATTCACCGCGTGGTCTTCGGGTCCATCGAGCGCTTTATCGGCATTTTGACCGAGCACTTTGCGGGCGCGTTCCCGCTGTGGATTTCGCCCGTGCAGGTCAAGGTCCTGACCATCACCGAGCGCGGCGACGCGCGCGCGCAGGAAATCCTCGCCGCGCTGGAGGCGCTGGGCGTGCGGGCGGAAGCCGATTTGCGCAACGAGAAAATCGGCTTTAAGATTCGCCAGGCGCAAATGGAAAAGGTTCCCTATATGCTGGTCATCGGCGATAAAGAAGTGGACAGCGGCGAAGTCGCGGTCCGCGGGCGCAAGGGCGACCTGGGCGTCATGACCCTGGACGCCTTCACCGACCGGCTGACGGAGGAAATCCGCACCAGGGCGCTGTGACGCGACGATACGGCGCGCTCGTTTTGTCGGAAAAGGCCGGCAGCGCCGGCCTTTGTCGACAGGACACGTTTCCCCTGCGCCTGGGGCGCGGCCGGGGAAACGCGCAGGGAAACCTTGCTACGCAAGGCTTCCGAACCCGCCGCACATGTCGCCGGGTTCGGATTCCATTTGGAGGGCTTCGGCCCTCCAAACCTCCCAAAATGGTTTTGTCGACGGTTTGAGGCTGGCTGCGCCGGCCTTTTTTGACAAGCTGGAGCGGCTGCAAGCCGCTTCCGCTATCATGTTCCGGCCGTGCGCTTCGCGCACAGGAACATGATGTTCCCTTCGCTGCAAGGCTGAGAAACAGCCTTGCAGCGAAAGACCGTCGGAAAAGGCCGGCAATGCCGGCCTTTTTCGACAAACTAAGCGCGCCGCCCTGCTTTTGTCCTCCGGCGGTCAGCTGCGAATCTGCGCGTCGAACTGCTTCTGGCAGCTGCGCAGAATCTTATCCATCACCCTGGCGATTTCCTCGTCCGTCAGCGTGCGGTCCTCCGCGCGCAGGCGCAGCGCAAAGGCCACGGATTTCTGTTCCTCGCCAATCTGCGCGCCGCGGTACACGTCGAACATCTCCACTTGCTCCAGCAAATTACCGCCCGCACGGGAAATTGCCTCCATTACAGGGCCTACAGGCTGACTTTCCGGCATGACAAGCGCCACATCGCGCGTAACCGCGGGGAAACGCGGCAGGGGCTTTATCGCGCCCATCGGCGTTGCGCAGGCTGCCAGCGCGTCCAAATCCAGTTCGGCCAGATAGGCCCGGCACGGAATTTCAAACGCTTCCGCCGTATCGGGGTGCAGTTCGCCCACGCGCGCCACGACCGTCTCGCCGCACGTGAACGTTGCGCTGCGGCCCGGATGGTAATACACGTCCGCGCCCGCGGAAAGCTTTGCCGTGACGCCCAGGGCGCGCAGGATTTCTTCCACCACGCCGCGCATGTAGAAAAAGTCGAACGCGCCGCCATACGCGCCCAGGCACAGCGCCTGCGGCTCTTTGGGCAGCTCGCCCTCCGCGCGGCCCCTGCCTTCAAAGACGGCGCCGCATTCAAACAGCAGCCCGCCGTCGTTCTGCCGGCTGACGTTCAGCGACAGCACCGAGAGCATCCCCGGCGCCAGGCTGGTACGCATGACGGCCGTATCCTCGCCCAGCGGGTTGCGAATCACCACCGGCTCCAGCCGCGCGTCCTGCGCGTCCAGACCGAGCTTTTCCAGCGCCGTGCGGCTGACAAACGAGTACGTGGTCATCTCATGGCCGCCCATACCGGTCAGCAGCTGCTTGACGCGGTCGGTCAGGCGCATGCGCGCGGAGCGCCCTCCCGGCGTGGTCTCGCCGCGCAGCCGGGTGGACGGCAGATGGGAAAAGCCGTAATAGCGCAGCACTTCTTCCGCCAAATCCGCAAAGCCGTCGACGTCCTGGCGGAACGCAGGCACCGTGGCGCACAGCGTATCGCCCTGGAGCGTTACGCCAAAATGGAGCTTCTTGAGGATATCCACGATATCTTTATCCGGGATATCGACGCCCGTCAGGCGGCGTATGCGCGCGACGCTGGCCTGAATCGTGCGCTCGGGCTGCGGCCGGGGATACCAGTCGATGACGCCGGACACGGTATCGCCCGCATCCAGCATTTCCACGAGCTGGCAGGCGCGGTCCAGCGCCTCCATGACCGTGGCGGGCGAAACGCCTTTTTCAAAGCGGGCGGAGGACTCCGTGCGGATGCCCAGCGAGCGGGCGGTCACGCGCGTGGAGGCGCGGTCGAACGCCGCGCATTCGAAGAGGATTTCCTTCGTATTCTCGGTAATCTCGGATTCTTCGCCGCCCATGATGCCCGCCAGGCCGGTGGCATGCTCGGCATCGGCGATGACGAGCATGTCCTCGCGCAGCACATGATTCTTTCCGTCCAGGGTGCGCAGCGTCTCTGCGGGCCGCGCGCGGCGGACGACGATATGCCGGCCCGCCACGCGGCCGAGGTCAAAGGCGTGCATCGGATGGCCGGTCTCGAGCATGACGAAGTTGGTAATATCCACGATGTTGTTGATGGAGCGCATGCCGGCTGCGTGCAGATAGGCGCGCATCCACATCGGAGACGGCCCGATGCGGACGTTTTTCACCACGCGCGCCGCATAGCGCGGGCACAGTTCGCTGTCCAGCACCTCCACGCGCGCTTCGTCGCGAATATCGCCGCCATGTTCCGTGACGGCAATCTCCGGCTTGACAAACGGCACATCGAAGGCCGCGGCCGATTCGCGCGCCACGCCCCACATGCACAGGCAGTCCGGGCGATTGGCGAGAATGTCAAAATCCACCACCGTATCCCCCAGGCCCAGGAGCGGGCGCACGTCCACGCCCAGCGGGTATTCCTCGCGCAGCACCAGAATGCCGTCCACGCCCGCGCCGGGATACAGCGCGTCGTCCACGCCCAGCTCGCTCCCGCCGCAGAGCATGCCCTCGGACAGCTCCCCGCGCAGCTTGCCGGTCCGGATGGTCTTGCCGCCCGGCAGCGTCGCGCCGTCCAGGCACACGGGCACCAGCTCCCCGCCCGTCAGATTCTGCGCGCCGGTAACAATCTGCAGCGGGCGTTCCCCGCCGACGTCCACCTGGCAAATCCAAAGATGATCGGAATTGGGATGGCGGGCCATGGACAGGATACGGCCGGTGACCACCCTGTCGATTCCCTCTCCGATGGTTTCCACGCTTTCCACGGCCGTGCCGGTCATGACCATACGGGCCACATAACGCTGCGCGTCCTCGGGGATGGCGGCGTACTCGCGAATCCATTGCATGGGTGCTTTCATGTTCTTCTGTCCCCTTTCAGCGGAACTGGCGGAGGAAACGGAGGTCCCCCTCATACAGCAGCCGCATGTCCGAAATGCCGTACTTGAGCATGGCGATGCGTTCCAGGCCCATTCCGAAGGCGAAGCCGGTATAGACGTCCGGGTCGATGCCGCACATCGAGAGCACCCTGGGATTGACCATGCCGCAGCCGAGGATTTCTATCCAGCCCGTGCCCTTGCACACCCGGCAGCCCTTGCCCCGGCAGGCCATGCAGGTCAAATCCACCTCGGCGCTGGGCTCGGTAAACGGGAAGTAGGAAGGATGGAAGCGCGTGGTGATGCCCTCGCCGAAGAGCCCCTGCGCGAACGCGTCCAGCGTGCCCTTCAAATCGCCCATGGTCACGTCCCGGTCGACGACCAGGCCTTCCATCTGGTGGAAAACCGGCGAATGCGTGGCGTCCAGCTCATCGGCGCGGTATACGCGGCCCGGGCAGACAATGCGGATGGGCGGCTTGCGCGTGAGCATGGTGCGCGCCTGGACGGGGGACGTATGGGTGCGCAGGACGATATTGTCCTCGATGTAGAACGAGTCCTGCGCGTCGCGCGCCGGATGGTTCTTGGGCAGGTTGAGCAGCTCGAAATTGTAGGTGTCCAGCTCCACCTCCGGCCCCTCGACCACTTCAAAGCCCATGCCGGTGAAAATATCCACCAGCTCCGCCTGCACCAGGGAAATCGGGTGCAGCGTTCCCTGATGGGCAAACGCGCGCGGCTCGGTCACGTCCACCGCTTCCTCCCTGAGCCTGCGGGCGCGCTCTTCTTTCTTCAACGCCGCGCCGCGCGTTTCGAGCATACGGGCAATGTCCTCCCGAGCGCTGTTTATCAGCGCACCCATCCTGGGGCGCTCCTCGGGCGAGAGCTGGCCCATTCCCCGCAAAAGCTGGGTCAGGCTTCCCTTTTTCCCCTGCAGCTGCACGCGCAGCGCCTCCAGCTCCGCCGTGGACGCGGCCTTTTCAATCGCCCGGCGCGCGTCGTCCAGGATTTGTTGCATCTTCTCCTGCATGGTATCCCTCCGTTCGGTTCGCCAGTAGCCTGGACAGGATTTCCGGAAAGCGGCCGCGCAGCCGACTGCCGGCCCCGTGCGTCCGGAAAAAGCGCGCCCGCATCCAAAGGGACGCGGGCGCGGCGTGGTACCACCCTTTTTTGCCACAAACATGGCCTTTACGGGATAACGGGCGCTCCCCCGGCCCCGCCTAGGGGAAACCTTCAGCGGGGCAGCTCCGGAGTGAATTTCCTGCGCGCACCTGAGCGGCTTTCAGCCGGAACCGCACTCTCTGGACAGGCGCGCCGGCGCAGGCTTTGTCTCCTTCACAGCCATTAAAGGAGATATACCACACTTCGTCCTGTTTGTCAAGGCGATACGGCCGGCATGCGCAACGCGACTTGTCACGGTCAGCTTGGGCGGACATACTTCTGTGGGGATGCAGGAAGGGGCGGCAAGCCCCTTCCTCAGTTTGTCGACAAAGGCCGGCTGCGCGGGCCTTTGTCGACAGGACACGTTTCCCCTGCGCCTGGGGCGCGGCCGGGGAAACGCGCAGGGAAACCTTGCTGCGCAAGGCTTCCGAACCCGCCGCGCATGTCGCCGGGTTCGGATTGTCTTTGGAGGGCTTCGGCCCTCCAAGCCTCCCCCCAAGGGGTTTTTCGACGGTCTGAGGCCGGCGCAGACGACCTTTCAGCGTATCGACAAATGGAACACACTTCT
>DVFI01000012.1 GCA_018713305.1 Candidatus Avichristensenella intestinipullorum
GTGTACGCCGCGAGGAGCGCCTGCAAGCCGCTTCCGCTATCATGTTCCGGCCGTGCGCTTCGCGCACAGGAACATGATGTTCCCTTCGCTGCAAGGCTGAGAAACAGCCTTGCAGCGAAAGACCGTCGACATGTCGACGGTCTGAGGCGCGCCCACGGGCGCGCCTCTTGTTCATAAAATTTCCGCTCTCAGCCGGCCGGGGCGCTCGCGCGAAGCACCCAGTACCCGCCGCCGCGCGCCACTACCTGCGTGTCCGCGAGCGTGCGGAGGTATTTCAGCGCCGATTCCGCGCCCTGCTGCCTGCGGATGACCAGATACAGCGCGCCGTCCGCCTCCAGACGCGCGATGGCCTGCGCAAAGAGCGGGTACAGCACCGCCTTGCCCGCGCGGATGGGCGGATTGGTGGCAATCAGGTGGAAACGCCCCGGCACGTTTTGCAGGCCGTCGCCGCAGTACACGCAGCCGCGCAGGCCGTTGGCGGCCATGTTTTTCCGGCTCAGCGCCACGGCGCGCTCGTTGATGTCCGTCAGCGCCACCTGGGCTTCGGGCCAGCAGGAGGCCATGCACACGCCCACCGCTCCCCAGCCGCAGCCCAAATCCAGCGCGCGCCCGCAAAAGCGCTCCGGCAGCGCGGCGAGCAGCAGCCCGGTGCCCTTGTCCACATGCTGGCGCGAAAACACGCCCGCGTCCGTTTCAAAGCGCAGCGTCCTGCCCCGGAACAGATAGGAAACCGTTCGCGCGTCATGCGCGGACGTCGGGTTTGGGCTGTAATAATGCTCCCCCATTCTGCTTTCCCTCCGCCGCCGCGTACAGCGCGGCCGCCTCTTCGTCCGTCAGATCCCGCCAAGCGCCCGGCGCCAGGCGCTCGTCCAGCGCCAGACCGCCAAAGGACAGCCGCTTGAGATACAGCACCTGCCTGCCCCGCGCCTGAAACATCCGCTTTACCTGATGAAACTTTCCTTCGCACACGGCAACGCGCGCGGCGCATTGCCCGGGCAGCGGCTCCAGGCGCGCCGGCAGCGCCGTAAAATCGCCCAGCGCCAGGCCCGCGGCAAAGGCCGCGCAGTCCGCCTCGTCCACCGGGCCGTCCAGTTGGGCGAAATATACCTTCTCCACATGGCGGCGCGGCGCGAGCAATCGATGCGCCAGCTGCCCGTCCGTCGTCAGCAGAAGCAGGCCCTCGGTATCCATGTCCAGCCTGCCTACCGGCATGCACCCGCGCGCGACATAGGCAGGAGGCAGCAAATCCGCTACCGTGCGCCGCCGGGCGTCCCGCGCGGCCGTCAGAATGCCGGCGGGCTTGTACAGCATGACATGCAGCGCCCGGCGGTATTGCGCGCGCTCGCCGTCCACCCACGCGCAGACCGTCTGCTCGTCCACCGCCTGCGCCGGATTGCGCGCCGGTTCCCCGCCGATACGAACACGCCCCGCGCGCAGCAGCGCGCGCGCCTGCGCGCGCGTGCCAAAGCCGCACAGGGTCAGGTATTTGTCAAGCCTCATCATGCTGTTTGTACAGCGGCTCGGGGGCGGGCCGCCAGGCGGTAAAGGCCAGATAGTATCCGGCGGTCACGGCCGAATAGTACGGCAGGACATAAACCGCCGCAATGCCCGATGTCACGGCCACCGCCATCAGCCAGCCGAAAAAGGAAAACTGCAGCACCGCCAGCTCCAGCACCCGTCCGCGCGTCATCGTCAGGGAGCGCTTGAGCACTTCGCGCACGCCGACCCCGCTGTTTTCCGCCATGATATAGGGCACCATCAGCAGGCGCAGCGCGCCGTAAAAGCCGACAAGCGCGATGACGAGCGGCACAATGGCCGGCATATGCAGGCGCAGCATCTGCACATCCGAGGCGTCCACCGGTTCGGCCATGCCGGGGATGACGACGGCCAGCAGCATCGGCAGGTATTGAATGAGCAACAGAATGAGCGTCGAGGGCAGCGTCGCCGCCACCAGACGCCAGTACCCCGGGCCGAAACAGTCACATACGGAAAGGGGCGAAGGGACATGCTCCGCATCGCGGTTGAGCTGCAGAAAGTATCCCGCCTGCCGCACCGTCATGGGCCCTGCCACCAGCGCGTTGAGCAGCAGCGACAGGCACGTCAGCGTGGGCGAGAGGGTCAGCGCAAGCACCATCCCGCTGGCGGCGTCCTCCAGCACAATGAAATACAGGGCGTCCGGCATGCGGGGGAAAAACATCATGAGCAGCGACGGCAGCATCGGAATCAGACAGACCACGAAGCTGCGCAGCATCCGGCCGCGCAGACACTCCCGCGCGGCGGCCTTGATATCCGTTCTGTTTTGGGGCATCCGTCGTTTATTCATGCGCATGTTTGACAAAGTCGTCCGGCGTGACCTCTTCGTCCATGAGCGCTTCGCGCTTGCGCTCGATATAGAAGGCATGGACACAGGCGGTCATGTAGGGAGCCACATAGACCAGCACTACCTGGTTGACGGCCATGACGATAAGCAGGAACAGCCGCAAACCGGACTGGAAAAACTCGCTCAGCCCGAGCAGCGGGGCCACCATGGGCAGCACGGCCCAAAGCACGAAGGCGATGAGGGCGGGCAGATAATACGTCAAAAAGCTAAGCACCAGCAGCACCAGCCGCCACTTGCTCCCGCGCATGAGCTTTCGGCTCAGCCGCACCGCGCGGTAGGCGGGCAGCCGCGGCTGCGCGGCCAGGCAGATGGGCGTCAGCGCGTAGGCCAGCATGCGGTTGATGAAGACAAGGGTAAAGATGACATAGGCCAGCAGGCAGAGGATGAGCTCGACTGCAAAGGCAATCATGCTGACGTTCAGCGTGGTGCTCGCGGTCAGCCAGGCGTTCAGCCTTTCCCCGCCCATGTACAGCGCCGCCGGCACGGCGATGGTCAGAAGCCCCCAGAGCAGCAGCCACAGCAGCATATACAGCATGCCGCCAAGCGCCCGGGGATACTTGGCGGAAAAGACGCTGTACGCATCCCGGACCCTGGGGTTCTTCCCGCGCAGAAAGGAAAGAAAATACCCGGACAGCGAAACCTGCAGCGGCAGAAAAATGAACAGCCATACGCCGGCCAGCACCGCCAGGCCCGGCAGGCCCGCAATGATGCCGGTATAGTCCAGCGAATCCAGGCTATACAGAAGGCTGGCTACCTGTACGGCCCAGCCGGCCACTCCCTGCGCGTTGGCGAACCGTTCGGCCAGTTGCCCCTGCATCGTCGGCAGCCCCAGCAGCCAGACGACCAGCGCGCCGACGACCGCCAGCGGCAGCGCGACCACCACCAGCGCCAGCAGCGGCCCATGCCACTTGCGGTGCAAAAGCCCGCGCACGCGGCGCTTCATCGCGGAACGTTCCGTCATGGGACACACACCCTTTCCGCATCGCGTTGTTTGATTTCTCGTCCGGTGCATCTCCGCGTCTTTGTGGCTATTATACCCCATTCCCGCCAAGTTGCGCAAGGGGAGTGCATATATTGCCGGTTTGCGCGCTTGACGCGGCGCCCTGGACGTGCTATCCTAAACGCGGAATAACCGCATACCGCTGAACGGTGCGCGCCAAGGCGCGAGAATAGGGAATCGGGTGCAAAGCCCGAGCGGTCCTGCCGCCGTAAGGAGGAGCGTGCTTCATAGGCCACTGGGAAACCGGGAAGGCGAAGCACGCCGTGAATCCGAGCCGGAAGACCTGCCGTTTGGGGGGCGTTGGCTTCACAGGATATGGAGCGCCGCCGTGCCGGAGGTTTTCACGTCCGCGCGCCTTTCTGTGAAGAAAGGCGCTTTTCTTTGTGCGGAATAGAAAAGGAGGAACCACCATGAAGAAAACCGTGACGGCATGGATTCTGGCGCTGGTGCTGCTGTGCGTGGGCGCGTTTGCGCTGGCGGAGGAGCCCGTCGTACAGGACCGCGCGGGCAATCCAATCACCCTGCCGGAAACCGTGGAGCGCGTCGTCTCCCTTGCGCCGTCCATCACGCAGGTCATCGCCGACCTGGGGCTGGGCGACACGCTCGTGGCCGTTGACCAGTATTCGCAGGGCATTGAAGGCGTGCCCGAGGACGTATTGACCTTTGATATCATGACCCCGGACGCCGAGCAGATCATCGCGCTGGACCCGGACTTGGTGCTGCTCAGCGGCATGACGCTCTCCGACGGCAGCGACCCGCTCGCGCAGCTGACGGAGCTGGGCATCTGCGTGGCGTATGTCCCCTCGTCCGAAAGCATTGACGCCATCCTCGAGGATAACCTGTTCATCGGAGAAATCCTGGGCAACCCCGAGGGCGCGCAGGCGCTCAACGACAGATTGACCGAGGCCATCGAGGCGCTGCGCGTGGAAACGGAAACGCCCCGGCGCGTCTATTTTGAAATCAGCCCCGCGCCCTATCTGTATTCCTTTGGCACGGGCACGTTCCTCAACGAAATGATTGCGCTGCTGGGCGGCGTGAACATCTTTGCCGACCAGACCGGCTGGCTTTCCGTGTCCGAAGAGGCGGTCATCGCGGCCGACCCGGAGATTATCTTCACCAGCGCCGAATGGGCCGAGGACCCCGTCGGCGAGATTCTGGCGCGCGACGGCTGGGCGGACGTGACGGCGGTTCGGGAAGGCGCGGTGTATCTGATTGACGAGGATGCCGCCTCGCAGCCCAACCACCGCATCGTGCTGGCGCTGGAGGAAATGGCCGAAGCGTTTGCGGACCAGTAAGCGCAAAGGCAAACGGCGGCGGACAAGCACGGCCCCGGCTTATCTGCCGGGGCCGCTTTTGTTGCACGCGCGCCGGCGCGGCAGGTTATACGGTGACCTCGGCGGCTTCTACCGCCAAATCGCCGTAGCGGCGCAGGCATTCGGCCACGTCGCCCTCCAGAAATGCCTTGGTCTGCAGCGCGGCGCATCCGATATAGGCCGACGGATTCAAGGCGGCCTCCAGCTCTTCCGCCGTCACGCCGCCAAAGGCGGGGTCCGCGGCAATGCGCTCCAGCAGACGGCCTTCCTGGCCTTCCACCTTGATGGCGTAGCCGGCGTCCATGGCATGCACACGGATGCGCTCGTGCAGCGCCTGCCGGTCGCCGCCGCGCTTGACCGCGTCCATGAGCAGGTTTTCCGTCGCCATAAAGGGCAGCTCCGCGCGCAGGTGCTTTTCTATGACCTTGGGATAGACCACCAGGCCCGAAACGATGTTCTCATACAGGATAAGCAGGGCGTCTACGGCCAGGAACCCCTCCGCCACGGCGATGCGCTTGTTGGCGCTGTCGTCCAGCGTGCGCTCGAACCATTGCTCCGCCGCGGTCTGCGCGGCGTTTTGCGCATTGGCGATGACAAAGCGGCTGAGCGCGGCCATCCGCTCGGCGCGCATGGGGTTGCGCTTGTAGGCCATGGCGGAAGACCCGACCTGCGTTTTTTCAAAAGGCTCTTCCGCCTCCTTCAGATGGGCCAGCAGCCGCAAATCGTTGGAAAACTTATGGCAGCTCTGCGCGACGGAGGAAAGCGCGTAAAGCGCGCGGCTGTCCACCTTGCGCGAATACGTCTGGCCGGACACGGCCACGGCGCGCGCGAAGCCCATGCGCTCGGCGATGCGGGCGTCCAGCGCCCGTACCTTCTCATAGTCGCCCTCAAACAGCTCCAGAAAGCTGGCCTGCGTTCCTGTGGTGCCCTTGCACCCCAGGGGCTCCAGCGCGTCCAGCACGCCCTGTATTTCGTCCAGGTCCAGCATCAAATCGTGCATCCACAGCGTACACCGCTTGCCCACCGTGGTGGGCTGGGCGCTTTGAAAGTGCGTGAAGGCCAGCGTCGCAAGCGCGCTGTGTTCCTCTGCAAAGGCCGCAAGGCGCCGGAGCACGGAGACCATGCGCCCCTGCACCAGCTTCAGCGCATCCCGCAGGATGAGAATGTCCGTGTTATCGCCCACATAGCAGCTCGTCGCGCCCAGATGAATGATGGGCATGGCCAGCGGGCACTGCTCGCCGTAGGTATGCACATGCGCCATCACGTCATGGCGCAGCCGCTTTTCATGCCGTGCGGCCGCCTCGAAATCGATGTCGTCCACATGGGCGCGCATCTGATCGATTTGCGCCTGCGTGATGGGCAGGCCCAGCTCCTTTTCGCTTTCGGCCAGGATGCACCAGAGCCTGCGCCAGGTGGAAAACTTATGCTGGGCGGAAAAAAGATACTGCATCCTCGCGCTGGCATAGCGCGTGGAAAAGGGGGATTGATAGCGCGTCGAATCGCTCATGGGTCGCCTCCTCAGCGGAAATAGTCCACCGCGCCGCGGAACATCGGGCACACCGCGCCGACGGGCACGTTTCGGTACAAATCCTCTCCGGTTCGCTCGGCATGCGCCATCCGGCCAAACACGCGGCCGTCCGGGGAGGTGATGCCCTCCACGGCCTGGCAGGAGCCGTTGGGATTGAAAAGAATATCCATGGTGGCCAGCCCCGCGTCGTCCACATATTGCGTGGCGATTTGACCGTTTTCGGCCAGCTGGCGAAGCAGCGCGTCGCCGCAGACGAAACGCCCTTCGCCGTGCGAGATGGGCGCGACGTGCACGTCGCCCACCGCCGCATGCATCAGCCAGGGCGACCGGTTGGAACTGACGCGCAGGCGCACCAGCCGGGACTGGTGGCGGCCAATGCGGTTATAGGTCAGCGTGGGGGCGTCCGCCTCGGGTTCGCGGATATGGCCGTAGGGCACCAGGCCCAGCTTGATAAGCGCCTGGAACCCGTTGCAGATACCGCCGATTAACCCGTCGCGCACGCCGAGCAGGCGCTCGATTTCCTCGGCAATGCGCGGCGCGCGCAGAAAAGCGGCGATGAATTTTCCCGAACCGTTCGGTTCGTCGCCGCCGGAGAAGCCGCCGGGCAGGAAGAGTATCTGCGACTGGGCAAGCCGCTTGGCAAAGCGCTCGGCGGAGGCGACCACGTCGGAGGCAGTCAGGTTTTTGACCACGAAGACCTCGGGCTGGGCGCCGGCGGCTTCCAGCGCGCGGGCGGTGTCAAACTCGCAGTTGGTGCCGGGGAAAACGGGGATGAGCGCGCGCGGGCGCGCGGCCGGGACGCTCCCCCTGCGGCGCGGCGCGGGGGGAGCGCTGAAGGTTTCCGCCCGGCCCGACTGGCCGGCGGCCCGGGTGGGGAACACGTCTTCCAGCGCGTCGGCCCATTGCGCTTCCAGCTCCGCCATGTCCACGCGCTCTGCGCGCAGGCTCAGCGCATAGTCCGCCTGGGTATGGCCCAGCGTCTCGCCGACGGGCGCTTCGGTTTCCAGCAGGAACGCGCCGCCCCAATACGGCATGAACAGCGATGGCGCGTCCCAGGCGTCGTCAAAGGCAAAGCCCAGCCGGTTGCCAAGGGCCATCTTCAACACGCCTTCCGCGATGCCGTGCGCGCCCACGGCCCAGGCGGCGGTCACAAGTCCCTGCCCGATGAGGGAGGAAACCTGGTCAAACAGCGCGGGGAAATCGTCCCCTTCGGCCCGGAGCAGCGCGACGCGGCGGCCCGCCGCCTGAAACTCGGGGGAAAGGATGCGGCGCGCGTCCGCCATGGTCACGGCAAAGGAAACCAGCGTGGGCGGCACATGCAGCGTCTCGAACGTGCCGCTCATGGAATCCTTGCCGCCGATGGCGGGCAGCCCCAAATCCAGCTGCGCGGACAGCGCGCCCAGCAGCGCGGACAGCGGCGCGCCCCATTTTCCTTCGCCCATGCGCTCGAAATACTCCTGGAACGTCAGGCGCGCGCCGCGCCACGGCGCGCCGGACGCGACCAGGCGCGCCACGGACTCCACCACCGCCTGATACGCGCCCCGGTACGGATCGCGCTCGCTCAGGTACGGGTCAAAGCCGTAGGCCATCACCGAGCAGTCATGCGTCCGCCCCGTGAGCACGGGGAGTTTCGCCGCCATGGCCTGCGGGGGCGTCAGCTGCCGCCGGCCGCCGAAGGGCATGAGCACGGTGGCCGCGCCAATCGTGGCGTCGAAGCGCTCGCTCAACCCGCGGCGGGAACAGACGTTCAAATCGCCGGCCAGCGCGCGCAGCCCCCCGGCAAAGCCCGGCACGGACGGCGCCGGGATGTCGGCGGGCGCGGGGACGTGCGCCCGTGCGGCCTTGGGCGCGCCGTTGGAAGCAAGAAAATCGCGCGCAATGTTCACGATTTCCCGGCCGTTCCATTCCATGACCAGCCGCTTTTCCTCCGTGACCACCGCCACGGGGGTAGCCTCCAGGTTTTCTTCCGCCGCCAGCGCAAGGAAGGCGGCTACGTCCCCGGGCGCGAGCAGCACGGCCATGCGCTCCTGGGACTCGGAGATGGCCAGCTCGGTGCCGTCCAGGCCCTCGTATTTCCTGGGCACGGCGTTGAGGTGGATGCGCAGTCCGTCGGCCAGCTCGCCGATGGCCACCGATACGCCGCCCGCGCCAAAGTCGTTGCAGCGCTTGATCAGGCGCGTGGCGCGCGCATCACGGAACAGCCGCTGCAGCTTGCGTTCCTCGGGCGCGTTGCCCTTTTGCACCTCCGCGCCGCACTGGGCCAGCGAGGACAGGGTATGCGACTTGGAAGAGCCCGTCGCGCCGCCGCAGCCGTCGCGCCCGGTACGCCCGCCCAGCAGCACCACGACGTCGCCGGGCACGGGGGCTTCGCGGCGCACATGGCTTTGCGGAGCCGCGCCCACGACCACGCCGATTTCCATGCGCTTGGCGGCGTAGCCCTCGTGATAGATTTCGTCCACCAGCCCGGTGGCCAGGCCGATTTGGTTGCCATAGCTGCTGTAGCCGGCCGCCGCGGTGGTGGTCAGCTTCCGCTGCGGGAGTTTGCCGGCAATGGTCTGCTCCACGGGCCGCCGCGGGTCTGCCGCGCCGGTGACGCGCATGGCCTGGTAAACGTAGGCGCGGCCGGAGAGGGGATCGCGGATGGCCCCGCCGATGCAGGTCGCGGCGCCGCCGAAGGGCTCGATTTCGGTGGGATGGTTGTGCGTTTCGTTTTTGAACAGCAGAAGCCAGGGCTCGGGCTTGCCGTCGACGGTGGCGGTAATCCGGATGGTGCAGGCGTTGATTTCTTCCGATTCGTCCAAATCGTCCAGCATGCCGCGGCTGCGCAGCGCCCTGGCGCCGATGGTGGCGATATCCATGAGCGTCACGGGCTTGCGGACGTTCAGCTCGCGCCGCAGGGACAAATAGCGGTCGTAGGCCGCCTGGGCGGCGGGGTGGTCAAAGCTCGCTTCGGTGATGTGCGTCAGGAACGTGGTGTGGCGGCAGTGGTCGGACCAGTAAGTGTCCAGCATGCGCAGCTCGGTCAGCGTAGGATCGCGGCGTTCCCGTCGGAAATAGTCCTGGCAGAACGCCAGATCGTCCACATCCATCGCCAGCGCATACCGGGACAGCAGGCCGGACAGCTCCTCCCGGTTCAGGCGGAGAAAGCCTTCCAGCGTGGGCACGCTTTGGGGCCTGTCGTAGACCGTTTCCAGCGTCGCGGGAACTTCCAGCGACGCTTCGCGGCATTCGACGGGGTTGATGACATAGCGCTTGACCGCTTCCACGTCCCCGGGGCCGGCGCCCGCCAGCAGGTACACCTGCGCCGCGCGCACGATGGGCCGTTCGCCCTGCGCGAGCAGCTGCACGCACTGCGCGGCGGAATCGGCGCGCTGGTCAAACTGCCCGGGCAGCGATTCGACGGCGAACACCGCCCCGTCCCAGGCCGGCAGCTCGCGCGCCACGCGGTCCAGCGGCGGTTCGGAGAAAACCGTCGGGATGGCGCGCGCCAGCACCTCCGGGTCGATATGCTCCACGTCATAGCGCTGCAAAAGCCGCAGTCCGGTCAGGCTTTTGATGCCGACAAAGGCGCGCAAATCCTCCAGGAGCGTTGCGGCCTCCAGATTTTCCTTTTTTTCCACATAGATTCGGTATACCATCGTCATGCCTCCTGTGCGCGCCGTCCGATATCCCTGCGGTAAAACGCGCCGTCAAAGCGCACGCAGGGCGCGGCGTCATAGGCGCGGCGAACGGCCTGGGAAAGCGTGGGCGCCGTAGCCACCACGCCCAGCACGCGTCCGCCGGCGGTGACAAGCCCGCCGTCCTTTTCTGCCGTTCCGCTGTGCAGCAGGCAGACGTCCTCGGGCAGGGGATCGATATGAACGGGAACGCCCTTGGCGTAGGCGCCCGGATAGCCGCCGGACACAATCATGACGCAGCAGGATGCGTCCCGGGAAAAGCGCACCTCCGCTTCGGCCAGGCGCTCGTCCTCCACGGCCTCCAGGATGGTCAGCAGGTCGCTTTGCAGCAGGGCCAGCACCGCCTGCGCCTCCGGGTCGCCGAAGCGACAGTTGTATTCGATGACTTTCGGGCCGTCCGCCGTCAGCATCAGGCCAAAGTACAGGCAGCCCTTGAACGGGCAGCCCATCTCGCGCAGCGCGCGCACGGTGGGCTCGAAAATTTCGCGCATGCAGCGTTCGGCGATGTCCGGGGTATAAAACGGGTTGGGCGCGATAACGCCCATGCCGCCGGTGTTGGGCCCCCGGTCGCCGTCCAGCGCGCGCTTGTGATCCATGGAGGCCACCATCGGCCGCACGGTGTTGCCGTCCGTGAAGGCCAATACGCTGACCTCCGGCCCGGTCAGAAATTCTTCGACGACCACGCGCCGCCCGCTCCGGCCGAACGCGCCCTCGCGCATCATCGCGCGCAGCGCGTTTTCCGCCTCGCCAAGGTCCTGCGCAATGACGACGCCTTTGCCCAGCGCCAGACCGTCGGCCTTGATGACCACCGGGAAACGGCCCGCGCGCACATGCGCCAGCGCGTCTTCCTCCCGGTCGAAGACCGCCCACGCGGCGGTGGGGATATGGTGGGCGCGCATCAGCGCTTTGGCAAAGGACTTGCTGCTTTCAATGCGCGCGGCGGCCTTCTCCGGGCCGAAGCAGCGGATGCCCGCCGCATGCAGCGCGTCCACCGCGCCCAGCGCCAGCGGGTCGTCCGGCGCGACCACGGCGAAATCTATCGCCTTCTCGCGCGCAAAGGCCACCATGGCGTCGATATCCGTCGCCGCAATGGGCACGCATACGGCGTCCTGTGCGATGCCGCCGTTGCCGGGCAGCGCGTAGAGGGTGCGCACCCGGGGATTTTCTTTGATTTTGCGGATGAGCGCGTGCTCGCGTCCGCCGCCGCCTACGACCAATACGTCCATGCTCTCTCCCGCCTTTGCCGTCTCAGTGGTGGAAAAGCCGCGCGCCGGTCAACGCCATGGCGATGCCGTGCCGGTCGCAGGCTTCGACGACCAAATCGTCGCGGATGGAACCGCCGGGCTGCGCGATGTATGCAACGCCGCTGCGCGCCGCGCGCTCGATGTTGTCGCCGAAGGGGAAGAACGCGTCGCTCCCCAGGCTGACGCCGTGCATCGTATCCAGCCACGCGCGCTTTTCCTGCGGGGAGAGCGGCTCGGGGCGCTCGGCGAAATAGCGGCTCCAGACCGCATCGCCCGTGACCTCTTCGGGCGCGTCGCCCAGAAAGACGTCGATGGCGTTGTCGCGGTCGGCGCGGCCCAGGCCCTGCGCGAAGCGAAGGGCCAACGTGCGCGGATGCTGGCGAAGATACCACATATCCGCCTTGCCGCCGGCCAGGCGCGTGCAGTGAATGCGGGACTGCTGGCCCGCGCCGATGCCGATGGCCTGCCCGTCCAGCGCGTAGCAGACGGAATTGGACTGGGTGTATTTGAGGGTAATCAGGGAAAGCACCAAATCGCGGCGCGCGCTGTCCGGCAGCGCCTTTTGCCGGGTGACGACGTTTTGCAGGAGCGCGTCGTCAATGCGCAAATCGTTGCGGCCCTGCTCGAAGGTGATGCCGAAGCACATTTTGCGCTCCAGCGCTTCGGGCGCGTAGTCCGGGTCGACGCGCACGATGTTATAGCCGCCCCCGCGCTTGCCCTTGAGCACCTCCAGCGCTTCGGGCGTATAGCCCGGCGCGATGACGCCGTCGGAGACCTCGCGCGCGATGAGCCGGGCGGTGGGCAGGTCGCACGGGTCGCTCAGGGACACCCAATCGCCAAATGAGGACATCCGGTCCGCGCCGCGCGCGCGCGCGTAGGCGCAGGCCAACGGGGACAGCTCGCCCGAGCCGGTGAAGTAGATGCGCCGCAGCGTGTCCGAAAGCGGCAGGCCAACGGCCGCGCCTGCGGGGCTGACATGCTTGAAGGATGCCGCCGCAGGCAGCCCCAGCGCAGCCTTCAGCTCGCGGACCAGCTGCCAGCCGTTGAGGGCGTCGAGAAAGTTGATGTAGCCGGGCCGCCCGTTGAGCACCTCGAGCGGCAGCTCGCCCTGCGCGACGAAGATGCGGGCGGGTTGTTGGTTGGGGTTGCATCCGTATTTGAGCGACAGCTCCCTTGCCATGTCGAACGCCTCCTGTCAGCCGTGTTTGTTGAAAAGGCGGGTCTGCGCCGCGCCGGTTTCCAGGTCGATGGCGCGCGCGAAGAGCGAGACGCGGTTGTCCGCGTCCAGATAGTCCCAGAGGGTTCTGGCGAACTGGTCCAGGTCATCGGGCATGGCGACCGTCTCCGGCTCTCCGGCGAAGGAGGGAAGCGGGCTGCCGTCGCCCTGATAGGTATGCAGAAAGTGGCCCACGCCGCAGGCCGGCGCGTCGTATTCGTAGAAAAAGCGGCAGCAGCACGAAGGATCGCCGTGCAGGCTTTTCAAAATCGACAGGCGATAGGAAAACCCGCCGTCGTGCCGCGTGAGCAGGGCGCTGATGCGCGGCGTGTAATGCGGCGCGTCGGGCTCGAAAGAGCGCGTGCGCAGGGCGGCTTCAAAGCTGTCGCCGCGGCGGAGAAACTCGTAGACGGTGTCGGTCTGGTCGCCGTTGGTGAGGATGGTATGCGGGCCCAGCACGCGCACGGGCGCATACAGGATGAGCGACGGATCGGACAGCAGCGACGGGTTGTATACCCGCGTGCGCAGGCCGTCGCCTTCGGCGGCAAACACGCGGTTGCGGCTGTTGACGCTTCGGCCCATGATGAAATACGCGCACAGCGCGCTCCGTCCGTTCGCGCTGCGGCCGACGAGGATGCCGCGCCCCGGATAGGCGCTTTGAGAAACGGCGGCGGATAGGGTCAGCATGGCGATGTCTCCTTTTCATGCGGGTCGGACAGGCGGACGATATCATGGCAGAGCGCCTCCACGGCCTCGGGCAGCAGCACCCACTCGGCCTGCTCCATGACGCGGCGCTGGAGGGTCTGCGGCGTGTCGTCCTCGCGCACCTCCACGGCCTTCTGCCGCAGGATGCGCCCTCCGTCGGGAACTTCGTTGACCAGGTGTACCGTCGCGCCCGTCACCTTGACCCCGTACGCCAGCGCGGCCTCATGCACGCGCAGGCCGTAATAGCCCTTGCCGCAGAAGGAGGGAATCAGCGAGGGATGCACGTTGACGACGCGCTCGGGAAAGCTGCGGAGAAAGTTTTCGCTCAGGATGGACAAAAATCCCGCCAGCACCACCGCGTCGATGCGGTAGCGCGAGAGCAGGGGAAGCGCTTCCCGCTCGAAGGCGGCGCGCCCGCGGGGCAGCGCGAAGGCGTCGACGCCCGCGGCCCGGGCGCGCTGGAGCGCATAGGCGTCCTCGCGGTTGGACAGCACCAGCACGATGTCGGCGTGGGGCATGTCCGCGTCCAGCAGCGCCTGCAGGTTGGTGCCGCCCCCCGAAACGAACACGGCGACGCGGGCTTTCAGCATAGCGCCACCCCGTCCTCGCCCGGCTCGACCCGGCCACAGACATAGGCGTCCTCGCCCGCGGCGCGCAGAAGGGAAAGGCTGGTTTCCACATCTTCGGGCGCTACGATGACCGTCATGCCCACGCCCATGTTGAAGGTGTTGAACATGTCGCGCTCGGGGATATCTCCCGCCGCCTGGATGACGCCGAAGATATCGGGAACGCGGAGCGAAGCGCGGTCAATGCGCGCCATGAGGCCCCGGGGCAGGCCGCGCGGGATGTTCTCATAAAACCCGCCGCCGGTGATATGGGCGACGGACTTGACCGAAACCTTCTCCAGCAGCGAAAGCACGGGCTTGACATAGATGCGCGTGGGCGCAAGCAGCGCCTCGCCGTGCTCGCGGAGCCTGTCGGCGAGCACCTTGCGAATCAGCGAAAAGCCGTTGGAATGCGGGCCGGAGGACGGCAGCGCCAGGATGGCGTCGCCCGCGCGGACGTTTCGCCCGTCCAGGAGATTTGCCCGGTCGACCAGCCCTACGGCAAAGCCCGCCAGGTCGTATTCGTCCTGGGGATAAAAGCCGGGCATTTCGGCGGTTTCTCCGCCGACGAGCGCGCAGCCCGCCTGCACGCAGCCCTCCGCGACGCCGGCCACAATGGCCTCCACGCGCGCCGGCACGCTTTTTCCCAGCGCGATATAATCCAGGAAAAACAGCGGCCGCGCGCCGGAGCAGACGATGTCGTTGACGCACATCGCCACGCAGTCGATGCCCACCGTGTCGTGCTTGTCCAGCAGAAACGCCAGCTTGAGCTTGGTCCCCACGCCGTCCGTCCCGCTGACCAGCACCGGCTCGCGCATGCCCGCGACGTCCGGCGCAAACAGGGCGCCGAATCCCCCCAGGCCCGAAAGCACGCCCGGAATGTTCGTGCGCGCCACATGGCGCTTCATCCGTTCGACCGCCTCATATCCGGCCGTGATATCCACGCCCGCGGCTTTGTAGCTTTCGCTGTGGCTTTTCATCGTTCATCCTCCTGGCGAATCTTGCGTTCGAATCGGGACTTGCCGGGGCAGCGCGGGGGATCGCACGGATAGCGGCCCGTAAAGCAGGCGGTGCAGAAGCCCGAGGAATTGTCGGCCAGCTTTTCCACGCTCTCCACGCTCAGATAGCCCAGGGAGTCCGCGCCGATAATCTGACAGATTTCGTCTATGCTGTGGCGGCAGGCGATGAGCTTGTCGCGCGAGTCGATGTCCGTGCCGAAATAGCACGGGTGCAGGAAGGGCGGCGCGGAGGAGCGCATGTGGACTTCGGACGCGCCCGCCTCGCGCAGCAGCCGCACGATGCGCGCGCTGGTGGTGCCGCGCACGATGGAGTCGTCGATAAGCACCACGCGCTTGCCGCGCACGGTGGCGGATACGGGGTTGAGCTTGATGCGCACCTTATCCTCCCGGTCGGCCTGGGTGGGCTGAATAAAGGTGCGGCCGATGTACTTGTTTTTGATAAAGCCGATGCCGTAGGGGATGCCCGACTGGCGCGCATAGCCGATGGCCGCGTCTATGCCGGAATCAGGAACGCCCACCACGATATCCGCCTGCACGGGGCGCTCCAGCGCCAGGAACGCGCCGGCGCGCTGGCGCGCGGTATGCACGGCGCTGCCGTCGATGACGGAATCGGGCCGGGCAAAATAGATGTACTCGAACACGCATGTGGACTTGGGCTGCGTGCCGCAGTGCGTTTCAATGGAGTGCATGCCCTGCTTGTCCACCACCACGATTTCTCCGGGCGCCACGTCGCGCACGAAGACGGCGCCAATGGAGTCCAGCGCGCAGGATTCGGACGCAAAGACGATGCTTTCGCCGATTTTGCCGATGCACAGGGGCCGGAAGCCGAACGGGTCGCGGCAGGCAATCAGCTTTTGCGGGGACATGATGACCAGAGAATAGGCGCCGGCCAGGCGCGGCATGGCGCGGCAGACCGCCTCCTCAATGGAGCCGGCCCGCAGGCGTTCCTGGGTGATGATATAGGAAATGACCTCGGTATCGCTGGTGGTGTGGAAAATGGAGCCGGACAGCTCCAGCGCTTCGCGCAGCTCCGTCGCGTTGGTCAGCGCGCCGTTGTGCGCCAGGGCCATGGTGCCCTTGACATGGTTGACAATCAGCGGCTGGGTATTCAAGCGCCGGGACAGCCCCGTCGTTCCGTAGCGCACATGCCCCACGGCGATGTCCCCCTTGCCCAGGGAGGCCAGCACGTCGCGCGAAAACACGTCGTTTACCAGGCCGGCGTCCTTGTGGCCGTGAATCACGCCGCCGTCGTTTACGGCGATGCCGCAGCTTTCCTGGCCGCGGTGCTGCAGGGCGAAGAGCGCGTAATAGCACGCGCTGACCACGTCCACCTCGCCCCGGTTGTAGACGCCAAAGACGCCGCACTCCTCATGAATGGTATCGAACATAGGCCCTCACTCGCCCAGCAGGCGTTTCATAATCTCCTGATACGCGTCCTCCACGCCGCCCAAATCGCGGCGGAAGCGGTCCTTGTCCAGCTTCTCGCCCGTGCGGCTGTCCCAGAAACGGCAGGTATCCGGAGAAATCTCGTCCGCCAGCACGAGCGTGCCGTCGGCCGTTTTGCCAAACTCCAGCTTGAAATCAATCAGCTCGATGTTGAGGTCTTTCAGATAGTCCGAAAGCACCTGATTGACCTTGAGGGCATAGGCGCGAATGCTGGCCAGCTCCTCCTCGTCCGCCCAGCCCATGGCCAGGATATGGTCGTCGTTGACCATCGGGTCGCCCAGGGCATCGTCCTTATAGCAGTACTCCAGCACCGTGCGGCCGAGGCGGACGCCCTCTTCCAGCCCGAGGCGCTTGGCGAGGGAGCCGGCGGCAATGTTGCGCACGATGACTTCCAGCGGCACGATGGCAACCTTTTTGACCAGCGTCTGGCGCGGGGAAAGCTCCTCTACGAAATGCGTGGGCACGCCGTGGCGCTCCAGCAGGCGCATCAGGTGGTTCGTCACGCGGTTGTTGATGACGCCCTTGCCCGCAATCTGGCCTTTTTTCAGGCCGTTAAAGGCGGTGGCGTCGTCTTTGTAATCCACGATGCACAGCGTTTCGTCGTCGGTCGCATACACCTTTTTCGCCTTGCCTTCATAGAGCTGAACGGTCTTTTCCATGGCGGTTTCCTCCTGTTATGATTCAAATTGGGCCTGTATTTTCGCGTCCTTCGCCAGCACCTGCGCGGTCATTTCCGCGCGCAGGCTTTCGAGGCGTTCGGAAAGAGCCGGTTCGGACAGGGAAAGTATCTGCGCGGCCAACAGCGCGGCGTTTTTGCCGCCGTCTATCGCCATGGTCGCCACGGGCATCCCCGGCGGCATCTGCACGGTGGACAGCAGCGCGTCCAGCCCGTCCAGCGCAGAGGACCGGACCGGGATGCCGATGACGGGCAGGGTCGTATGCGCGGCCAGCGCGCCCGCCAGGTGCGCGGCCTTGCCCGCTGCGGCGATAAGCGCGCCGAAGCCTTCTTCGCGGGCGGCGCAGGCGAAAGCGCGCGCCGCGTCGGGGGTGCGGTGCGCGGAGAGAACGCGCACGCAGAAGGGAATATCCAGCGCGCGCAGCGTTTCGATGCAGGGCGTGACGACCGGCAAATCGCTGTCGCTGCCCATGATAACGGCAACTTTACGCATGAGAACCTCCTTTTCTTCCATCGCGAAGGGACCGTCAGTCGCTGACGGCCGTCGTAGGCACCAGGCGCGCTTCAAAGCCGCGCTCCCGCAGGGCGTTGAGGATGCGCTCCCGGTGCGCAAGGCCGAACGCCTCCAGCGTCACGCGCAGCTCCACCGCGCTCTGGCGGTTGATGCTGACGAACTGGTTGTGCTCGAGCTTGATGATGTTGCCCTGCTGCGCGCAGACCACCTCCGCCACGCCCAGCAGCTCGCCGGGCCGGTCGGGCAGGAGCACCGAGAAGGTGAACACGCGCCCGCGGTTGATCAGCCCGTGCTGCACGAGCGAGGCGATGGTAATCACGTCCATATTGCCGCCGGAGAGCACGGACACCACGTTTTTGTTCCGCACCTCCAGATGATTCAGCGCCGCCACGGTCAAAAGGCCCGCGTTTTCCACGATGAGCTTGTGCCGCTCCATCATGTCCAGGAAGGCGTCCACCAGCTCGTCGTCCTCGATTTGAATGATGCCGTCCAGATTCTTTTGCAAATAGGGGAGCAGCTTATCCCCCGGCGTTTTGACCGCCACGCCGTCGGCGATGGTGACGGCCGCGTCCAGCGTCACCACATGGCCCGCCTCCAGGGACGCCGCCACACAGGCCGCGCCGCAGGGCTCCACGCCGTACACCTGAACGTGGGGATTGAGAAGCTTGGCGAGCGTCGACACGCCCGTGGCCAGCCCGCCGCCGCCCACCGGCACCAGAATGATGTCCACATCCGGCAGGTCCTTGAATATTTCGTAGGCGATGGTGCCCTGCCCCAGCGCCACGTCCAGGTCGTTGAAGGGATGCACCAGCGTCATCCCCTTGTCCTCGGCCAGCCGGAGCGCTTCGGAAAAGCTTTCGTCGTAGCATCCGCCGTGAAGCAGCACATGGGCGCCGTATTCCTTGGTGCTGTTGACCTTGACCAGCGGCGTGGTGGTGGGCATGACAATGGTCGCTTCCACGCCCGCCGTCCGGGCCGCGTAGGCCACGCCCTGCGCATGGTTGCCCGCCGAGGCCGTCACCAGCCCGCGCGCCTTTTCCTCCTCGCTGAGCATGCTTACCTTCGTAAAGGCGCCGCGCACCTTATACGCGCCGGTGACCTGCAGGTTTTCGGGCTTAAAGTACACCTGATTGCCGCACAGCTGCGAAAAATACTTGCTGTGAATCAGGCTGGTGTCCAGCAAAATGCCCTGCAGCGCCTCCCGCGCCCGCTTGAATCTTTCCACCGTCAACATGCGCGTCCGTTCCTTCCTTTTGCTCTTCTCCGCCATTAAAAAGCGGCAATGCGCGTCTATTATACCGAATTACCCGAACAAAAACAATCTTTTTGCAAAAAATATTCGGGCTTTTTGCGCACTTTCGGGCAACGCGGGCGGAAGGGCGCCGCCTTTTCGGTGCGTTGGTTTTATGGTATACTGTCAGTATTCGGGCGAGAGTCGCCACAGGAGGGACACACGGGATGAAGACGCTTTTTGATATCCATCCGTGGAAGCTGATGGAAACCCGGCTGCACCGGGAGGACATGCGCCTGTCGGAATCGTTGACGTCCATGGGGAACGCGCATATGGGGATGCGCGGAAATTTTGAGGAGCAATACAGCGGCGACTGTCACCGCGGCACATACCTGGCGGGCGTATGGTTTCCGGACAAGACGCGCGTGGGATGGTGGAAAAACGGATATCCGGACTACTTCGGCAAGGTCATCAACGCGGTGAACATGCTGGAAATCGGCGTGAGCGTGAACGGGGAGGAAATAGACCTGGCGCGCAGCGAGGTCGCCTCGTTCTATCGCGAGCTGGATATGGAGCACGGCCTGCTGCTGCGGCGCTATACCGTGCGGCTGGCCGGCGGGGAGGTGCGCGCGCAGGTGGAGCGCTTTTTGTCCATTGCGCGCAAGGAACTGCTGGCTATCCGCTACCGCGTCACCCCTTCCTTTGACGCGGAGGTCGTCTTTCGCCCGGCGCTGGACACCAACGTGAAAAACGAGGACAGCAATTACGACGAAGTATTCTGGGAAGCCCTGGGGCAGGGATGCGCGGACGGGGCGTCCTGGGTCAGGGCGCGTACCCGGGACAACCCGTTCGGCACGCCGCGCTTTACGGTCTTTGCCGCCATGGCCGAGCCGGAGGCGGCGCTGTCCGAAGGCCGGGCATGCGCGCGCCGGGCCTTCCGCGTGGCGGCGGGAGAGACGGCGGAGCTGGTGAAGCTGGTGTGCGTGGGCACGTCGCGCGACCACGGCGACGGCGAGGCGCTGGACAGCGCCGTGCTCGGCGCGCTGCAAAGCGCCGTGCAGACGGGCTACGACGGCCTGCGGGCGGAACAGTGCGACGCCTGGCGCGCGCGCTGGGACGGAATGGACGTGCGCATCGGGCACGACGAGGCCGGCCAGCAGGGCATCCGCTTTAACCTGTTCCAGATGCTGTGCACCTATGACGGGACGGACCCCCGGCTGAACATCGGGCCCAAGGGCTTTACGGGCGAGAAGTACGGCGGCGCGACGTATTGGGATACGGAGATGTTCTGCCTGCCGATGATTCTGTCCGTGCTGGGCGAGGACGCGGCGCGGAGCCTGCTGCAATACCGCTACCTGCACCTGGACAAGGCCAGGGAAAACGCGCGAAAGCTCGGCTGTCAGGGCGCGCTGTACCCCATGGTCACCTTCAACGGCGAGGAATGCCACAACGAATGGGAAATCACCTTCGAAGAGATTCACCGCAACGCAGCCATCTTTTACGCCATCTTCCTGACGTATGAGTACGGCGGGGACGAAAAAACGCTGCGCGAGTACGGCCTGCCGGTCATGCTGGAAATCTGCCGCTACTGGGTCAGCCGCGCCACCTGGAATCCGCGCAGGCGGCGCTATATGATTCTGGGCGTCACCGGGCCCAACGAATACGAGAACAACGTCTGCAACAACTGGTACACCAACCGCATGGCCAAGTTCTGCCTGGAACAGACCGTGCGCTATGTCCGCAGCGTCATCGGGACGAAGGCGCTGCGCAAGGCGGGCGGTTCGGCGCGCGAGCTGTCCGAGTTTCAGCGCGTGGCGGAGAAGATGTACCTGCCCGAGGACAAGCGGCTGGGCGTATTCGTGCAGCATGACGGATTCCTGGACAAGGAGCTCAGGCCCGCCGACAGCCTGGACGCGGCGGAAAGGCCGCTCAACCAGCACTGGTCCTGGGACCGCATCCTGCGCTCCTGCTTCATCAAGCAGGCCGACGTGCTGCAGGGGCTATACTGCCTGCGCCACCTCTACGACCGCGACACCATTGACCGCAACTTTGCTTTCTATGAGCCGATGACCGTGCATGAAAGCAGCCTGTCCCCCTGCGTGCATGCCATCCTCGCGGCGGACTGCGGGCGCTATGACAAGGCGGTGGAGATGTACCGCCGTACCGCGCGCCTGGACCTGGACAACGTCAACAACGACACCGAGGACGGACTGCATATCACTTCCATGTGCGGCAGCTGGATGGCCATTGTCAAAGGCTTTGCGGGGGTGCGCACGGAGCGCGGCTGCCTGGAGCTGTGCCCGCATGTGCCGTGGGCGTTCCGTTCCTTCGCGTTCACCATGCAGATTCAGGGCCGCCGCATCGACGTTGCGGTGGAGGACGGGACGCTTTCCCTGACGCTTCTGGACGGCGCGCCCCTCATGGTCAAGGTCTACGACCAGTGGCTGGCGCTGCAGCCCGGCGCGACGCAGCGCGCGGCGATTCTGGAAGCGCAGGCCGCGCCGGACACAGAGGAGGCGGGCGCATGATTCGCGGCATGATTTTCGATTTGGACGGCGTGCTGGTGGACACGGCGCGCTTCCATTATCTGGCGTGGAAGCGCCTGGCGCGCGAATGGTTCGGGCTGGACTTTACCCCCGCCGACAACGAGCGGTTCAAAGGCGTCAACCGCGAGGCCTGCATGCGGATTCTCTGCGAGATGGCGGGCAGGACGCTTTCGGAGGAGGACTTTGCGCGCGGCATGGCGCTGAAAAACGACTGGTATGTGCAGCGCGTGCGCGAAATGACGCCGGAGGACGTATTGCCCGGCGCGGCGGACTATGTGCGCGCGGCGCGCGCGCAGGGCGTGCGGTGCGCCATCGGCTCGGCGAGCAAAAACTGCCGGCTGGTGCTGGAACGCACGGGCATTGCCGGCCTGTTTGACGCGGTGGCGGACGGCACGGTCGTCACCCGCGCCAAGCCGGACCCGGAGGTTTTCCTCTGCGCGGCGCGGATGCTCGGCCTGCCGCCCGCGGATTGCGTGGTCTTTGAGGACGCGCAGGCCGGCCTGGACGCCGCGCGCGCCGGCGGCATGCGCTGCTGCGCGGTAGGCAGCCCCGCGGATTTGACGGGATACGATTGGATATGTTCGGGGCTGAACGCGCTGTCCGATACTCCGCTCGCGCCCGAACGCCTGCAAGACACGCCCTGAGAGGCAAGGAGGCAATACCATGGCCTGGATTCCCACCTACGACGAAGCGCTGACCCTTTTGCAAAGCTACAACCAGGAACCCTTCCATCTGGCGCACGCCAGGACCGTCTCCGGCGTGCTGCGCATCTTCGCGCGCGAGATGGACCCCGGAAGGGAGGACTATTGGGCCGTGGTAGGCCTTTTGCACGACCTGGACTTCGAACGGTTTCCCGACCGGCATTGCGTGGCCGTGCGGGAGATACTGGAGCCGCTGGATATAGAGCCCGCGATGCTGCGCGCCATCGTCAGCCACGGCTGGGGCATGACCGGCGCGGACGTTGAGCCGGAGCTGCCGATGGAAAAGGCGCTGTTCGCGGTGGACGAGCTGACCGGGCTCATCGGGGCGGCGGTGAAGATGCGCCCCTCCGGCAGCGTCATGGACCTGGAGGTCAAGTCCCTCAAGAAGAAATTCAAGTCCCCCTCCTTTGCCGCCGGCTGCTCGCGCGAGGTGATTGCCTCGGGCGCGGAGCGGCTTGGCTGGACGCTGGAGGAGCTCATGGAGAAGACGATTCTCGCCATGCGGGAGATGGAAAGCCAGGGATGCTTCTGACGTCCTGCACCCTCTGTCCCCGCCGCTGCGCCGCACGGCGCGAGCCGACGCGCGGCTGGGGCCGCTGCGGCATGGGCATGCTGCCCGTGGTGGCGCGCGCCGCGCCGCACTTTGGCGAAGAACCGTGCATCAGCGGCACGCGCGGCAGCGGCACGGTTTTCTTTTGCGGCTGCGCGCTGGGCTGCGTGTTTTGCCAGAACGCGGACATCAGCCGCGCCGTCCCGCGGACGGCCAGAACCCTGGATGCCGGGGCGCTGGGCGCGCTGTTTGCCGAGCTGGCGGATAAAGGCGTGCACAACATCAACCTGGTCACCGCAAGCCATTTTGTCCCCGTGGTGGCCGAGGCGCTGCGCCGCTGTCCGCCCGGCATTCCGGTGGTATACAACTGCGGCGGCTATGAAAGCGTCCAAACCCTGCGCATGCTGGAGGGCCTGGTCGACGTGTACCTGCCGGACTATAAATTCGCCGACGCCGATACGGCGGCCGTCTGCGCGCAGGCGCCGGACTATCCGCAGACGGCGCTGGAGGCCATCGTCGAGATGCGCCGGCAGACGGGAGAAGCCGTCTTTTCGCCGGAGGGCATATTGCTGCGCGGCACGCTGGTGCGCCACCTGGTCCTGCCGGGCCTGACCGGCGCGTCCATGGCCGCGCTGACGCGCCTGCGGGAAGCGCTGCCGGCGGATGTGCGCGTAAGCCTGATGGGACAGTACACGCCCTTTGGCCCGGCCCGCGGCATCCGGGGACTCGACCGCCCGCTGCTCCGGCGCGAATACCGGCGCGTGGCGGCGCATATGCGCGCGTTGGGCTTTGACGGCTATCTTCAGACGCCGGAGGCGAGCGGAACGGACATGATTCCCGCGTGGGACGGCGAAGGGCTGAAAGGGAAGGGAAAGCCATGCTGACGGTGTTGACAGGCCGGGGCCGCACGCTGTGGCCCTGCGTGCTCGAGGAAATCGGCGCGGCCATGGCGGAAGGCTGCCGGAACATCCTGCTGCTGACGCCGGAACAGTATACCCTGCAGGCGGAGCTGGAGCTGGTGGAACGGCTGCGGCTGCCCGGCCTGCTGGGCCTGGAGGTGCTGTCCCCTTCCCGGCTGAGCCAGCGGGTGTTCGCGCTGGCGGGCAGTCCGCAGCGCGTGCGCGTGGACGCGCGGGGCAAGGCGATGATGCTGACGGACGTGCTGCGCCTCTCCCGCCGCGAACTGGGCTATTATGGCGGCGCGGCGCAGCGCCGCGGTTTTGCGGACAAGCTCTCCGCCTGCATCGCCGATTTCAAGCGCGCGGGCCTGACGCCCCAGGCGGTGCGCGAGGCGGCGCAGACGCTGGACGAAGGCGAAGCGCTGCGCGGTAAGCTTACGGATATGGCGCTTTTGTATGCGCGCTATGAAGAGCGGCTGGCCGGCGCGTTTGTGGACGGCGAAGACGTTCAGGAAGCGCTGCTGGCGCGCTTGGAGGACAGCGGGCTTTTGCAGGGCGCGCGGGTATGGGTGTATGGCTTTGATTTGGTTTCCCCGCAGCTGCTGCGCCAGCTTGTGGCGATGACGAGGCTGGCCGACAGCGTGCGCCTGGCGCTGACGTGGGAGGACGCCGCTGCGCGCGATGCGGTGGCCTTTGCGCCCGCCCGCGCGACGCTGGCCCGCCTGGGCCGCCGGTTTGACGCGGAAGGGCTGCTCTGGGCGCAGCGGCGCGTCGGCGGCGCGGCGCACCCGGGCCGGGAAATCGCCTGGTTGGAGCGGGAGCTGTTTTCCGTGCCGGCCAGGCCTTTTTCGGGCGAGGTGCAGGCCGTAACGCTCTGGGCGGCGTCAAACCCCTACGACGAGGCCATGCGCGCCGCCGCGGCCATGCTGGCGTTTGCCCGCAAGGGCGTGCGCTTTGACCAGATGGCCGTGGCGCTGGGCGATGCGGAGGGCTATGCGGGCGCGCTGGAGACGGCTTTCACGCGCTGCGGCATCCCCTTCCATCTGAACCGCCGTCGCCCCGCGCTCGCGCATCCGCTGCTTCGCGCGCTGATGGCCGCGCTGCGCTGCGTGACGCGCTCCTGGCGCGCCGAGGATGCGCTGGGCTGGCTCAAAAGCGGGCTGTGCGGCCTGACGGTCGAGGAAGCGGAGCGGATGGAGAACTGCGCGCTGGAGCGCGGCCTTCGCGGCGCCAAATGGCGGCGTCCGCTGAGCGACCCTGTGCTGGAGGACGTTCGCCGGCGCTTTGTCGGGCCGCTGGAGGCGCTGCAAAGCGCGCTGCACGACGCGCGGGATGCCACCGATTCGCTTTCGGCGGTCTATGCGCTGCTGGAGGCAGTGGACGCCTATGGGACGCTGTGCGACTGGGAGGCGCGGCTGCGGGCGCAGGGCATGCCGGCCGAGGCGGCCGCCTGCGCCCAGGCATGGCGGCTGCTGCTGGAGACGCTGGACCAGATGCATGCGCTCATGCGCGGCGCGCGCGTGCCCATGGCGGGGCTGGCGCAGATGCTGGAGGCGGGGCTGGCGTCGGCGGAGCTGGGCGCGCTGCCCCCTTCGCCGGGCGTGACGCAGGTGGGCCAGATGGGCCATATGAAGCTGGGCGAGGGGCTCCGGGTGCTGTTTGTGCTGGGCATGCAGGACGGAGCGATGCGCCAGGCGGACGATGCGCTGCTGACCGACGCCGAGGCAAGCCGCGCCGAGGACGCGCTGGGCGAAGGCGCGCTGGGCCTGTACGGCGACGCGCTCAGCGCGCTGATGCAGATGCACCTGCTCGATACGCTCTGCGCGCCGTCCGACAGGCTGTTTGTCAGCTATGCGCTGACGGGGGCAGACGGCGGTCCGCAGCGCCCGGCCGCGTGGCTGAACGCGCTGCGCCGGGTGTTCCCCGAGATGCCGGAGCGCGGCGGCGCGGACAGGGACATGTGGTTTGCGCCCGGCGCGGCGCTGGATGCGCTGGGGCCGACGCTGAGAAGGCAGGCACGGCGCGGGGTGCTGACTCTGGATACCGCCCGCGCGGCCGCGTGGCTGGCCCATGCGCCGCAGACGCGCGCGCAGGCGCAGGCCGTGCTGCGGGCGCTGGAAGCCCCGTCGGGCGAGCTGTGGCTGGAACCGTCGATGGCTCGCGCGCTGTACGCGCACACGCGCACCAGCGTTTCGCGCCTGGAGGATTTTGCCCGTTGCCCGTATCGTCATTTTATCGATTATGGGCTGCGGCCCGTGGAACGGCGGGAGTTTACCGTGGAGCGGCGGGATCTGGGCACCTTTTACCACCGCGCCATCGAGGGCTTTGCGCGCGAGGCGGCGGCCTGCCCCGATTGGCCGCATATCACGCGGGCGCAGAGCGACGAGATGATGGACCGCGTTCTTGCGCCGCTGCGGGCCGAGTGGGAAAACGCGCCTTTGGGGGACAACGCCATGCTGCGCGCGGCGGGCGACGCTTTCTGCCGCGTGGCCCGGCGCGCCGCCTGGACGTATGCCGACCAGATGCGCCAGAGCGGCTTTCGCACCGGCGCGACGGAGGCGCGCTTCGGGCCGGGCGAAGCGCTGCCGCCCATTGCGCTCCGCCTGTCCGGGGAAGAGCGCTGCTGGGTGGAGGGACGCATCGACCGTATCGACTTTTTCAGCGAAGGCGGCGAACGCTGGCTGCGCGTGGTGGATTACAAGTCGGGGAAAGCCTCGCTGGATCCGTCGCGCGTTTACGGGGGCCTGCAGTTGCAGCTGTTGCTGTATCTTTCCGCGGCGTTGGCGGCCTATCCGGACAGCCAGCCGGCCGGCGCGTTTTACGCGCGCTTTGACGACCCGCTGGTGGCGACGGAGAGCCGCGACGCGGAGGAAGTGGAAAAGCAGATTTCCCGCGAGCTGCGGCTGAACGGCCTGGTCGTCCGCGACGCGCGCGTGATTCGCGCCATGGGCGGTATGGAAAGGTATCTGAAAAAGGACGGCGGCCTGTCCGGGCAGGCCGGCGCGGCCACCCGGGAGGAGATGGCGGGGCTGATGCGCCATGCCCGCAGGCTTTCCGAGCGCATGGCCCGCCGCATCGCGCAGGGCGATATCGGCATACGGCCGGCGCAGCTGAAACGCTGGCGCGCCTGCCAGTGGTGCGCCTATCAGGCGGTTTGCGGTTTTGACGCGTCCCGTCCCGAGTGCCGGCCGCGCCTGTTGGAGCCGCTTTCCAAGGAGGAGCTGCTGGAAAGAGCGCGCCAGACCCAGAAAGAATAGCGGCGCCTCTGCTCAGCGGCGGCCACCGCCGAGCGCCATTCGGGGAAATGAGATGCAATCTGCCGCGGGGGCTTTCTGCGAAAGCGGCTGATTTTTCAATCAATCAGGATATTTTTATCAATATAACTGCAAAAGTCTTTTTCAACCAATTCATAACCGACCGACGATTGGAGTCGGCCGAGTTGATCTTTCCAGGAATCCATCATGGAATCAACGCGCAACCTTTGGCAAACACGCCCGCACACAAAACAAGAGCCGCCCTGCAACATGGCAAAGCAGCTCTTGCTCCTTGGTAATTCTGGCGAAGACTGTCCTGCGGGCGCCCGTCTGGCCCCCCCTGAACGGGCAGGGAGAGGCGCCGTGCCGGTGGCGCCGCAGGCCGGTCAGGAAATGGCCGTAATGACGATGGACAGCACGATGAACGCGCCGGCGCTAATCTTGGTGGCCAGCGCCAGCTTGCCCTCATAGGACTTGGCCTTGTTTTTGCCAAAGAACGTTTCCGCGCCGCCGGCAATGGCGCCCAGCCCCTGGCGGGAACCCTGCTGCAAAAGCACGGACACAATTACGACCAGCGCGGAGATAAACAGAAAGATGGCGCAGATAATGCGCAGAACAGCCATGTCGAAACCCCCTCAAACCATTGCTGATATCCAAAGCCCGGCAAACGTTCCGTTTTTCGCCGGACAACGCCTACCTATAGCAGACGAATCATACCATAAACCGCCCGCAAATGCAAGCATAAAAGTTTCGGACCGCCGCCCGGATTTCAGGCTGCGGCCCGGCGTAAGCGCGGCCTGGGCTTACCAGGTATACTGGGCCGCCACGTTCACACAGTACTGATGGTCCGCGTCGACCTTATCGCTGCCGTGCGTCTTGCTGTTGAGGAAATGGATGCAGAACTGGCCGTCGAAGTCGTTGTCATAGATGGCTTGCTCGCCGTGCGGCATGCCGTTCATGGAAGCGGCGATGACGCGGCTGCCGTATTTGACCAGCACGGGCCGGCGGTCCCAGCTCCATACGCCGCCATAGACCTGCTTGAGCTTGGCGGTGTCTTCCTTGGTGGCCGGCTCCACGTCCAGGTGGTTGCTGCCGTAGAGCAGGCGCACGCGAATCACCGTGCCGGTGCGCACGTCCTTGATGTCGAAATACGTCCCCTTGGGGATAAGCGAAGAGCCGCCATCGAACCAGTCCAGCTTCTCGGTCTTGATGCCGCTGTTCCCGCTGCTGCTGTCCGCATCCGCCGCGTCCTCTCCGAAGATCAGCTTGATGGTGACCTTGCCGGCGATGCCGTCCTGGGACAGCCCGCGGGATTTCTGGAACGCCTTGACCGCCTCGAGCGTCTGCTCGCCGAAAATGCCGTCGCAGTTGCCCTTGAGGAAGCCGAGAATTTTCAGCGCCTGCTGGAGCTTTTTCACATCGTCGCCGCGGTCGCCTTCCCGGCTGGTCGCCGGCGCGTCGCCCAGGTCGGAAATGCGGTCGGGCAGGTCTTCGTCCGCCGAAGAAGAGGAAGAGGAACCCGACGGCGAGCTGGAGACGAAATCGCTGGCGACATAGCCGTATACCACGCCGTAGCGGACGTAATACCAGTCGCCTTCATCGCGAAGAATTTCCAGCTTTTCGCCCCGCTCCGCGCACCGCAGCGCTTTGGCGGAGGTGGAGGCCGACTCCCGGATGTACAGCCCCGTTGCGTCCACGTATCCATAGGTCGCCGCCTGCGCGGTTCCCGTTATACTCAACAGCATCGCCAGAAACAGGGAAAACGAGATGGCTCTGCGTTTCATGCGTGTATCCTCCAAGGCATAGTGGTACCCATAATATATTACAAATCTGTTTCCTTGTCAATGCCAAAAGTTAAAATTCAACCCAAACTTGACACGAAATGTAAAAACCGCGTCATGACTTTGCCATGGCGCGGAAACAAATAAGGCAGATAAAACGGGCAGGGAGCGCGGCGTTATTGGATGGTGCGTATGGCGTTGAAGGGATAGATGACCAGTCGGACATGGCCCTTGATGTCTTCGCGCGGGATTTGGCCGACGGTGCTGACATGGCTGTCCTTGGAGGAAGCGCGGTTGTCGCCCAGGACGAAATAATGCCCTTCTTCCACGACGGTTTCGGCCATTTCATAGTTGGCCGGGTAGTCGATATAGCTTTCCTCCACCGCCTCGCCGTTTACATAGAGAACGCCGTTGCGCATGGCGACGGTATCGCCTGGGATGCCGACGACGCGCTTGACGCGGTAGGTATGGTCGCCGCCGGGGTAATAGCAGACGACGACGTCGAAGCGTTCGGGGTCATCAAAGAGGTAATCGTATTTGGTGACCACCATAAACTCGTTGTGGTGCAGGGTGTTTATCATGGAAGAGCCGTCGACGCGCACGGGCTCAAAGACGAAAGTGCGGATGACCAGCGCCAGCGCGATGGCCACGGCGATGGTCAGCACCCATTCCAAGATTTCACGTCCCAACGTTTTTTTCTTTTTTTCCTTTTTTTTCGCAGCGTCCGTGGTCTGCGGCTGCGCCGAGTGCGTTTGCATGTCGTTTGGGCCCAAGTCGGTCATGACGGTTCAGATGCTCCTTTCAAAAGGCCTGGCGATTCCGGACGCTCGACAAGCCGTTTGCGCCGCTTGAGGAACGCCTCGCGATCCAGCATTACAATGCGTCCGCAGCCCGTGCAGCGGATTTTAATGTCCGCGCCGGTACGGATGATGACCCAAAGGTCGCTGCCGCAGGGATGGGGCTTGCGCATTTGCACCACGTCGCCCAGCAGGATTTCTTCCATACATACACCTCCGCAACAAACAGCAGTATACCACGCTGCCGCGCCGGATGCAATGCATATCCCGCCGGAAAACTCAGGCGCCTGTATGGGAAGAGAAGGTAATCAGCGCGGCTTCCGGCGTGTTGAACAGGCGGAAGGCCGGCAGCGGGCTGGCGGCGTTGACGCCCAGGCCGCCGGTGATGTACTGGGGCATGTTGGCGATATACGAAAGGCCCGTCACCTCTTCCTCCGGCAGCCAGTGTCCGTTGGCCCATACCGGGCCCAGACCGGGAAGTCTCCACTGACCGCCCGCCGTGCCGCCGGACAGCACCAAATCGACGGAGCGTATCTGGGCCTGCGCTTCTTCGCCGGCGGTGTCCAGCAGCGCCTGCAGGCTTTCCCGCCGCAGCGGCGGATGGGAAAGCGCCAGATGCAGGTCCTCCTCCCGCATCTGCTCCCGCGCCGCCTGGGTGCGCGCAATCACGTCCAGCCAGTAGGAAGCCACGCCCGTGCCGGCCGCCGCATAGGCGGCCGCCGCGCTGTCCAAATCCAGGTCGATTTGCGCCGCGTCCGAAAACCATACGGTCGCCTCCCCCACCTGGAGCGAGGCGGGCGCGTCCAGGTATACGGCGCCCCGCGTCTGCGCGCCGGCAATCCAGTCCGCAAGCACCGTATGGTAGCCCTCCGGCTGGCCGCCCACGGCGACGGGGTCGGAATCGCCGGCAATAAAATAGACCGGCTGGGTGCTGAGCGAGTGCAGCAATTCGTAGAAGGGGTAGGGGTCTGCGCCGGACCCGACCATATCGCCGGACACGCAGACGACGTCGTAGCGCTGGTTTTGCAGCAGGTTGATGAGATGCTCCTGCTCCGGGCCGAAGCGCTTGCCGTTCAGGTCGGACAGCAGCAGCACCGTAAAGCCCTCCAGCTCTTCCGGAAGATTCGACACCAGCACGCGCTGCGTGCGAATCACGACGCGTCCGTTATCATAAAACGTATACAGGGCGCATAACGCAACCGCCGCCAGAACCAGCGAGATCAGCCAACGCCCCCAATGCCTCCGCTTGCGTGTAAAGAGTACCGGTTCCCTGTCCATACGCATGCCGCCGCCCTCCCCGTGCATTCATATAACGAAAACGACGGCCGTTTCATCGCATCGGCTCTGTATTTTCTTTGCGCAATTTGGTAAAATGGCAAAGAGGCTGTGGAACGATTCCCTGCGCGGCCGAGCCGATTCGACAGGGGTTTCGGTTTGCCGGGGGCGCGGGATATGCTATACTGAAAGACGGTACGGGGGTTGCGTATGGCCAGAGGAAAAACGCTGTTTGTCTGCGGGGAATGCGGGTATGAATCCGGGCGCTGGCTGGGCAAGTGCCCGGGGTGCGGCGCATGGAACACGATGACGGAACAGGCCGTGGAGCCGGCGATAAAGACCGCCGTCAGGCCGCAGAAGCGGCCGGGAGGCCTGGGGGCGGAGCCGATGACCCTGGCCGATATCGAAGGCGAAGCGCATGTGCGCAGGCAATGCGGGATGGACGAGCTGGACCGCGTGCTGGGCGGAGGCATCGTCGAGGGAAGCGTCGTGCTGGTGGGCGGCGACCCGGGCGTGGGCAAGTCCACGCTGCTGCTGCAGGTCTGCGGCAGGCTGGCGGGCGCGGGCGCGCGGGTGCTGTATGTGACGGGCGAGGAGAGCGCCCGGCAGATTAAGCTGCGCGCCAACCGCCTGCACGTGCAGGCGGACACGCTCTGGATACTGGCGGAAAACGCCATGGACGACATCCTGGCGCGCTTTGAGGCGCTGCAGCCCTCGTTCATGGTGGTCGATTCCATCCAGACGGTCTACCGGCCCGAGCTGTCCGCCGCGCCGGGCAGCGTCTCGCAGGTGCGGGAGTGCGCCTCGCTCCTGATGCGCGCGGCCAAGTCTCAGGGATGCGCCGTGTTCCTGGTGGGACATGTCACCAAGGAAGGCGCCATCGCCGGCCCGCGCGTGCTGGAGCATATGGTGGACGCGGTGCTCTATTTCGAGGGGGACAGGCGGCACGCGTGGCGCATCCTGCGCGCGGTCAAAAACCGCTTTGGCTCGGTCAACGAGCTGGGGCTGTTCGAGATGCGCGACAGCGGCATGGAAGCGGTGGAAAACCCGTCGGAACTGCTGCTGTCGCAGTGGGCGCGCGGAGCGTCCGGGTCGGTGGTGACCTGCGGGCTGGAGGGAACGCGGCCGATGCTGGTGGATGTGCAGGCGCTGGTCGCGCGCACGCCTTTCGGCATGCCGCGCCGCACGGCGGACGGGCTGGACGGCGCGCGGGTGGCGCTGCTGCTGGCGGTGCTGGAAAAGCGCGTGGGCCTGCGGCTTTATGACCAGGACGTGTATATCAACGTGGCCGGCGGCATGACGCTGTCGGAACCGGCGGCGGACCTGCCGCTGTGCATGGCCGTGGCCTCGTCGCTGCGGGACGTGCCCCTGCCGCAGGATACGGTGGTATTCGGAGAGGTGGGGCTCTCCGGCGAGGTGCGCGCGGTATCGCAGGCCGACCGCCGCCTGGCGGAGGCGGCGCGGCTGGGGTTTACGCGCTGCGTGCTCCCGCGGGAGAATCTCCGCGGGCTGAACAGGCCCGAATCGATAGCGCTGGAAGGCGTGGATACCGTCGCGCAGGCGGTGGTGACGCTGCTGCGCTGAGCGGACGGGCGGAAAGGAACAGGCAAGCATGAGAAAACCTGATTTTCATAGCGTGTTGCGGCCGGTGATTACGCTGTTCGGCGCGGCGGTCGGGGGCGGCCTGGCGGCGCTGGGCATCCAGCTGTATCTCGTGTTCGGCGGGCCGCGGGTGCTGTCCAGCGGCCAGGTGGTCTGGATATGCATCGCCGCGACGCTGCTGTTCGCGATTGTGACCTGGTTTGCCGCGCCGCGCCTGATACGTTTTGTGCAGCGCTGGTCGGGCGCGGTGGAAGGCTCGCTGAGCGAGACGCCTCTGGCGCAGGTCATCTGCGGCGCGCTGGGGCTGGTGCTGGGGCTGGTGATTGCCACGCTGGTGACCCAGCTGTTCCGCGTGGGGCTGCCCGAGCTGCTCTGGGCGGGGCTTTCCGCCATTCTGTATCTGATGCTGGGCTATCTGGGCGCGTCGCTGGGCTCCAAACGCTGGCGCGAAATGCCGCTGGTGCCCGGCGCGCGCCAGGCCCGCGCCGAGCGCCGCGCCGCGCAGGGCGCGCCCCTGCCGGCAAGCAAAATCCTGGACACCAGCGCGCTCATCGACGGGCGCATCTTCGACGTGTGCAAGACCGGCTTTGTCGAAGGCCCGCTGGTCATCCCGCAGTTCGTGCTCGAAGAGCTCCGTCACATCGCCGACTCGGGCGACCCGCTGCGAAGAAACCGGGGCAGACGGGGCCTGGACGTGCTGGCCCGCCTGCAAAAGGAGCTGGACATCAGCGTGCAGATTACGGACCTGGATTTCGCCGACGCGCAGGAGGTGGACGTCAAGCTCCTCAAGCTGGCGAGGGAAATGCGCGGCGTGGTGGTGACCAACGATTTTAACCTGAACAAGGTCGCGGATGTGACGGGCGTCAAGGTGCTGAACATCAACGATTTGGCCGGCGCGCTGCGCCCGGTGCTGCTGCCGGGGGAGGAAATGCGCGTGCAGGTGCTGCGCGAGGGAAAGGAGCCGGGACAGGGCGTGGGCTATCTGGACGACGGCACCATGATTATCGTGGACAACGGAAAGCGCCATATCGGGGAGACCATCGACGTGGTGGTCACCACGGTGCTGCAGACCAGCGCCGGCCGGATGATTTTCACGCGCGTCAAACAGGCGGCATAGCGCTCTTGCATTTGCGCCGCGCGGCATGTACAATGCTGCGTGGGGGGTGATGGCATGCCGGTCTTCGGTTTTGCCGATAAGTACGCAATGTTCGACGCCACGCCGGTGGAAAACCTGTTCATCCAGGAATACATGGTGCGCGCGGACGGGGACTTTGTCAAGGTATACCTGTATGGGCTGATGCAGTGCTATCATCCGGTGCACAGCGCGTCGCTGTCCACGGTCGCGCGGGATCTGGGCATGGAGGTTTCCCGTGTGGAAAACGCGTTCGCCTACTGGGAGCGCATGGGCCTGGTGCAGCGGGTCAGCGACAACCCGCCCTCGTGGGCGTATCGCAACCTGAAACAGCTGGAGCTGATGCGCGCCCAGGACGACGACGGGCTGTACCGCTATGCCGATTTTAACAACAGCCTGCAGGCGCAGTTCGGCGCCGACCGCCTGCTCCATCCGCAGGACTTCGAGCGGGTGTACGACTGGATAGAAGGGCTGGGGCTCCCCGAAGAAGTGGTGCTGATGCTGGTTTCCGGCCAGATTAAGGCGCGGGGCAAGAAATTTCCCTTCAAATCGATTGATCCCATCGCGCGGGCCTGGGCGGAGGCCAACGTGCGCACCATCGCCGACGCGGAGGAAATGTCGCGCATGTATACCGAGCGCTACCAGGCGATTAAACAGGTATACAAAAAGCTGGGCAAGCGGCATCAGGTGTCCGAGCCGGACGAGGCGCTCTACGAGCGCTGGACGCGCGAGTGGGGGTTTGACCTGCCCGCCATCCTGGCCGCCTGCGATGAAACCAGCAAGGGCGTGCCCACCTTCGGCTATCTCAACGGCATCCTGGAGCGCATGCACCAGCAGGGCCTGCATAGCGAGGAGGACCTGCGCGCCGACCTGGAAGCCGACAGGGACGTCAAGGCGCTGCTGCGCGAGCTGGGCATGCGCGCCGCTTCCCCTACGGACGACAGCCGCTCGATGCTGGAGGGCTTCCTGCGGGAGGGGTTTGCCCGCGAGACCATCGCGCTGGCCGCCACCCGCGTGGCCCGCAAGGGCGGCAGGCTGGACGCGCTGGAGCGGACGCTGCGCATCTGGAAGGAGGCGGGCGCGCTTTCCTACGAATCCGCGACGGCCTATTTGAAGCGCATGGACGCGCAGCGCAAGGCCCAGCCGGCGGCCACGCGCGCGCCCAAGACCGTGCCCGCTCAGCGCTATACGCAGCGCGAGTATACGCGGGAAGAACTCGACGCGCTCTTTGAGGTGATATAAGCTGTGATTACAAGAGAAGCCCTTCTGCAAGAGGTGGACGCGCAGTACAGGCAGCAGCGCGAGCTGAACCAGGCGGAACAGGAACGGCGTCTGGCCGAGGCCGTGGCGCGGGACGCGCGCATCGGCGAGCTCTGGGAGGAGCGCAGGGCGATATTTCAGGACCGGGCGCGCCAGGCGTTTGCCAGCCCGCAGGATGCCCATGCCATCAGCGGGGTGCTGCGCGGGCAGCTGGAATCGCTGCACAACGCCCTGCGGGCGCGCCTGCGGGCGTGCGGACTGCCGGAGGCGTACCTGCAGCCGGTCTACCGCTGCCCCCTCTGCCGGGATACGGGCTACGTCGGCGAGCCGGTGCGGGAACGCTGCGCGTGCTTTACGCAGCGGATGCAGGCGCTGGTCAGCGCCCGCACGGGCGACGGGCTCAACGGCCGGGAAACCTTTGCCGCCTACGACGATTCCGTCTTTTCCGACGAGCCGCTGTCGGTCGACACGCCCGAAACACAGCGCTCGTACATGCAGCGCCTGCGCCAGCGGTGCGAATCCTACGCCGAGCTGTTCCCGAACAACCCGCGCCGGAACCTGCTGATGGTGGGCATGTCGGGCCTGGGCAAGACGTTCCTGCTCAACTGCATCGGCAACCGCGTGCGCGAGCGGGGACATACGGTCGTCAAGCTCACCGCCTACCAGCTGACCGAGCGCATGCGCGCCAGCATCTTCGAGCATGACGTGGAGCCGTTTCGGACGCTGCTGACCGTGCCGCTGCTGCTGCTGGACGACCTGGGCGTGGAGCCGCTGCTGAGCAACATCACCATAGAGCAGCTCTTTACGCTCATCAACGAGCGCGATTTGGACGGGCTGCACACCGTCGTCAGCACCAACCTGATGCCCGAGGAGCTGCAGGAACGGTATACCGAGCGCATCTGCTCGCGCCTGTTCGACAAGCGCGCCGCAGCGATGCTTCGCTTTGTGGGCAAGGACGTTCGACTGGGTTCGACCGGGATAGTGAGATGAGCAAAAAAAGAACCTGGATTTCGGATGCGCTGTGGCTGCTGGCGTGCCTGGGCCTGCTGACCGCCACGGCGCTGTATGTTGCCGGCCGGACGGGCACGGATTTTTTCGCCCACGGCCCCTTTGACAGCTATACCCGGCAGGCGCTGGCCTGGCGCGACGGGCGGATGATGCTGGACGGGGAGTATCCCTGGCTGGAGCTGGCCATATTCGAAGGCGAATACTACGTCAGCTTTCCGCCGGTGCCCTCCGTGCCGATGTGGGTGCTGTCGTTCTTCTTCGGCCTGGAAACCCCGGATGCGCTGATGTGCCTGCTGTACTGGCTGGGCGGCGCGGCGGCGGCCTTTTTCCTGGCCCGGCGCTATCTGCCCGCGGCGCATGCGGCGGGGCTGGCGGCGTTTGCCGCCCTGGCGGGAAGCCTGCTGGATTTGGCGGTTTCCGACGCGCAGACGGCGGGCGGCGTATGGTACCAGGCGCAGCTGCTGGCGTTTTTGCTGACCATGCTGGCCTTTTGCCTGTGCACGGGCAGGCGCCGTGCCGGCTGGGCCGCGGGGCTTGTCTGCATCGCGCTGGCCGTGGGCTGCCGGCCGCTCAACGCGCTGTATGTGCCGCTGCTGCTGTGGATATTGTATACCCATGTGCGCGCGGACAGCCTGTGGCGCAGCGTGCGGGCGATGCTGCCGTATGTGGCGGCGCCGCTTGCGATTGCCTTTGCCTACGGCGCGTATAACTATGCGCGGTTTGGCAACCCCTTTGAGTTCGGCCACAGCTTTCTGCCCGAGTATACCGAGTCGGGCGACGCGGTGCTTGCGCTGTCGAACGTATGGAACAACTTTCTCAACATCCTGCGGCCGCCGCAGGTGGTCGACGGGGCGCTGACCTTTCCCACGCTGTGCGGCTTCGCCTTCTACCTGACCAACCCGCTCGTGGTGCTCTCGCCCGTGCGGGCGGCGGAGCGCGCCCTGAGGCGGCGCGGGGATGCGATAGACGGCATGCTGGCGGCGACGCTGCTTCTGCACGCGCTGCTGCTGCTGACGCACCGCACCTTCGGCGGCTGGCAGTACGGGACGCGGTATCTGAGCGATATGGTGCCCGCGCTGGTTTTCCTTTGGGCGCGCGGCGGGGACAGGACGCGCCCATGGGAGGCTTTCCTCATGGGCGCGCTGTCCGCATTTTCTCTATACGGAACTATCGTATTCCACTTTTTATAGGTAGCTGTCCCAGTCCGTCTGCTCCAGCAGCGCAAGGTAAACGGCGGGCATATGCTGCGCAAGCAGCGAGGACATGCCGGCCTGCCACGACTCGCCGTCATGCAGGATAAGGCGGAAGAGGGGCGCCAGGTCGCTGTCCTCCTGTACCATGGCGGCCAGCTGGTTCATGTCCGCCTGCGCTTCCTGCGGCGCCGTTTCGTCCATCATGGACGCGCACAGCCCCTGCAGGCACGCAAAGACCGTCACGCCCTGTTCGCTCGTGCCCGGGGAGGTCAGGCTATGGAGGTCCTCATAGTATGAAGAGATGCTCGGGGACAGTTCCGCCAGCGTCGCGGTGAGCGCCTGGGTGCTTTGGATATCCTCGCTTTTGGCGGGCAGGACGATGTCCGTGCCCGGCCGCCGGTATCCCCACGCCTCCAGCGGCAGGCGTGTGGCCAGGTCGGCGGGATTGACGATGTTGAAAATGTTGGGGTATTCCTGTTCGGCGCGCGCGCCGCGCATGGTGGTGGGCGTGGCAAAGGTATAAACATAGACGTTGCTCGCGTCATACGCCGTGTTCAGCAGCACGCCCAGCAGGTTGGCGCACGCCGCGCCGCGGCTGTAGCCGGTGACAAGCACCAGCGGGTTTTCCGCCGCGTCTATCTCGGCCTTCAAATCGGCATAGATAGCCTCCGCCGCGAAAAAGAAGTTTTCCGCCACCGCCGTATCGTCGCTGTGGGAAGGTGCAAAGTCAAAATTGGACATCCACTCGCCCGGGGTGCTCGTGCCGCGGACGGTGACCGCCAGCAGGACGCGCCTCTCCCCGTTCACCGAAAGCTCCTGACGGGCGATGGTATAGGCGCAGGTGTGGCTGTCGTCGTCTACCGCCTTATCGTAGCCCGACTGACGCACCACCGTGAAGCCCGCCGCCTCCAGGGCTTCGGCCGCAGCTTCGGCGGAGGAAGTCTGCGCGAAAGACAACGTGGTCTGCAGCAGCGCGGGCTGAAGCACGTCGCTTCCCGCGGCAAACAGCAGGCCGTCCAGACCCTCTTGCGTCGACGCGCCGGCAAACGCGGGGGTCAACGCGAGAGCCAGCAGCAGACAAAGCAGTTTTCGCACCGTTTTCACCTCGAATTCTTATTGTATTGCCATGATAACAGGCATTTTCCTGGCTATACTATACCAGAAATAAATGAACAAGGTGTGAATATTTGAAAACTGACGCTTTGTTCATATTGTGTCAATATTTGGTTTGTATGATATACTGTACGAAGACAGAGCATAAGGAGCGAATACGATGGGTTTTTTTGAAAAGTTCAAAGCGGGTTTCATTCGGTTCATGCAGGGACGGAACGGACCGGACCAGCTGGGCAGCGCGGCAATCTGGACGGCGCTGGTGCTTTGCCTGCTATCCATGTTTACCGGCTGGGCCGTGCTGTCGGCCCTGTGCCTGGTCCTGTGGGGATACGGGGTGTTCCGGCTGTTTTCGCGCAACACGGCCAAGCGATACGCGGAAAACCAGGCCTATCTGTCCGCCCGGGACAAAGCGCTTTCCGGCGCGCGCCAGGCCGTCGCGCGGCTGAAGGGGCGCAAGCAATACCGCTATCTGGTATGCCCTCAGTGTAAGGCGCGCCTGCGCCTGCCGCGCGGCGTGGGCGAGGTCAACGTGCATTGCCGGCAGTGCGGGCACACGTTCCCCGCGAAGGGCTGAGGGGGGAGAGCGCCATGGCAAACATCATCGGCATCGATTTGGGCACCACCAATTCCTGCGTCGCCTTCATCGAGGGCGGGGAACCCGTGGTCATTCCCGGCCCGGACGGCAGCCGCACCACGCCGTCCGTGGTCGCCTTCACAAAAAACGGCGAACGCCTGGTGGGCAGCGCGGCCAAACGGCAGGCCGTCACCAACGCCGCGCGGACCGTCTCCTCCATCAAGCGGGAGATGGGCAGCTCCTACCGCGTCAAAATTGACAACCGGCAGTATACTCCGCAGGAGATATCCGCCATGATTCTGCAAAAGCTCAAGACCGACGCGGAAAGCTACATCGGCGCGCCGGTGACCGACGCGGTCATCACCGTTCCCGCCTACTTTACCGACGCGCAGCGGCAGGCCACCAAGGACGCGGGGCAGATTGCGGGGCTGAACGTGCTGCGCATCATG
>DVFI01000107.1 GCA_018713305.1 Candidatus Avichristensenella intestinipullorum
ACCGGTGGTCAGGTAGTTCAGGGTGGTCACTTCGCCGGAATACAAAACGCGATAGACGTTGTCGTCCGCGACAGCGACGGCGCCCGTGGTCAGAACCAGCGCGGCGCACAACAGGATAGCCAGAATCCGCCTCATCATGTGCCCTCCTTTTGATGGTATGCCCCTGCCAGTCCCAAGGTGGTCTGAGCCGGACCGGACGCAGGGCCATAGAATAGATAAACAGAGCCCCCCACGACTCTTGGCGATATTGTAGCATGCGCCTTGTGAAAATGCAATACCTCCATCGCCGAAAATAACATTTCCACATAATTTGCCGCCGCGTATGTTGAATTTTTATATGTTTTTCTTTGGCGCTGCAAGTTGATGTTTGAATCCTTCATTTTATGCCGAACGCCGTCCTTTTGTTTCCTTCATGGTATCATAAAAATCGCCGGATATGCCGGCGTGCCTGTCATGGAACGCCGGGAAGGGCGCGCGCATAAACTGGGTAAACGCCATGCCCGCGCCTGCAATTCCCGCGCCGCATGTTTTGCGGCGGCGCCGGCGGCGCGTCCGCCGTGCGCGCCGAAAAAGAACGGGCGGGGTATTCCCTTTTGGACGGACATATGATATAATACTGCGTACACTATCCGGGAAATTATGAGGAGGGGTTTATTTTTGGATACACCTGGCCCTATATGGGGCAACCTGCTGTTGCAAATCATTCTTATCGCCATCAATGCGTTCTTCGCTTCCACGGAGATCGCCGTCATCTCTCTGAACGAAAACAAGCTCAAGCGCCAGCTTGAAGAAGGGGATCAGAAGGCCGCGCGCCTTCTGCGAATGGTCGAGTCTCCCTCGCAGTTTCTTTCCACGATTCAAATCGGCATTACCCTGGCAGGATACCTGGGCAGCGCGTTTGCGGCCAGTACGTTTGCTGCGCCGCTGGCGGTGTGGCTGCAGGAAATCGGCCTTTCCTTTGCGTCCCTGGCAACGCTGGAAACCATTTGCGTAGTTGTGATCACCCTGATTCTGTCCTATTTTACGCTGGTTTTCGGCGAACTGGTGCCCAAGCGCGTGGCGATGCAGCATTCGGATAAAGTGGCGCGCTTCGCTTCCGGCGTTATCCATGGGCTGGCGACCGTCATGAAGCCGATTATCTGGTTTCTGACCATTTCCACCAACGGCGTGCTCCGCCTGATGCGCATCAACCCGAACAACGAGAGCGAACCGGTCACCGAAGAAGAAATCCGCATGATGGTGGATATCGGCGAAGAGAAGGGCGCTATCGAATCGGGCGAAGCGGAGCTCATCGAGAACATTTTCGAGTTTAACAATTTGACCGCCGGGGAAGTGATGGTGCACCGCACGGACGTTTCCGCGCTGTCGCTCGCCGACACGGATGAAGTGATTATCCATACCATTCTGGAAACGGGATTTTCACGCTTCCCGGTGTATGACGAGGACATCGACGATATCGTCGGTACCCTGAGCACGCGCGAATACCTGCTCAACACCAAGAACGCCGCGCCCAAGGCGCTGCGGGAGTTGCTGCGCCCGGCCTATTTCGTGCCGGAAACCGTGCGGGCGGACGTGCTGCTGCGCGATATGCAGAAAACCAAGACGCATATGGCCATCGTCGTGGACGAATACGGCGGCACGAGCGGTCTGGTCACCATGGAAGACCTGCTGGAGCAGATTGTCGGCGATATTTTCGACGAGTTTGACCCCCTGGAGGAGCAGGATATCGTGCAGCTGGAGTCCAACCTCTGGCGCGTGTCCGGCAGCGCGGATTTGGACGCGGTGAACGAAGCGCTGAACGTCGATGTGCCGCTGGACGAGGAATTTGACACCCTGGGCGGCCTGGTCTACAGCCGCATGTCCGCCATTCCCGAGGACGGTTCCACCCCGCTGGTCGAAGCCTTCGGGCTGAAAATCCAGGTGGAAAAAATCGAGGATCGCCGCGTGGAAAGCGCGCTGGTGTCCAAACTGCCGCCGGATGCGGCGGCGCAGGAGCCCGAAAAGGAAGGGCGCAGGGACGGACGCAGGGACCGCGAAAAGGACAAAGAAAAAGAACGGGATAAGGAGTAGGCACGGACAACATGGGCGGCGGAAGCTTCCGCCGCCTGTTTTTGTCGGCCGCTGCGCACAACGTATGACGCAAGCTTGCATTTTTGATATGGACGGCACGTTGATAGATTCCATGCCCGCCTGGCGAAGCCTTCGCCCCACGCTGCTGGCAGAGCGCGGGATTGCCATGACGGACGCGCTGGAAAGCGAGCTGGCGGGGCTGACCGTACACGCCTCCGCCGGGGTGCTGGCGCGGCGCTTGCCGGAGCTTGGCATGGACGAGGAAGCGCTGCTGGCCGAATTTATGGCGCGCATGTCGCGCTTTTATGCGGCCGCGCCGGAAAAGCCGGGCGCCAGGCGTTTCCTGGCGCATCTGCATGCGCAGGGGATTCCCTGCGCCGTGCTGACCGCCACCGGCCATGAGATGGCCTCCGCCGCGCTGCGGCAGCAGGGCATGACGCCCTATCTGCGCTTTGTGCAGTCCACCCGCGATATGGGTATTTCCAAGAGCGATCCCGACTGCTTTGCACAGATTGCCGCGCGCCTGGGCGTCGCCTGCGGGGAGTGCGCGGTATTCGAAGACGCGCTGTACGCCGTGCGCGGCGCGCATGCCGCCGGGTGCCGCGTGTTTGCCATCGCCGACGACACCAACCGCGCAAGCTGGGCGGAAATCCTGTCCCTGGCGGAGGCCGGGTTTTCCGACTATGGCTCGCTGCTCGCTCCGGGCGCGCCCTTCCCGGCGGAAAGGGTGCGTTGACCATGGCCGTCTTTCGCTATGTCCGCGACGGGCGGGCGCACAGCCTTTCCTTTGTTCCGCCCGCGCGCATCCCGGACTTGCTAAGGCAGGCGGGGCTGGCGTTCGATTTTCCCTGCGGAGGGCGCGGCGCGTGCCTGAAATGCCGCGCGCGGCTGACCGGGGCGGTATCGCCGATGGACGCGCGCGAGGAATCTCTCCTGTCCGGCGCGGAGCACGCAGGCGGCGTGCGCTTTTTGTGCATGGCCACGGCGCTGGGAGACTGCGAAGCGGTCGTGGACCCCGCGGGCGACGAGGCCGTGGAAACCGGCGCGCCGGAACGCTTTTCTCCGCAGCCCTGGGGCCGGACGCTGGGCGCGGCGTTCGACCTGGGCACCACCACCATAGCCGGCGCGCTGTATTCGCTGGAAACCGGCAGGCGCCTGGCGACCGCCGGCATGCGCAATCCGCAGCGCGCCTTCGGCGCGGACGTCATGAGCCGTCTGGACGCGGCGGAAGCCGGGCGGGGCGACGCGCTGGCACAGGCCGCGCGCAGCGGCCTGCGCGGCGTGCTCGACGCGCTGTGCGCGCGGGCGGGCGTTTCGCAGGCGGACGTGGACAGTGCGGTTGTCGCCGGCAATACGGCGATGCTCTATCTGTTGACCGGCCGCCCGGTGTCGTCCATCGCGCGCGCGCCGTTTGAACAGGACGAGCACTTTGGCGCCCTGATGGACCCGCGCCTGGCGGGCCTGCCCGAGGGCATGCAGGTGTTCCTGCCGTACTGCCTGTCCGCCTATATCGGCGCGGATACTGCCGCAGCGCTGCTGGCGGCGCGGTTTATCGGGCCGGAGGGCCTGACCGAAGGCCCGCCGCGCCTGCTGGCGGACATCGGCACCAACGGCGAAATCGCCCTTTCCGCCGGCGGTCGCCTGCTGTGCTGTTCGGCCGCAGCAGGCCCGGCGTTTGAAGGCGCGGGGATTTCGCAGGGCATGCCGGCGCGCGACGGCGCGGTTTGGCGCGTAGCGCTGCGCGACGGCGTGCCGCAGGCGCAGGTGTTGGGCGGAGGGCATGCGCTGGGGCTGTGCGGTTCCGGGCTGCTGGAAACGGCGGCGGCCCTGCTGGAGACGGGCGTGCTGGACGAATCGGGACGCCTGCGGGACGGCGCGTACACGCTGCCGGGCACGCATGTCACGCTGACGCAGGCGGACGTGCGCGCCCTGCAGCTGGCAAAAGCGGCCATTCGTGCCGCGACGGAGGTGCTGCTGGCCGAAGCGAACACGCGCGCCTGCGACGTGGCGGAGCTGGCGGTTGCAGGCGGCTTCGGCGGCGGGCTGCGCAGCCGTCCGACGCAGGCGGTCGGGCTGTTTCCCCCGGAGCTGACATCCCGCATGCGCGCGCTGGGCAACGGCGCGCTGGCGGGGGCGGCGATGGCGCTGCTGAGCCGGCCGTTCCGCGACGCCGTGGCGCGCAGGCCCGCGCAGGCGCGCACCGTATCGCTGGCGACCCATCCGCTGTTTATGGACGCCTATGTGGGCGCCATGCGCTTTGGCCGGGCGTAGGAGACGGCGAAGCGTCCGCGGGCAAGCCGTTGAAAAGCATGGCGTTCCCGTGGAAAAGCGCAGTCGCGGCAGAAAAAAGGTCTTCCGACAGGCTTTGTCGGAAGCCCCCTGCTTGTCGAAAAAGGCCGGCGCAGCCGGCCTTTTCCGCCAGGACACGTTTCCCCTGCGCCTTGGGGCGCGGCCGGGGAAACGTGCAGGGAAACCTTGCTGCGCAAGGCTTCCGAACCCGCCGCGCATGTCGCCGGGTTCGGATTGCATTTGGAGGGCTTCGGCCCTCCAAGCCTCCCCAAAGGGGGCTTTCGACGGTCTGGGGGCTTCCGACAGGCTTTGTCGGAAGCCCCCCTTTTCGCCGTTGCGGGCCGCGTCCCTTACTGGGCCTTTACGACCGCGTCCAGCGTGCAGCCCTGGTCAAATTCGATGGTGCCCTTGTAGTTCTTGAGAATGCCGCTGACGGTGATGGTGTCGCCCACGGCCAAATCCTTGGCGCCCTCGCCGGCCAGACGGTAGCACATGATGGGATAGTCCTCCAGGCCGCCGACCAGCATGATGACGGTAATGTTCTGATACTCGTCGCTCCAGGCCGTATCAATGGCGGAGATGACGCCGGTCATGGTGGAACTTTCGGTCATGGCCAGGCCTTCTTCCAGCGCATAAGCGCTCACCGCGCTTCTGGCATCGTTTGCGCTGTCCGCCGGAATGACCAGCGTGCAGCCCTGGTCAAATTCGATGGTGCCCTTGTAGTTTTTGATGATGCCGGCCACGGCGATATCGTCGCCCACGGCCAGGTCCTTGGCGCCCTCGCCCTTGAGGCGGTAGCACATGATGGGCTGCTCGGTCTTGCCGTCGCAGACGATGGTGACGGTGATGTTCTGATACTCGTCGCTCCAGGCCGTGTCGATGGAGATGATTTCGCCCCGCAGCACGGTGGGCGCGGTCATGGCCAGGCCGTCCTCCAGCTTATAGGCGGCGTCCAGGATGGCCTGCTGGCTGATATGCTCGCCCATGCCGACCAGCACGCAGCCCTGGTCAAATTCGATGGTGCCCTTGTAGTTGGTGAAGCTGCCTTCCACGGTGATGTCGTCGCCCACGGCCAAATCCTTGGCGCCCTCGCCGGCCAGGCGGTAGCACATGATGGGCTTATCCGCCAAATCGCCGACCTGGATGGTCACGGTGATGTTCTCATACTCGTCGCTCCAGGGGGTATCGATGCTGACGACGGTTCCGTACAGGCGGAACGTTTCTTCCAGGCTCAGGCCTTCCTCCAGCTGGTAGGCGATGTCCACGATTTCCTCATAGCTCATGCCCGCGTCCAGAATCAGCGCGGCGGGCACCTTGTGATGGAACTCCACGACTTCGGCGTTGCCCGCGTCGTCCCTGATGGTGGCGGTCAGGACGTAGAAAAGCTCCTCCGGGTTTTTCTCGTCCACGTCGATGGTCACCATTTTGTTATCGCCCGGGAGAATCTGGATGGTGTCGGAATCGGCGGTCCACTCAACGTCATAGATGACGCCGCCGATATTAACCACGCCCACGACCTCATAGTCTGCCGGCGTGGTCTCCGTGCGGTTCTGATACATCAGGCGCAGGTAATCGCGCGCTGCGGTCAGGCCGTCGTCCGCCTCGGCGGCGGCATAGCCCACGCACAGGGTCGCGCACAGGGCCAGCACGGCGAGGATGGAAATCAGTTTCTTCATGCGTAACGCCTCCCAATATCGTTATGGATGGATGGTAATGCCCCCGGCGGTAAACACCCGGATTTGGTATGTTCCCTGATGGGCATCCGCGATTCCCCGCACGTCAATGGTGCGCCCGAGGAACGCTTCTTCTGAAACAAGGGCATGCTGCGCGTCGTAGAGCGGGTTCACGCGCACCTGCACCGGCACGCCGTCCGCCTCACACAGCAGCGTAAGGCTGCCATGGCCGGAGCTGCCGACATCCTCCTGCCTGTATGCCTCCCGCACCTGCAGGTTGCGCATCTCCAGGGACGTGGCCTGCGCCAGCGCGGCGTAATCAAACGTCTGCGTTTGTCCGTCCAGCGCCACCTCCACGCGCCCGTTGACAAAGGTGTCCGGGTCGGTCAGGACATAGGCGGGCGCGTGTCCGTCGCTGATTTTCTGCAGGTTTTCCGGGTCGTCCGGCTGCATCATGCGATAGGTGAGTCCCGCCACCTGGTAGGCGTCGCCCAGCGCATAGTACTGGAACGTGCCGACAATGCGGGACCGGTTGCCCACCTTGAGGATGTTCAGGCCCTGCCCGTTGAGGCTGTAGCCGTAATATACGCCTACGCCGTAATACAGCCCCGTCTCCGGGTCGTAGTCCTCCACGTAGACGGTGTTGCTGTCGTTCATGGTGATGACGCCTTCAAAGGCCACCTTTTTCCCCTCATACGCGTCGGGGTTGCAGCGCAGCTCCTTGAGCGTCAGTTCTATGGCGTCGCCATAGTAAAAATCAGGGTCCGGTTCGTCCGAATACAGGTTGAGCTCCTGCGCCCTGGCCTGCGCGATGGCCGCGGTGCAGACATCCCCGTACCGGTTGTTGGCGGCGGAGTTGGCGATAGCCAGACCGTTTTGCAGGATTTCGACGTTCAAATTGCGATAGTCCTGCGTTTCCTCCGTGCGATACCATACCCATACCAGATACCGGCCGCCGGTGGAATCCGGATTCCATTGGCCGTCGTCCGACTCGATGATGATGGAAGTGGCCGCGGAGAGCTTTTCGCGCGTAAACTCGGCTGCCTTTTTCCCATAGGCTTCCACCTTGTTGGTGGTCTCCGGGGTGTTGATGGCCAGATATCTGGCCTTCAACACGCCCGAAGCCGCCACAGAGGAAGGCACGTTGAAATGGGTCGTGTCGCCGTCTACAAAGGCGTATACGCTCACTTCCTGCTTGACCGTTTCCGAGGCCATATCCAGCCGGACTGCGCCCGCATAGTCGACGGGCGCGTCTGCGCCTTCGGCCCGAACCGTACCGGCACACAGCAGGACAAGGCAGACTATCGCCAGTCCGGCGGCATGTCGCAGCGTCTTTTTCATACGAACCTTTCCACGGCGCGCCGGCGCCGCGTCCCTGTTGTCAGGAGCTGTACTCGCACTCGTCCACGGCATCCTGGAACGCCGCTTCAATCATGGCGTCCACGTCGCCGCCGTCATCCGCGGTCAGGCACTTGGACAGCAGCGCGCCCACCTGGTCGCGGGCCGTGGAGGAACCGTTGAAGGCGGGAGAGGTATAATAGGCCTCTTCCTGCTCCAGACAGACCTTGGCGCTGAGGGCGGAGATGTAGTCGCCGCCGTCGGCATTGGCCAGGAAATCCGCGTAAATCTCGTTTTCCGCCACGGACTTGATAACCGGCACATAGCCGGACGCCATGGAGAACTCCGCCTGGAACTCGACGGTGGTGGTCAGGTATTTGATAAACAGCCAGGACGCGACAATCTCCTGGGGGTTATCGGACTGCAGGATGCACACGCTCGGGCCCTGGGAAATGACCTTCTTGTTGTCCGCATTGACCTGCGGAATGGTCGCGATGCCGACCTCGAAGGGATAGGTGCCGTCGGCGTTGGCGGTCGGGCGCTGATAGGTCGCGCCGGCGGAAGAGCCAATGGACATATAGCTTTTAATCTCGGAGGTGGAGACGAACAGGCCCGACGTATAGGCGCCGTAGAGCGTCTGGGTGGTCAGGTAGCCCTTATCGTACCATTCGCGGAACATCTTGACGAAATTGCGGTTGGTTTCGTTGTTGAAGAGGAAATGGTCGCCCGTGGCGCTGGTATAGGGGGACTGATACTGCTCACACATGGTGATAAACCAGTTCGCCTCGCTGTCATAGCCCAACGGGATGGAATTGGGGTCAATTTCCTTAATCTGGGCGCACACCGCTTCCATTTCTTCCCACGTCGTGGGCACGGTCAGGCCATGCTCGTCAAAGAAGGTCTTGTTGTAATAGAGAACCTCGGTGGACTTGGACAGCGGCAACGTGTACATCAGGCCGTCGCCGAACTGCCGGCCCTCGTTGTAGTAGCCTTCGATAAAGTCGGCCTTCTGCTCGTCGGTCAGGCCCAGAACCTCGGTCGTGCCGTCGGCACGGGTGACGGTGATGTCGCTGTCAATCAGGTTGTCGAGCGTCACCACGGCCCGCGCCAGGTTATACAGCGCCACATGGTCCGGATAGCAGTAGGCGATGTTGGGCTGTGTGCCGACGGTGATTTCCGTGCTGACCTGGTCGCGCACATCGTCGTAGTTGCCCACGGAGGTATATTCCACGTGGATGTTGGGGTAGAGCTTGTTGAACTCGGCGATATAGGTATCCAGAACGCCGGTCAGGTTGGAGCCCATGGTATGGTAGAACGTGATGGTCACATCGCTCCCGTCATAGCCTCCCTCGGGCACCGCAAAGCCTTCGGCCTGCGCGCCGGTCAGGCCAACCAGCAGCATGGCCACGAGCAAAAGCGTGGAGATTAGTTTTTTCAGCATGGTTTTTTCCCTTCCTTCCTCAAGTTTGGTATGTTCATACGCCGTTTCCGGCCTATCAACCCTTGATACCGCTGCGGCTTACGCCGGACATGATGTATTTGCGCAGGAACACAAACACCAGAAACAGCGGCGCGGACACCAGCGCGACGGCGGCCATCTGCACCGGATAGTTCACATCGCCCGTGGTCTCGGTGAAAGCGTTGCGCAGGCCGTTGGTAATCATGCGGTGCGCGTCGTCGTTGGCCACGAGGCGGGGCCAGATATAGGAGTTCCAAGCGCCCATCATCTTCAGAATGGTAATGGAAATCAACGTGGGCAGGGACAGGGGAATCATGACCTTCCACAGATACTTCAGGTCGCTCGTGCCGTCCACCTTGGCCGCCAGGTATAGTTCGTTGGGGATTTGCAGAAAGTTCTGGCGGAGCAGATAGATATAAAAGACGCTCACCAGGAAGGGGACAATCAGGACGGTGTAGGTGTTCCGCCAGCCCAGCGTAGTGACGGTGCTGAAGTTGGTAATGGTGAACAGCTCACCCGGAATCATCATCGTCGCCAGCAGCGCCGCGAACAAAAGCTCCTTGCCCTTAAACTCCAGGCGCGCAAAGGCAAAGGCCGTCAGAACGGTAATGACCAGGGAAAGAATGGTGGACACCACGCCCACATACATCGTGTTCAGGAACAGCCTGCCCAGGTTGGCCGTGGTAAAGGCGGTCACATAGTTGCTGAGCATGATGGTGCGCGGCCAGAACGTGGGCACGCTCATGCGGTATTCCTCCAGCGTCTTGACCGAGGAGATGAGCATCCAGTAAAACGGGAACAGGACGATGGCCGCCATCACCAGGAGAAACGCATACACCATGACCATGTAAAGCGTCCTGCCGACCTTGGCGCGGACGTTTTCCCTGCGCATGTCTTTGGCATGCATGGTTGCAATCGCATCTTTCGACATAGGCACCTCTCAATAATGGACGCGCTTTTTGCTGACGGACAGGTTCACCAGGGTGACGACCAGGATAATCGCAAACAGAATCAGCGCGGCGGCGCTGGCCCGGCCCTGGCTGTTGGTGCTCAGGGCGTCGTAGATAAACCCGACCATCGTGTTCAGGCGGCCGGCCTCGTCCGGCGGCCCCATGTTCTCGCCGAAAATGCCCACGATGCTCGTATATTCCTTAAAGCCGCCGATGAAGCCCGTGATGACGACATACGCCAGCATCGGGGACAGCAGCGGCACGGTGATGCGGGTCAGCACCCTGCGGCGGGACGTGCCGTCCACCTTGGCGGCGTCGTAATACTGGCGGTTGATGCTCTGCAGGCCGCCCAGCAGCACCAGAATCTTAAAGGGCAGCTCGTTCCAGACGATGTAGACAATCATGACGGTCATGTTTGCCACATACGACGAGCCGTAGTTAATCCAGTTCACATGCTCGCCGCCGAAAAACTCAATGACGTTGTTGACAATGCCGGCCGTGACGATGATTTCGTTCGGGGTGCCGTAGAAGCTGCCGACGATGTTGAACATGGCCGCAAACACCATGCCAATGGCGATGGAGTTGGTCACATAGGGCAGAAAGAAAATGGTCTGCAGCGCCTTCTGCAGGGGCTTGATGGCGTTGAGCGCCACGGCGATGAGCAGCGCCAGCACCGTGGAAATGGGCACCGTCCACACGCACAGCAGCACCGTGTTCTTCAGGCAGTTCAAAAACCGCCGGTATTCGATGACCTTGGTAAAATTCCCCAGGCCAAACGCGAACGTCTCGCCGCCCGCCGCCTTCAGGCCGCTGTAGTTTTCCAGGAAGGCCATGCGCACCGTATTGATGATGGGCCAGACGGTGAACACCAGCAGCAGCACGAGGGCCGGCGCCAGGTACACCCAGGCTTTCCATTGCTGCTTGCTGTCAACCATCTGTTTTCACCTCGAAGCGAATCCGGCGTTCGGTCTCTTTCTGGAACAGGAAGACCTTGTGCGGCTTCAGGGCATAGCGCACGACCTCCTGCGCAATGTCCAGGCGTCTGTCCGCGTTGATGATGGAGCGGATGGTCGGATTGAGCGAGGCCTCGTGCGTGGAGACGATGCTCACGTCGCGGCCCATGACCTCCACGTTGCTCAGGCGGCACTTCAGGGGGCCGTTTCCGTCCAGCACAAAACCCTCGGGCCGTATGCCCACGACGACGTCCTGGTCGGGAACGCCCGGCGCATCCAGCGCGGCGTCCGGGCCGATGAAAACCCTGCCGCCTTCCACCTTGCCGGAAAACGCGTTAATGGGCGGCGTGCCCAGGAACTTGGCGACAAACAGGTTGTCCGGGTCGTCATAGACCTCCTGCGGCGCGCCGATTTGCTGGACAACGCCCTCCCGCATGACCACAATCATGTCGGAAATGCTCATGGCCTCCTCCTGGTCGTGGGTCACAAAGACGGTGGTGATGCCCGTTTCCGTCTGAATGCGGCGGATTTCCTCGCGGGTTTGCAGGCGCAGGCGCGCGTCCAGGTTGGACAGCGGCTCGTCCAGCAACAGCACGCGGGGCATTTTCACCAGCGCGCGGGCGATGGCCACGCGCTGCTGCTGGCCGCCGGACAGCTCGTTGGGCTTGCGGTCCATGAGGGATTCAATCTGTACCAGCTCCGCGGCGTGCTGGGCGCGGTCGAGCATGGCTTCTTTGGACATTTTGTCCTTGCCTTTGAGGTTTTGCAGCGGGAAGAGGATGTTCTGCTTGACGGTCATGTGGGGATAGAGCGCATAGTTTTGAAACACCAGGCCAATGCCGCGGTTTTCCGTGGACAGCTCGGTCACATCGTCGTCCCCGAAAAAGATTCTGCCGCTGGTGGGCTTTTGCAGGCCGCTAATCATGTACAGCGTGGTGCTTTTCCCGCATCCGGAGGGGCCGAGCAGGCCAATGAGCTTGCCGTCCGGGATGGTGAAGGAAAAGTCGCTGACCGCCACGACCGTCTCGTGGGACTTTTTGTTCCGGCTGGGGAAAATCTTGGTCAGGTTCTGCAAAACAACTTTCATACAAACCCCTTCCCTTTTGTGAAGTCTTTATAGGCCGGTCTGTCGAGAGACCTTCTCCGCATGCTGGCGCTGATAGTAGGCAATCATATCCTCCCGGGTATCAAAAATCCTCTGGCTTGCCACGTCGACAGCTACGGTGCCGGCCAACAGGTCGTGCAGGAGCGAGCGGGTCTGCGTCGCGCAGAGGAGTATCAGTTCCGTCAGCCATATCAGGCCTATGACCACTGGGCCGACAATGCCAATGGTGCCCCAGAAAATCATCAGCAGGATGTAGACGGGAATCATGGTTTCCAACGTATATTTGCCCAGCAGCGTCCGGATAAACAGAGAAATCGGCCCCACCTTGACACCGTCGGTGCGCATCAGGCCGATACCGAATATTTTTTTGCCCAGCGTCTGCCCATTGCCCAGCAGCAGCGGCACCGCAAACTCCATGGATAGAAAACCCGCCAGCAGGCCCAGCGAGGTGATGAGAATGCTCAGCTGCATCACCATGCGGTAGGCATACGCCGTCTCTTCGTCCGCAGACAGCGCCGCATAGGCCGCCTCCACGTTCTCGCGCTCCTGTGCGGTCAGGCTTTCATAGGTTTCGGTGGTCATGGAAAAGTCGACGCCGTATTCCTGTGCGTAGCGGTCATATCCGTCCGTCACCGTCTGATAATACCCGTCAAAGCCCAGCAGCACGGAAAGCAGCCAGGCAAACAGAACCGCCATGATGCTCAGCAGGATGCCGTCGAAGAGAAACGCGGAAATCCTCTTCCACATGCTCGCCTTTTGCAGGTCCATGCGATGCTATCCCTTCCCACGACAGATTTTTCGGCGCCCCGCGGGGGCATTTGCGCACAGGAACATTATACCACAAAATCCGCAAAAACGGTAGCGCGCAGCCTGCTTCCGCGAAAATTCCTTACAAAATCTTTCTCCCTTCTAGGATACCACAGCTCCGGCGCGTCAGCAATCCCCCGGGCAAGGTTTCCCGCCCGCCGGCTGGACAAGCGCGGCCGCATCTGCTACAATAGGCGTACACTGTCGCGCGGGAGGATTGCATGCGGATTTTCGCCGGAATCATGGTGTTTGTCGTGGCCGTGGTAGGCATTTTTTTCGGCTACTGCTATTACGGGGCGCAGATGCAGATTGAATCGGTCACTGCGATTCTGACGCCTGCGGTGGAAATGGCCGACGTCTATAACGATACGCTGGAAGCGCTGTCCCTGGACGCCTTCTACGGCGAACAGTACCGCGAGTCGGACTTTCTGATGCCCGACAGCTACGCCTTTCTCACCCTGACCGTGCGCATGGCCAACCGGGGCCTGCTGCCCCAGGACTGGATTCGCATCGAGGTCAGGCCCGACGCCTCCGACATCCTGCAGCTCCCCGCCGACCGGACGCCCACGCTGGCCGCCGCCAGCCGCGGCGATTTCTCCACCACCCTTCTGACCCGCGCCGGCGCGGACACCGCGCGCACCGTCATCGTTACCTATTATGTATTGGGCCATCCCTATCAGGTAGAATACGCCATGTAGCGCCGCTGCGCCTTCCGTCCCGATCCCGACGGCCCGCGCATTTCCCGCCGCCCGCGCGTTGCCTTTTGGCTTCGGTTGGGGTATACTGAATGCGGAAAAGTATGCGGAGGTGTCAGGATGAGCGGTTATCGGGAAGCATATGAAAAATGGAAGCGCGATTTCGCGCAGGATGCCGCGACGCAGGCGGAGCTGGCCGCCATTGCAGACAACGAAAAAGAGATAGAAGATCGCTTTTATACCTCGCTTTCCTTTGGCACGGCCGGGATGCGCGGCGTGCTCGGCGCGGGCGACAACCGCATGAACGTATACAATGTGCGCAAGGCCACGCGCGCGCTGGCCGATTACATCAGGCGCCAGGAGGGCGCGGCCCGGCGCGGCGTGGTCATTGCCTATGATTCCCGGCGCATGTCGGCGGAGTTTTCCCGGGAGACGGCGCTGGTGCTGGCGGCCAATGGCGTGAAGGCGTGGCTTTTCCCGTCGCTGCGGCCCGTGCCGGTGCTTTCCTTTGCGGTGCGCTATCTCGGCGCGACCGCGGGCGTGGTCATTACCGCCAGCCACAATCCGCCGCAGTACAACGGCTATAAGGTCTACTGGGAGGACGGCGCGCAAATGGCGCCCGAGCGCGCGGACGAGGTGCTGGCCCTGATGCGCGGCCTGGATTTTGACGCGTGCCTGCCCATGGACGAGGCGGCGGCGCTGGCGCAGGGACTGCTGGAATACGTGCAGGACGAAGTGGACGACGCGTATATCGAGCGCGTCAAAACGCTGAGCGTGCGGCCGGAGCTGCTGCGCGAGCAGGGCGGCTCGCTCAAGATTGTCTATACGCCGCTGCACGGCTCCGGCAACGTGCCCGTGCGCCGGGTGCTGCGCGAGGTGGGCGTGACGCAGCTGCTGGTCGTGCCCGAGCAGGAGGCCCCGGACCCGGACTTCCCCACCGTCAGGGTGCCCAACCCCGAGGAGCCGGACACCTTCCGTCTGGCCATCGCGCTGGCCGACCGGGAGGGGGCGGACGCGGCCTTTGCCACCGACCCGGACTGCGACCGCCTCGGCGTGGCCACGCGCGGCCCGGACGGAAAATTCGTCCTGCTGACCGGCAACCAGATTGGCTGCCTGCTGCTGGACTATATCCTTTCCAGCCGTGCGGAAAACGGCACGCTGCCCTCCAACGGCGCGGCGGTCAAGTCCATTGTGTCCACGGAAATGGCGCGGCGGATTGCCTCGGCCTACGGCGTGGAGATGATTGACACGCTGACCGGCTTTAAGTTTATCGCCGAGCAGATTCAGCGCTTTGAGCAGACGGGCGAGAAGACGTTCCTGTTCGGCTTTGAAGAATCCTACGGCTACCTGTCCTCCACGTTCGTGCGCGACAAGGACGCGGTCAACGCCTCCTTGCTGGTGACGGAGCTGGCGCTGTATCTGAAGACGCAGGGCAAAACGCTGTGGGACCGCCTGGAGGCCCTGCGCGCGCGCTATGGCTGCTCGGTGGAGCGGGTCACCAGCGTCTCCCTGCCGGGCAAGGACGGCGTGGCGCGCATGCGCGGGATGATGGAGAGCTTGCGCCGGGAGCCGCCGCGCCGCATTGCGGACCTTGCCGTGCGGGCCGTGCGCGATTACCGCAGCGGCCTGCGCACCCAGGACGGGGAAAGCCGTCCCATGGGCCTGCCCGCCTCCGACGTGCTCTATTACGAGCTGGAGGGCGGCAGCTGGTTCTGCGTGCGCCCCTCGGGCACCGAACCGAAAATCAAGCTCTACGTCAACGCGTTTGCCGACGCGCAACCGCAGGCCGACGCGCTGGCGGACGCCATCGGCAGGGCGGCGCAGGAGTTGCTTGCATGAGGCGGGCGCTGGCGCTGCTGATGGCGATATGGCTTGCCGTGCCGGCGGCGGCGGACACCATCCACCGGAGCGGCCCGATGCCCGAGCCGCTCTATGTGGGCCAAATCCAGTTTAACGTAACCATCCGCGCGCAAATGTCCCGCGAGGCCGAAGCGGTGGGGTACTATTCCACGGGCGACCGCGTGTATATCCTGGACTACGAGCCCGAGTGGCTGCATGTGGTCAAGGGCGAGGACGGCGACTGGATGGAAGGCTATATCCTGCGCCATGCCGTGGACGATGTCAAACGCCTGGCGGAGGACATTTTGCCCTATGGCACCACGCCCGCGGCCTACTCCGCGCGCATCGTGCAGGACACCCCGCTCTACCTCGAGCCGGACGAGGACGCCACGCCCTTTTTTATCCTGAAGGAGGGCAGCCGCCTGGCGGTGCTCGCCATTGAGGACGGCTGGGCCCAGGTGATTTACTGGCGGCAATACGGGTATTTCCGGGTGGACGACGCGGTGGCGGACCTGACCCCGGTGTACGACCCGGACGCCGCGGTCAGCGGCGATACCATGGCGGCGTTTCATTCCTTTTACAACATCAGCACCGACTCGCTCAATCTCAACCGCATGCACAACATCGCCCAGGCGTGCGAGTACATTTCCATTCCGCTGGCATCGGGCGACGCCTTTGCGTTCAACAGCGTGGCGGGCCCGTACCGTTACAGCCGCGGGTACCTGGACGGCATGTCCTATTTCGAGGGAGAGGCGGTGCTCAGCGTGGGCGGCGGCACCTGCCAGGTGTCCTCCACGCTGTATAACGTGCTGCTGGCGCTGGACGAGGGCATCTCCGTCCTGTACCGGCGCGCGCACGGCCCCAGCGGCGCTACCTACCTGCCGCACGGCGTGGACGCCGCGGTCGGGAGCGATACGCTGGATTTGCGGTTCCGAAACGACTTTGATTTTTCCGTGCGCATCCAGGCGGAGTCCTGCGGAGGGGTTCTCTACATTGCCATGCTGAAAGAATAGGAGGGCATTATGAGCCGCTGGGGGGATAAGCTGCGCGATTTCAACGCGGAATGGAACGATTTGCCGCGCCGGCTGGCCTACATCGTTTTGCTGCTGGCGTGCCTGTTTGCGGTCATCTGGGTGTTCCCCTATGTCGCGCCGTTCGTGCTGGCCGCGGTGTTCGCCTGGATTATCGAACCGGTGGTGCGCTTCGTCTCCCGCCGCTTTTCCGACCGGAAGCTGGTGCGGGGCATTGCCGCGGGCATCATGGTCGTGCTGCTGGCCAGCCTGGTCAGCGCTCTGGTGTTCCTGCTGGTCACGCGGGTGCTGGACGAAATCGGCGCGCTGGCCAGCGCGCTGCCGGGCTGGGTCGCGACGGCATCCGAGCAGCTGATTGCCTGGATTGAGAATCTGGACCTGGACTGGCCCGTATTGCAAGACGGCGTGGAGGACGCGCTGCTGCGCCTGCTGTCCGAGGCCACCTCGACGCTGACCTCGCTGGCTTCCCGACTGGCTTCGCTGGTGGCGCGCGCGGCCTGGCGGACCGCGTCGCTGCTGCCGGAGGCCGTGCTTTTCGTGGTTTTCACGCTGATGGGCACGTTCTACATGAGCGCCGACCCCCAGCGCATCTTTTCCTTCCTGCGCTCGCTCCTGCCGGAGAAGTACCGCCAGCGCTCCATTGTCTATAAGGCCAGCATCCTGCGGGCGGTGCTGGGCCAGCTGCGCGCGGCGCTGATTCTGCTGATGGTAACTGCGGCGGAGTTGGTCTGCGGCTTTTTGCTGATGGGCATGGACTATGCGGTGCTGCTGGCGCTGTTCATCGCGGTGCTGGACGCCCTGCCGGTTATCGGCGCGGGGCTGTTCCTCATCCCGATGATGCTCTACGGCATTATCGTGGGCGACGCGGGCATGGCCGTGGGCTTTGGCCTGATCTATCTGATGACCATTGTCGTGCGCCAGCTGCTGGAGCCGCGCCTCATCGGGCGGCAGCTGGGCCTGTATCCGTTGGCGACCATGATGGCCATGTATGCGGGCCTGCAGGCCATGGGCTTTCTGGGCATGCTGCTGGGTCCCCTGATGCTGCTGCTGTGCAAGGTCGCCCTGACCGCGGACGTAAACAAAGCGGCGGATATGGCGCGGCGCCCGCCCATCCGCTGGCCCTGGAAGCAAAAGCGCACGCAGCCGCCCGACCCGCCGGCGCAGAGCCCGCCCGGCGAAAGCGCCGGGGACGAACCGGCCGGCCCGGACACCGCCTGCAAGGAGGGAAACAATGATGCATGTTGACCTGCTGCACCCCGCCGACCAACTGGTCATGATCATGCAGCGCATTTACTCCTGCGGCATGACCACCACATCCGGCGGCAACCTGTCCATCCGCGACGAAAACGGGGATATCTGGATTACGCCCACCGGCATTGACAAGGGAAGCCTGACCCGGGAGGACATCGTCCGCGTCTCCCCTTCCGGGGAGACGTTCGGCCCGCACCAGCCGTCGGTGGAGCTGCCGTTCCACCGCGAGATTTACCGCCTGCGCCCGGACCTGCGCGCCATTTTGCACGCGCATCCGCCCACGCTGGTGGCTTTCAGCCTGGCGCGGCGTATCCCGGACATCCGCCTGACGCCCGACGTCCGCCGGATTTGCGGCGACGTGGCGATGGCGGCATACGACGTGCCCGGCAGCCGGCAGCTGGGCGTCAACATCGCGCGCAGGTTTGCCGAAGGCTATCAAACGGTCGTCATGGAAAACCACGGGTGCGTGTGCGGCGCCCGGGATTTGTTCGGCGCGTTTATGGCCTTTGAGACGCTGGACTTTTGCGGGCGCATGGAGCTTTACGCCAGAAAGCTGGGCGCGCCGCGCCCGCTTACGCCGGAGCAGCTGTCGCGCGCCTGCGGCGCGGAAGGCCTGCAGGCGGACGCTCTTCCTGCCGCGGCGGCATCCAGCCGGGAGCGGGCGCTGCGCCGCGACCTGTGCGGGATGATTCACCGCGCCTATGACCAGCGCCTGTGCACGAGCGCCCAGGGCGCTTTTTCCCAGCGCCTGTCCGGCGAATCGTTCCTGATGACCCCGCATCGGAAGGACCGAAGGTATCTGGACGTGGCGGACCTGGTGCGCGTGGAGAACGGCCGGTGCGAGGCGGGCAAGACGCCCGGCGGGTCCGCGCCGCTGCACCAGGCGATTTACCGCGCGCATCCCGACGTCCAGGCCGTCATCGTCGCGCACGCGCCCGCCGTCATGGCCTTTGCGGTCACGGGCGCGGCGTTTGATTCCCGCATCATTCCGGAAAGCTATATCCAGCTGCGCGACGTGCGCCGCGTTCCCTATGACGCCCTGTTGGAAGACCCGGCGGCCGTGGCGGCCCTGTTCTCCGCCCGCACGCCGGTGCTGTTGGTGGACAACGCATGCGCCGTGGTCACCGGCCCTTCCCTGCTGGGCGCTTTTGACCGCCTGGAGGTTCTGGAGTACAGCGCCCAGGCCATCCTGGCCGCGCGCGACGTCGGTCCGCTGGTCATGATTGACGACCGCCAGGTGCGGGATATTGAAGAGGCGTTTCATCTGGATTGACGGCCGCGCGGGCCGTCCGCTGCGCGCCGCCATGCCGCCGTCTCCACGGGAAAGGCCGCCTGCCTGAAAATCCGCGGATGGTTCGGGCGGCGGCCTGGATGGAAGGGCGGCGGGGAGGGGCGTATGCCTTTGGGAGCGACGCGCCGGTGGGCGCGCCGCCGGCTTTTTCCGGCGATTTACTGCAGGGGATCCACGGGCATGAAGTCTGCGCAGAACGGAGAAAACTCCGGATACTTCATAAACGCGACGGCATTGCCGTCCGCGTCGCACAGACGGATGAGCGTATGGGTCGCGTATTGATAAATTTGCAGCTCACCCCCGCTTTGCGTAGCGTGCACTGCGATGATGCAGGGCATCAGGTAATTGCTGGAGGACGTGTCGCTGCTGACAACGTTGTCCCAACTGCGCGTCAGGGGCTCCTCGGCTTCATAGAGGGCCATAAAAGCGTCCCTGCCCACATAGAATGCGATGGTGATCAGCCAGTCTCCGTCCTGTTTGCCAAGAAAATACGCGCCGTCCACCGCTTCTCCCCACATGGCGTTAGCCAGATTGTTCGCACCCTGCTCGGTCAGCATATAGGCGCCCTGCCCGGCATCATACGCAAGCTCGGGCGAAAATGCCGGCGCATTGGTAAGCAAGGCGAACGCGTCCGGCCACTCCTCATCGTCGCACAGGAAGGAGAAGTTCAGTTCGTTTTTATCGCTTGTATGCGGAAAGCGGACCTGAACGTTTTCAGGCTCCAGATTGGGCATGTCCGGAACCAGCTCGCAAAGCTCCTCCCATGTTTCGGGAAGCGTTTCGATTTCCAGCGCCAGCCCGCCTGCCAGCGGCGCGGCAGTCAGCGCCAGCATGACCAGCAGCGCGGCAATCCCCCGGCGGTAACCCTTCCCCCGACGCAACATGAGCGCTCTTCCCTTCTGACAAGATTGGGGGAGCGATTTGCCAGAAACTCCCGCCTTTTGATTTTTGATATTATATCATTATATTTTTTCTTTGTCCATCGTCCGGCGGGGCTGCGCGGCGGCTTATCGGGGCTTTCTGCGGTCAAAGGCGGTGTGCTGATAGAAGCGTTCCTTGGCGGCGTACATCCTTTTTTCCGCCGTGCGCACCATCTGGGCAAAGGAGCGCACCCGGTTTTCCCAGGCACAGCCCGCCGAGATATAGATGCCCCGGGCTTTGAGCGCCGCCTCCAGGCGGTCCGTCAGCGCCTGTACCCGGTCGGCTTCCATGTCGGGCGCGAGCACCACAAATTCGTCTCCGCCGATGCGATACATGCGGCAATTGACAAAGAGGGCGGCCATCTGTGCCGACACCGTTTTGAGCATCTCGTCGCCCGCCTGATGGCCGGCCTGGTTGTTCAGCTCATGCAGGCCATTCACATCCACATAAACGCAGGCCAGACTCGTGCGGTACAGGCTCTCCAGCTCCTCCAAATCGCGCTCGTACCGGTTGCGGTTGTAAAGACCCGTGAGCGCATCCCGCTCGCCCTCCCACTTCATCAGGAGATACGAGGAAATGTTCTGGCAGAACAGGCCGAAGCTGAAGCTCACGCTGTGAAGAATATCCACGCAGCGCTGCTCCTGATACGCGTTGCACACCGCCAGCATGCCCGCCAGCGCTCCGTCGGTCTTCTTGACCGGCACGGCCGTCAGGCTTTGAAGCAGGCTTTCGTCCGTCGGCTTCAGCGCCTGGGGGAAGTCCTTCGGGGCGGAAAGGACGACTTCCTGCGCGCCGTCCCCGAAGCGGCGGTATATCTCCGCGACGAGCGTTTCGCGCAGGCGGAGCCGCTGCCGGAGGTCTGCCTTATCCCATGTGTACGAACGGGATTGTCCGGAAGGTTCGGGAAGCCAGAGGACGGCATGCTCCGCCCCCGTCATACGGCCCACCTTTTCCAGCGCCGTAACGACGTTTTCCTCCTGTTCGTGGGCGTTAAAGAGCGCCTTTTCCACGTCGACGATATCGTGGATGACATTGAGCTGGCGCTGCTTCTCGTTGCTTTCCCGACGGCTGTAGCGGACGAGCCAGAGAAAATAGAGGGCAAAGCATACGGTTTCGGTGGCGATGAGCAGGCCCAGCATCCGTTCCATTTTGTCGGCAGTGGCGAGCACCAGGCTTTCGGGCACGGACAGCGCTATGCGCCACTGGTTGATGTCCACCGGGGTGTAATAGAAATACAGGTATTCGCCGATGGTATTGGCATTTTATCGACGTGGACAACTTTGTCGACTACTATTTGATAAACGAGTTCACCGTCAACGTGGACATGGGATATTATTCCCACTATCTCTACAAAGACCTGGAGGGCAAATACAAGCTGGCCGTATGGGACTTCAACAATACCTGCGACAACTACATCGAGGACCGTTTTCCGCCCGAAACCCTGGAAATGGCGTCCCGCCCCCTGTATTACATGTTGACCAAGCACGAGGGCTTTGCGCAGCGGGTGCTGGCGCGGTATGACGCGCTGCGCCAAACCGTGCTGAGCGAAGAATACCTCATGACCTACATCGACGATACCCTGGCTTTCCTGGGGCCGGCGGTGGAACGCAACAACCGGCGCTGGCAGGAGCTCATGACCCAGTGGGCGCCGCTGGAGCCCGCCGAACGCAACCTGTACAGCCACGAAGAGGCGGTGGAGCAGCTGAAGACATGGTTGTGCGAGCGCGGGAGATGGCTCGATGAAAATTTTCATACCCTGCAGCAATACAGCCATCCCTCCCGCAACAAAGCGTACGACCACTGATTCCCCGGAGGAGGTTGCGAGGTGAAAAAATACATTCTCTGCGTATGTGTCCTCATCGTGCTGGGCTGCCTGGGATGGTACCTGTATTACGGCGTGGGCCTGTATATCGACCTGCGCCCCGACCAGGCTCCGACCACCTTTATGAAGACGGACGGCGACACCATTTCTATGCAGCGGGACGGCGCGTATGCCCCCTTTGAAATCCGGGGAGTGGACATGGGCGTGGGCATTCCGGGAGAATGGGCCACCGACTTTGCCATCAGCGAGGAAACGTACCTGCGCTGGTTCGGCTATATCCAGGCGCTGGGGGCCAACACCATCCGGGTGTATACCATCCTGCACGGCGATTTTTACAACGCCTTCTACGCCTACAACACGGCGCGGGAAGAAGCGGGAGAGGAACCCCTGTGGCTGCTCCACGGCCTCTGGGTGGACGACTACTCCCATAACTCGCACAAGGACATCTACGACGAGGGCCTGCTGCCCGAGATGGTGGAAGACGCGAAGACCATTGTCGATATCCTCCATGGCCGCAAGTTCCTGCTGGGGCGGGACGGGGACGGCTCGAGCTATTACCGCCATGACGTATCCCGCTGGACCCTGGGCTATATTCTGGGCGTAGAATGGGAAGCGAGCCTGGTGAACTACACCAACCAGAACCACTATGACAAAACCAGCTACCAGGGCCAGTATATGGTCACCACCCCGGACGCCACCCCGTTTGAGGCCGCGCTGGCCCGGCTGGGGGATGAAATCATCTCCTATGAAACCCGCCGCTACAAGCAGCAGCGGCTGGTGGCCTTCTCCAACTGGCCGACCACCGACCCGTTCCGCTATTCCCTGGTGACCACCGCCTACCGCGATAAGGTGGCGACTTTTGACGCGGAGCACATTCAGACCACCGAGGCGTTTATCTCGGGCTACTTCGCCTCCTACCACGTCTACCCCTATTTCCCGGATTACCTGCAGACCGAGCGGGAGGCCCTCCAGTATACCGATGAACAGCTGGAGGAAGTTTTCGGGGCCAACCAGGCGGCTGCCATAGAATACCGCCTTTCCCTGCTCGACGCCCCGCACATTGACGAATACCTGACGGAGGCGGACTTCTATGACGCCCGGGGCAGGCTGAATACCTATTACGCCTACCTCAAGGCGCTGAACAATTTTCACAGCATCCCGGTGGTCATCTCCGAATACGGCGTAACCACCGGCCGGGGCCGCGCCCAGGTGGACGAGAACACGGGGCGCAATCAGGGGTTTATCAGCGAGACGGAACACGGCCAATACATCATCGAGTGCTACGAGGATATCATGGCCGCGGGCAGCGCGGGCAGCTGCCTGTTCTCCTGGCAGGACGAATGGTTCAAGCGCACCTGGAACACCATGCACGCCGTGGACCTGCTCAACACCGCCTATTGGAGCGACTACCAGACCAGCGAGCAGTTTTTCGGCCTGCTGACGTTCGACCCCGGCGCGGAGAAGAGCGTATGCTATGTGGACGGGGACGCCTCCGAATGGACGGAAGCGGACAGGGTATGGGCCGGCCAGGGACTGCGCCTGTCCATGAAGTATGATGAAAAGTTCCTGTATTTCTACGCGGAGGGCTTTGACCCCCGGGCCGGCGCGGTCTATCTCCCGCTGGATATCACGCCCAAATCGGGCAGCACCTACTGCGAAAACTACGGCATCGGCTTTGCAAGGCCCTGCGATTTCCTCATCGTCATCGACGGGGAGGAAAACAGCCGGGTGGTGGTGCAGGAGCGCTATGAAGTGCTCAAATCCACCTTTTGGGAATCCTACTACGTCCAGGACCCCTATATCGACCCGCCGGCCCGGAACAGCCCGACGTTTGTCAACATCGACCTGGCCATGAAACTGCAGGACGTCGTCACGCGTCAGCATTGGAACGGTCCCGTGGGCGAGACCTACGAAACCGGCGTTCTGCGCTACGGAAACGCAAACCCGGATTCCCCGGCGTTTGATTCGCTGGCGGACTTCTGCTTCACCGCCGACGGGGTGGAAATCCGCCTGCCCTGGCAGCTGCTCAACTTTGCCAACCCCTCGGAGATGATGATTCATGACGACTATTACGAGTGCTACGGCATTGATTTCCTCCAAATCGAGGAGATGTATGTCGGCGCGGCCCTGGAGGGAACGGAGGGGCGGGTGCAGATGGCCCCCTTTGCGCTGGAAGGCTGGGGCAAAAACGTGACCGCGCACGAGCGGCTCAAGGCGTCCTACTATATCCTCCAGGCATACTGGACGGCGCTGCCATAGCGCGCGAAAGGAGGAAAACCGTGCGGATAGAGATTCTTCTTTTCCTATACGGCGCCGTCTGCGTGAGCATGATTGGCTTTAACCTGATGCATGCGCTCATCCTTCGGGGCAGCGAGCCCCGCATGGCACGGCGCACCCGGCGGATGCGGGACATCATCTGCCTCCAGATGGACCGCCTGGCGCAGGGGGATGCGCTGGAGGACAGCGGTGCAAATCGACTGCGGAAACGGCTGCAGAACGTCAACAACCTGGTTGCCTTTGACCGGGCCTTGTGTTCTCTGGATGCGGCGCATGCCCCGCGCAGGGACGCATACATGACCCATTTGCAGCCCGTGCTGCTGCAGCTGGCCCGGTTTTACGGCACGCGCGAGAGCATCCAGACAGCCTATTTCTCCTTTTTCCTCTCCCGCCATATGCTGCGCAGGCACATGTCCGTACAGCCGCTGCAGGAGGTGCTGCTCGGCTATATGGCCAAGGAAAACCTCTACTGCCGCGTGAACGCCCTGCAGGCGCTGTGCGCTTTCGGCCATCCCGGGAACGTTGCCGCCGCCGTGGAAATCCAGGACCGGGGCGAGGTGTTCTTTCATGAAAAAATACTCACCGAAAGCCTCCTGTCCTTTGCCGGCGACCACCGTGCGCTGATTTCCCTGCTCTGGGCGCGCTTTCCCTCCTTTACCCCGCACACCCGGCTCGCCATTGTCAACTATATCCGCTTTCACAGCGGCGACTATCCGGAGCGGATGTTCGCCCTGATGCAGGACCCGGCGGAGGACAAGGAGGTGCGCCTGGCCGCCATCCGCTATTTCGGGCGATATCGTTACCCGCCGGCGCTTCCGGCGCTGCTGGCGATGGCCGGCGAAACCGACCCGGGCCGTTGGGAGTACGTTACCGTCAGCGTGACCGTCCTGGCCGGCTACCGCGGCGAGCAGGTGACGGCCGCCCTGAAACAGGCCCTGCACAGCGCCAACTGGCATGTGCGCTACGCCGCTGCAGCCGGCCTGGAAGCGCAGCAGATGAGCTATGAAAGCCTGGCCGACTTGATGATGAGCGGCGACCGCTACGCCCGGGAGATGATGATGTACCGCCTGGAGACCCGCAGACTTCGGCAGGAAAGGGGATAAAAGAGGTTTGTACGAGATTTTTTACGATGTCTTCAAGGTGTTCTTCCGCTATGTGGGCGTTATTTTCATCCTCTATATGTTGGGGTATGCCAGCTTTCTGTTTCTGGCGGTGACGGTGGGCTCCTCCACCCTGTACCAGCTCAAACGCCGCAACGCGCTCAAAAACGAGCTGCAGCAGAACTATTATGTTCCCGTGAGCATTGTGGTGCCGGCGTACAATGAGGAGATCACCATTGTTTCCACCGTCCGCTCCCTGCTGAACCTGGAATACCCGCTGTATGAAATCATCGTGGTGGACGACGGGTCCACGGACCATACGGACCAGGTGCTGCTGGATGCTTTCGGGCTGCGCCGCGTCGCCCGGCCCATCCACCACGTGGTTCCCTGCCAGCCGGAAGAAGCCGTCTATGAAAGCTACGGCCTCAAAGTGCCCCTCACCCTGATTCGCAAGCGTAACGGGGGCAAGGCGGACGCCCTGAATATGGGCATCAACGCGTCCAAATATCCGTACTTCGCCTGCATGGACGCCGATTCGGTCCTCCAGTACGACTCCCTGGAAAAAATCGTCCGCCCGGTCATTGAAGACGGCAACGTGGTGGCGGTGGGCGGCGCCGTCCGGCCCTGCAACGGCGCCCGCATTGAAAACGGCCGCGTCGTCTCTTACCGCATGCCCAAGAAGATATTGCCCTGCATGCAGGTGCTGGAGTACGACCGCTCCTTTCTGGCCGCCCGTATCCTGTTTGACAGGTTCAACGGCAGCGTCATCATCTCCGGCGCCTTTGGCCTGTTCAAAAAAAGCGTGGTGGTCGCGGCGGGAGGGTACGACACCTCCTCCGTGGGCGAGGACATGGAGCTGGTGGTCAAGCTGCATGTGTTCTGCCGCGAGCACAACATGCCCTACCGCATTCGCTATGCGACCGACGCCATCTGCTGGACCCAGGCGCCGGAGACCATGAAGGATTTGCGCAAGCAGCGCCGCCGCTGGCACATCGGCCTGTTCCAGACCATGGTGACGCATCGGAAAATCATGGCCAATCCCAAATATGGCATGGTGAGCTTCGTTTCCTACTTGTATTTTCTTATCTACGAGCTGTTTTCTCCCTATATCGAGGTGTTCGGCGTCCTGACCATGGTGCTGGCTTCCGCGGTGGATTTGCTCAATGTGCCGTTTATGGTGTTGTTTTTCCTGATTTATGTGCTCTATTCTTCCATTCTGTCCCTGACGGCGTTTTTTGCCCGGGTCCACACCATCGATTTGAAGCTGCACCTTTCTGATTTGCTCAAGGCCGTGGGCATGTGCGTGCTGGAGGTGTCCTTCCTCCGTTTCGTGCTGGCTTGGGTGCGGGCAACCTCGCTTATCGGCTATCGAAGGAGACATTATACATGGGGCAAAATCAAACGTCAGAAAATCAATATCGACTAGAAGGATACGGCATGATGGGTGACGGCGGGACGGAGACCGGCCTTTTCCGCCGCAAAACCGGGGACGCAGCCGAACCCGGCGCCCCGACAGACCTGCCGCAGGGAGGCGCGCACGATGGAAGATAAGGTGTTGGTTTTCATAGCGGGAGGCTCCGACGCCTACCCGCTGGAGTATTACGACGAAAAAGCCGAGGCATACCGGGGCCTTGTGCCCTGCCTGCTGGAGGATTTTTCGGCGGAGAGCGATTACCAGGTGGTTTATTATGACAAGACCGACGGCGACCGGGAAAGCCTGTGGCGCAATGTACAGGTGGATATGGTCTATGAATGCGTCCCGGCCGAAGCGCTGCCGCAGGAAGAGGTGCGGGAAGAGCAGGAGGAGGAGCAGGAAGAGGAGCGCCTTGTGCTGTTTGAAACGCAGCAGCAGGGGCAAACCCTGCTGCACTGCCTCCGGTTTACCGAGGCGGCGCCGGAGGGGCTGAAGGAGGAACTCGCCGGGTTTTTTTCCGGCGTGTCGCAGACGCAGATTAGCGGCATGCTGCTGGAGTGCGCGGAGGCCTCCGCCCCGACGAACGGGCACTATCCGTTTTTCGCAGGCCTGGCGCTGGGCGCGTCGGTGCTGGCGGCCTGCCTGGCGCTGACGGTGCGCCATTATCGACAGCGGCTGCAAAAGGCCCGCCGTCTCCTGGAAGAGGACGCCGTCACGGGCCTGGGCAATTTTTCCTACATGCAGCGCGCCAGTGACCGCATGCTCAACGAGAAAAACCGGGCGCTTTACGACATGATTTGTTTCAGCGTGGACGCCGAGCGGCTGCGCCTTCTGGCCGACCACGGCGGGATAGACAAAGCGCTGGCGCATTGCGCCACGGTGCTGCGCAGGGATGTCGGCAAGGGCGACATCCTTGCCAAAGTGGATGATTTCAGCTTTGCGCTGCTGAGGCTGAACGTCGGCGCCGAACCTGTCCGGACGTGGACCGTGAAAATCCTTCAGCAGATGCGCGCGTATCCGAAGGAGAGCGCAAACCCTTATGAGCTGCGGGTTTTCGCCGGGGTTTACTCCCTGAAGCGGGACGATTCGGATTTGAAAAAGACGGTGCTCCGTGCCGCCCGGGCGGCCGACAACGCCCTGCGGGAGCGAAAAGACCTGGTGATGGATTCGGAGGAGACAAGCAAAGCCATCGAAACCGGAAAACAGCTGCGCGCCACCGTGGAAAAGGCGCTGGAGAGCCGGGAGTTTCAGCTGTTCATCCAGTTTTATGTGGATACCGCCACCCGCCGGATTGTGGGCGGCGAGGCGTTATCGCGCTGGCTTCATCCGACGTACGGCTTGCTGACGCCCGGCGAGTTTATGCCGCTGCTGGAAAAGGAAGGGCTGACCTATAAGCTGGATTATTCCTGTCTGCATGCGGCGTGCGGCTTTCTGCAAAGGCTGACGGATTGCGGAATCGAGGGCTTTTTCATCTCCTGCAATTTTTCTCGGGAAACCTTTTCGGCCGCCGATTTCCCGCAAAAATGCCTGGAAATTCTGTCCCATTACCGTTTCCCCCGGGACCTGCTGATGTTCGAGCTGACCGAAAGCGTCGTGGCGAGGCATCCCGAACAGATTCACAGCAATATTCTCCAGCTGAAGGCGCACGGCGTGCGCATTGTCCTGGACGATTTCGGCAAGGGATTTACGGCCTTTTCCGATTTGCAGCAGTATCCGGTGGACGGCCTCAAGCTGGACAAGGCCTTGATTGACAACCTTCACACGCCAACGGGCTTCGCCATTGTCCGGGGCATGGTCCGGGTCGCCCGCGACCTGGGGCTCGCCGTATTGGCCGAGGGCGTGGAGAGCGAAGAGCAGGTGCAATCGCTGCAGCAATGCCACTGTGATATCATCCAGGGCTTTCTGTATAGCGTGCCCATGCCCGAGGCAGAGGCGATGGACAGGGTCTTCCGCCAATTCCGGCAGGAGAAGGACGGCCCCCTTTCCGGGCAGGAAGACACGCCGCGCTAGCGCGGATGCGCGGGCGCTGCGTCAAACGCCGGGCCGCCGGAACCCGCCCCTGCCCGGCGGCATGAACAGGGCAGGGACGGCCCGGCGGGCGAGCCTGCCATCCTGCGCGCCGTTCGGTCCCGGGGAAGCGTTCAGACCACGCGGGCTATTCCCGCAGGTTTTGTATGGCTTCGGCATGATGGGCGTGAATGGCTTCCACCAGCTTACAGGTCTCCATGTCCGGACAGTCGCCGCATGTCGCCATTCCCTTTTTCAACGCGCACTGACGAATGCCGCAAAGGCTGTCGCAGAACACCGTTTTCACCCCGTCGGCGCGGCAGCCCTGGCAGTTGATATGCTCGGGCAGAATGGGCGCGTGATTGAGGCTGGCCCACAGCGTTGCGGTTTTTTCCCGCAACGCCTGGTCGTCATGAAGGGTGGCAAGATATGCGTCGCATGTTTCGCAATCCAGCCCGCAGTAGGCAATCATGTGCTTCATGGGGTTTCCTCCTCCAAGGGTCGTTTTCCATAGGGGTTGCGTTGGTTGAGCACCCGGGGAATCCTGGCGGAAAATTCCGGCTGGACCACGGGCGTCGGAAAACCTTCTTTCAAGAATGCCGCCTCGTTTTGAAAGGAAGCATGAAAACCAGGGGAAACCGGGCATGCGGCGTCATTGTCCCGGCGAGAAGTATTCCTGCTGATTTTCTTCCATGCGCTTTCGCCGTCCAGCAGCGTCCCGCAAAGATGATAAAAGCCGCCATAAAATACCGTCCCATCATCCGCCGCGGCGTTTACATGGCATTCGCATAGAACCGCTTCGTGTCCTCTCCCCTTGATTGTAATGGAAAGCGGCGCGCCATGCAACCACAGCAGGCGGAGGCCGGA
>DVFI01000108.1 GCA_018713305.1 Candidatus Avichristensenella intestinipullorum
CGACTGTCTGCGGGCCGGAAACCACCTCGGCAAAATACAACCGGCTTTTGAAATACATATACAAAAACCGCACCCATATGAGGCGGAGAACAACCGCGCTTGTTCTCTGCCTGCAGCTTCGGAGCGTATCACGGGGACGCTGCATTTCATATAAAAATCATAACTCAATTTGGGTGGTTTTGTCAAGCGCATTTTATCGCATAGTGCTAAAAAAAACGCAAGATTATTGCGCTGACGTGAATTTCTTCAATTTTTCCGGATTCCGTTGGACATACTCAATATATTTTTGCGAACCGCAGAAAATTGTTTTGATAATTATGTACTGTCCTGCATGTTTTTTCGCCACGCTTTTCGCATGCGCCCCAAAACGGCCACAAAAGCGCCCGCGAAGCCCGTCGCGGCAGACGGGATTCGCGGGTCGGGCAGAATGTTTATGCGCGCCGCCCCTCGGAATTATCCGCGCGCGTCGCGCGAGAGGGCGGCGTAGACGGCGTTGTGGAACCTCCTGCGAAAGCGCAGATGCCGGGCGTTTTCGCGGGAGGGATGGACGCGGTTGCTGAGGAGAACGGCGAAAACGCCGGACTCCGGGTCCACGACCAGGGACGTGCCGGTAAAGCCCGTATGTCCGAAGGACGGGGCCGGGAACAAATCGCCGAAAAATTCCCCCGGCAGGCCCGCCACATGGAAGCCCAGGCCGCGGTGGGCGTCATGGCCGGGCGTATAGTTGCGGATGGCCGCGCGCAGCGTCGCCGGCGCAAGATACCCCTTCCCGCCGCAGGCGAGCATGGAGGCGTAGCGCGCGCAGTCGCGTATGTCGGAGAAAACGCCGGCGTTGGCGGACACGCCGCCCAAGAAGCGCGCGTTCTCGTCATGCACGACGCCCTGCCAGGCAGCGCCCGTCTTCGGGTTGACTTCCGTGGGCGCAATGTTGCCGCCCGTGGGACAGTAGCCGGTATGGAGCATGCCCAGTGGCGAAAAGACCCGTTCGCGGGCCAGCGCGTCCAGCGGCGCGCCGTAGAGCGCCTCCAGGAGCTTGCCCAGCACGATATACCCCATGCAGGAATACATCGGCTTTTCTCCCGGCGCCGCGTCCAGGGGATGGCGCAGGATGGCGGCCAGGGCGTCCGCAGGGCCGTCCGCCTCCTCTTCCAGCAGAAAATGGGGCGTAAAGCCTCCGGTGTGCGTCATCAGATGGCGCACGGTAATGTCCCGCTTGTCCTGCGGAACGTCCGCAAAATACTGCCCAATCGTATCGCTCAGCGTGAGCGCACCCTCCTCCAATGCGCGGAGCGCGAGCATGGTCGGGCCCAGAATCTTGCTCATGGACGCCATATCAAAGCGGGTGTCCAGGTTCGCATCTCCTGCGGAGCACAGGCAAATCGTCTCCTCCCCACGGCCCACGGCCGCCGTCACGGCAGGGAAGCATCCGCCGCGAACGCCCTCTTCCAGCAGGTTCTGCACAAGTTTCTGTATATCCATACCCACAGTATACGCGCCGAGCCCCTGCCGCGCAAGAAAAAAACGCGCCGCGCCCGACATTTTTATCCGTTCTCCGTGCGAACCGGCTTGCTTTTGCGGGCCGTTGACAGTACAATAAGAATGCATTGTGCAGGAAAGGGGCGTTTGATATGGATTATAAGCAGGCGGCCAGAGACTTTGTGGAAAACGAAAAGGAATTCCATCTGGGCGGCATTCCGACCGAGCAGTCCAATCCGCTTACCCGCGGCCTGAGCGCGAAAATCGCGCGCGACACGGCCGAAGGCGTCCGGACCATCCTCAAGGCGGACACGAACATTGCCTCCGTATCCGCAGCATGCTTTGAAAGCGAAGCGTTCCGCGCCATGGTGGCCGATATTACCCGCGTGGCGACGGAGCGGCGCAAGCTGGTGCTCTCCAGCGTGGGCGCGTCCGGCCGTCTGGCGCTGCAGCTGGATTCGACTTGGCGGGCGTTCTGGATGGGCCTTATCGATAAGCTCCCGCTGCGCGCCCGCGAATTCGTCGAAATCGCCGAATGCTGTGATTCCTTTATGACCGGCGGCGACCGCGCCTGCGTCCGGTCCGTGGAGAACTTTGAAGACTATATGACCTTCGGCGCGCGCCAGACGCGGGACGCCGGCGTCGGCCCGGGCGACGTGGTGCTGGTTCTGGCCGAATGCGGCCTGTCCGCCTCGACCATCGGCTCGGCCATCCAGGCGGACGAGCTGGGCTGCTCGACGTACTATTTCCACTGCAACCCGCGCGAGGTGCTCTGCCAGTATCTGGAGCGCGCGCGCAAGGTGTTCAGCCACGAAAACATCACCTTCCTGCCGCTGTACGTGGGCAACATGGCCGTGGCCGGCTCGACCCGCATGCAGGTGACGACGGTGGAGCTTCTGGTCGCGGGCGCCGCGCTGGAGCTGGGGGCGTGGGGCTGGCTGAAGGCGCATCTGAGCGAGGACGAGCTTTCGGCCATCGGCGTGGGCGTGCTGGAACCCAAGGCGTATGCCGAAGCGTTTTCGTCCCTGGTGTCGCAGCTTTCCACGGGCGAAGCGCTGGCGGGCATGGCCGAGGTCGTGGACTATGAGGCCGATACCTACACCCACAACGGCCTGATTACCTATTGCACGCACGCCTACCTCCAGGATATCTTCACCGACACCACGGAGCGGCAGCCGACCTTCACCCTGCCCCCGTACCGCAAGTACAACGATACCGAAAGCCCCATCAGCTGGGCGTATGCCAAAGACCCGCTGTATCCTTCCAGCGTCGCCTGGCAGCATGTCATCCGCCGGCCCATCCGCGGGCTGGACTGGACGGTGGAGGATTACCGGGAGATGGGCGCGGACCAGTCCATCCTGGACAACCCGCCGGAGGTCGGCTCGGAGGAGCTTTCCTATTATCATATCGGCAACGAGGACGATCCCTCCCGCTACAGCCGGCATCCCGCGCGCCTGGTATGCGTGGACGTGGACAACGCCACCTCGCGCAGCGCGGCGTTCGACTGGTACCGCCGGAATCTGAGCCGGTTCGACGACGGCGTCACGCTCCGCCTGGGCGATATCGGCGCGCCGGTGGAGGGCCGCGAAATCCGCGTGCCGGTGCAGCTTCCGCACACCATCATGGACCTGCTTCCCCACCTGATGGTCAAGCTCGCCTTCAACCTGCTGTCCACGGCCACCATGGCCAAGATGGGCCGCGTGTGGTCCAACTGGATGATTCAGGTGCTGCCCACCAACAAAAAGCTCATCGACCGTTCCACGCGCATCATCGCGCAGCTGGCCCAGCTCCCCTACGAGCAGGCCTGCGAGGAATTCTTCAAGAGCTATCTGGGCCGCGCCAAGGACGAGGAATACCGCGAGTCCTATGTGGTGGAGACCCTCCGCCGGCTGGGCGTCGATCCCGCCAGCGAGGACCGCTGAGCGTTTCGACAGGCGTCCAAAGCGCCCGTCCCGGGGCTGGCAGAGCCTCCCGGGGCCGCGCGCAAACCGCCGCCACGAAATATTTTGTCCATGTGGAGCCCCGCGCCCTCCGGGCCGGGGCTCCGCGTATCGACAAAGCGGGCACATCTCTGCGGGGATGCAGGAAGGGGCGGCAGTCCCTTCCTGTGCCATCCGCAGCGGCGGCATGTACGCCGCGAGGAGCGGCTGCAAGCCGCTTCCTTTGAATAACCCCTTTGGGGAGGCTTGGAGGGCCGAAGCCCTCCAACTGCCATCCGAACCCGGCGACATGTGCGGCGGGTTCGGAAGCCTTGCGCAGCAAGGCTTCAGACCGCCGACA